>JBEPUM010000415.1:0-2627 GCA_041691515.1 Pseudomonadota bacterium | reverse complement strand
GCTTCAAGAACGGACGCAGGAAGCGGCGCGGTCGCGGATTTCGTCACGGCGTTTTCTCCGATTTTTTATAGGCGGCCTGTCTCGCCCTATACCCGACTTTGCGCCGGGGCCCAACTTATGGGCCGGGCGCACGGAGGCTGCAACGGCAAGATTTTCAGTGCAGGCGGGGCCGGTTGTCCTGCTCCTGCTCCCCGACCGGCGCTGTCAACGACGCCTCCTCGGCGGCAGAGGCCTCGGCCTGAGACATCTCCTGCGCTCGAGCCTTGCGGCTGTGGTCACGATAGGATTTCCAACCGACCGGAAGGCTCAGGAGATAAATGACTGAACCAAAGGACAGGATGACCCAGGGATAGCTGATCAACAGCGCGATGAAGAAAATCACCGACACGAAAACCGGCAGCACCATCTCGGGCGGCACGCGCATCCGTACGGTTTTGCCTGAAAATACAGGCAGCCGCGAAACCATCAGAATGGCAATCAGCAGCGTATAAAACGCAGTCAGCACCGCGGGCGGCTGCGGAACACCAAGAAACGCAAGATAGATCGGCAGCAACACCGTGATCGCGCCGGCGGGCGCGGGCACGCCGGTAAAGAAATTCGCTGCGAAGGCAGGCTTGTTCGGATCGTCCATCGTCGCATTGAAGCGGGCCAGCCGCAGGCCGCCGCTGATCGCGAAAGTCATCGCCGCGATCCAGCCGACGTTGTTCAGGTCGTGCAGTTGCCAGAAATAGAGAATCAGGCCGGGCGCCACACCGAAATTGACAAAATCCGCGAGGCTGTCGAGTTCAGCACCGAATTTCGACTGTCCCTTGATCATGCGGGCCACGCGCCCGTCGAGCCCATCGAGAACCGCGGCGAATACGATGGCCGCTACCGCCAATTCCATTCGCCCTTCGGTCGAGAGCCGGATCGCCGTCAGACCCGCGCAAATCGCCAGCAGCGTGATGAAGTTGGGCACCAGCATACGCACCGGGATCGGACGGAACCGGCGGCGGCGCATCTCGGGCGATTTCGGATCGTAGGGCGTTTGCATCACTTCCATATAGCAAGACCCGGCCCGCTTCGCTATTGGCGCGACACCCCGCAGTCGCAGCCGCCCGGATGGTTAATTGCTGCGATAGGTCCGGCCGCCGTCGCCAAGCCGGAAGTCAGCCAGCACCGTTTCACCGGCAATCGCAGTCTGGCCTTCGGACACCAGTGCCTTGGTGCCCTCCGGCAAGAATACGTCGAGCCGCGAGCCGAAGCGGATCAGCCCGAAGCGCTCACCCGCTCCGATCGTTTGTCCTTCGCGCACGAACGAGACGATCCGCCGCGCCACCAGGCCTGCGATCTGGATCACCCCGACGCGGCCATTTGCCGTCGAGATAACGAGCGAATTGCGTTCGTTGTCCTCGCTTGCCTTGTCGAGTTCGGCGTTGATGAACTTGCCGGGCCGATAGGCGATGCGGTCGATACGCCCCGCGACGGGACTACGATTCACATGGCAATTGAACACGCTCATAAAAATCGAAATGCGCAGCAGTGGCTGGTCGCCGAGACCCAATTCAGCCGGCGGCAAGGTCTGCGTAATCATGGACACCCGGCCATCCGCCGGCGCAACGACGATACCTTCGCGAACCGGCGTTACGCGCACCGGATCGCGGAAGAACAGCGCGCACCATACCGTCAGCAGCGTTCCGATCCAGCCGAGCGGCGGCCAAACCCAGAACAGGATGAGGCTGGCCAGCGCAAAGCCTCCGATGAACGGATAGCCTTCCGGATGGATCGGCGGAATTTGCGCGCGGATTGAATGGGTGATGGACATGGAAATTCAGAATCCGTTCTGCGTGAATACAAGAAGCACGGGTACTAGCAGGCGATTACTCCGCGGCGGCGGGAGTCATCAACCCGTCGTCGACAACAGGAGGTGCGCGATTCGGCGCTTCGTTCTCGTCCGCGATCAGCGCCAGTTTCTCCCGCGCCTCCTGCGCCTCACGTTGCCTGTTCCACATGCTCGCGTAAAGACCGTTGGCCGCCAAAAGCTGGACATGGGTTCCCCGCTCCGCGATCCGGCCTTGATTGAGCACGATGATTTCATCAGCTCCCACGATCGTCGACAGCCGGTGCGCGATCACGAGCGAGGTGCGGTTGCGCGATACGCGTTCCAGAGCCTCCTGAATTTCATGCTCGGTGTGGCTGTCGAGCGCCGACGTCGCCTCGTCGAGCACCAGGATCGGAGGTGCCTTCAGCACCGTGCGCGCAATCGCCACGCGCTGTTTCTCGCCACCGGACAACTTCAAGCCGCGCTCGCCGACTTCGGTCTCGTAGCCATGCGGCGAGAGTTTGATGAAGCCATCGATCTGCGCCGTCTGAGCGGCGGTCTCGACTTCTTCATCGGTCGCATTCCAGCGGCCATAGCGGATGTTGTAGCGGATGGTATCGTTGAACAGCACGGTGTCCTGCGGCACCATCCCGATCGCCGCGCGCAGCGAGGCCTGCGTGACGTTTCGAATATCTTGACCGTCGATCAGGATGCGGCCGCCCGAAACGTCATAAAGGCGAAACAGCAGGCGCGAGATCGTCGATTTACCCGCACCTGACGGACCGACAATCGCCACCGTCTTGCCGGCCGGCACCTCGAAGCTCAA
>JBEPUM010000414.1:0-2634 GCA_041691515.1 Pseudomonadota bacterium | reverse complement strand
GGATGATCGCGCGCAGTTCACGCGCACGGCCGAGCCGCGCGACTACAACACTGAACATCGCGAGGGGCGCGTCGCGAAGCGAAAAGCCCGCTGGTGCCCGACGACGCTCGTCGGCTGGCCCTGAGTCAACGCACGTGGCACAAACCCTCGCCTTAGCGCAAAGGCATGTTCAGCCGATCGCCGATGACCTGATAGAGGCGTGAGGCGATGACGGCTCCGAGCGTCACGGCAACAAGGAGCATTGCGCCGACCCACAGCATGCCTGCGATCAACCCGATCAGGGTCCCCGGCCCAACCCGTAACAGGGGTGTTGCTGCGACGAAAAGCAGTCCAATTGGAATGAACGGCAGGATTGTTACCGCAAGAACAAACCATCTGTGACGACGTGTGTCACCGATCGCGTTCTGCCACGCGGCTCCCGGTGCATCGATCGCCACCGCGGGAAAAAGCACAAGAAAATGCTGCACGACGATCAATACGACAAGGCGTACAACCGTTACAATCGTGGAGCGAGAGCCGGCAAAAGAGTGACCCGAGCCATAATAGACAGGCCCCCTCGGCGCCGTGAGAGCATCCAGCAACGACGGAATGCTCATCATAAGAACACTCAAGGCGAGCCAGCCGAAGAACAACTGAAAACGCTGGCTGGACGGTTCGAAATCGTATCGCGTTGTCGGCTCGCCCAGAAGCACGAGCCGGTGGATCGCCAGCAAGAACGGCGTCAGCAGAAAACAAAGTCCAACCAGAATCACCTGCCGCGCAAGCGCTTGTCCGATCGGATCGCGCGTCAGCAGCAGTGGTCCAACCGCCGTCGCGAAGAAGCCAATCGACAGGATTAGAAAGGCGAACAGGGCCGGACGCCAAGCCTTGAGCAAGGTATGGTACAAATCCCAGTAAGCCCAAAAGCATGCCGTGAGAACGGACGGACGTGCGCGATTCATAGAAAGCTTTTCCAATAATGTCCGAATTCATTATCCGCTCCGCTTTAAGGACACCTTTCGCAGATCGTTAAAGGCACGATACCGCCCGTAAGGTCCCGGCAAGATCAGCGGGCGTTCCTTTGGGCTCGCTCCCGGCCCGGTTTCATCTATAATGCTAGTGGATACGGGCTCGGAGGGATCGATGCGGGTCAGACTTCTGACGCTTGCAGCGCTGGTCGCGGGTTTTGGTGCATTCAGTTCGCTTGCTGCCGCCGCTGACGATCCGGGCGCCCAGGAGAACACCCGAGAGATCCCCTGGCCGACAAAATCCTGGCAGACGTCGAGCCCCGAAGAGCAGGGAATGGATTCGGCCCGTCTCGCAAAACTGATCGAGACCGTCGGCACCTACAAGCAGGACAGCCTGACCATCATTCGCCACGGCAAGATCGTGGCCGATGCTTACTATGCTCCGTATGTCGCCGGCGTCAGTCACGATTTGAGATCGGTGACCAAAAGCATCGTCAGCACGCTGATCGCGATCGAGCTGCAAAAGGGCGAGCTCGATAGCGTAGATCACCCGGTTGTCGATCTGTTTTCGGACAAGCACATTCCGGATGCCGATGCGAACAAAAAGGCGATAACCGTCCAGAACCTTCTCGACATGAATTCCGGCATCGCGTGGGTGGAGAAGCTCTATACCCCCGGCGAGACCATCATGCAGATGTACGAGAGCGCGGACCGGACCGCCTTCGTGCTCAACCAGCCGATGGCTGCCGCGCGGGCGCCAGTTTCTATTACAACAGTGGCAACCCGTATCTGCTGTCCGGCCTGATCAACAGGAAGTCCGGCCAGAACGCCTTCGACTTTGCAAAGAAAGAGCTGTTCGAACCGCTCGGCATCAAGAGCGCCAAATGGGGATCTGTCGACGCACAGGGCGTCACCGATGGCGAAGCCGGGCTTTCCCTGTCGCCGCACGACATGGCCAGGATAGGCTATCTCTACCTGCACAACGGATTATGGGACGGAAAACAGCTCATCCCGCCCGGATGGGCCGACAGGGCAAAGGCTGGCCCCGTCACGGCGACGTTTGGATTTCACTATGGAAATTTGTGGTGGTCGTATCCCGAAAAAGGGGCCTACATGGCGCGCGGCCGCCATTCGCAACTGATCCTTGTGATTCCAAAACTGGACCTCGTTGCCGTCATGACCGGCTTTCTTCAGGACAATGAATTCTATTCGGTCTCCGGGCTGATCGACGACATTTCCAGCGCGGTCAAATCCGACAAGCCCTTGCCCGAAGATCCCATTACAAAAGCGCTGCTGACCAACGCCTTGCGCCGGGCCGCGACCGAAAAACCGTCTGCCATCGGCGGCACGCCGGAACTGGCCAAGGCCGTTTCGGGAAAGACATACGAATTCTTTGACAACAGGCTGCGGCTGAAAAGTTTCTCGGTGAATTTCTACGATTCGGATTCGTCATGGGTCTTAACGACGTACACCGACAAGGGGGACCGCCGGTTCACGGGAATGGTCGGGTTGGACGGCGCCTATCGCAGGAGTCCTCCCGCACCGTATGGAATCAATGCCGCAAGGGGACGCTGGACCAGCGAGCATACGTTTGTGATGGAGCGCCGGATCTTGGGACATAGCGAAACCCAGACCTGGGCGGCGACCTTCGACGGCGACAACGTCACGGTGAATTTCGAAAACACCG
>JBEPUM010000413.1:0-2640 GCA_041691515.1 Pseudomonadota bacterium | reverse complement strand
AGGTGCCGCGCGACAATGAAGCTGAGAGGGGCGCGTCAATCAGGATGAGAATGCCGGAGGCTTGGAACGCAGGGAGGGCGTAGCCCGACCGGAGTTTTAAGCCTCCGGCGGCGTTTCCTTTTGGAGGCTTTAGCTGGTGATGGCGGTCGACCGGGTATGCCGGTGGTTTTTCCGATTTGGAGGAATCGCTTTGTGCCCGGCCGCCACTTAACCGATCACCAGATGAGGCTCTACATGAAGTTCCGTCAGACCTACCCCACGGCCGTCGCGGCGGCGAAGGCATCAATCAGTCTTGCCACGGCCTATCGCATTGAGAAGGATCCGAAGCTGCCTTCGCAGAAGGCTCCGCGAGGACGCAGACGACCTGATCCACTCGCTGATATTTTCGACGCCGAAGTCGTGCCGATGCTGAAGACGGCCGCCGGCCTTCGACCGATCGCGATTTTCGAGGAGATGATCCGCCGCCACCCCGAGTTGGGAGGCGGCGTTCGCCGGACCCTGGAACGGCGGATCCGATCATGGCGGGCCATTCATGGCGAAGAGCAGGAGGTCATCTTCCGGCAGATCCATGTGCCAGGCCGGATGGGCCTGTCGGATTTTACCGACATGGGACATGCCGGTATTTCGATCGCTGGCCAGCCGCTGGATCATCGGCTCTATCATTTCCGGCTCGCCTATTCCGGCTTCGAGCATGCCCATGTCGTGCTCGGTGGTGAGAGTTTTGTTGCCTTGGCGGAAGGCATCCAAAACGCCCTTTGGTCGCTGGGCGGGGCTCCCCGTGAGCATCGCAGCGACAGCCTGTCGGCGGCGTTTCGCAATCTCGACAAAAATGCCGCGGCGGACCTGACCCATCGCTACGAACAACTGTGCCGCCACTATGGGATGACCCCGACCCGTAACAACGCCGGCATCGCGCATGAGAACGGCGCCATCGAAGGCTCCCACGGTCATCTCAAGCGCGCGATCGCCGACGCGCTGCTGATGAGAAGCTCGGCCGACTTCGACGCTCTCGCCGCCTATCGCTGTTTCATCGATGAGATTGTCAGCCGCCAAAATGCCCGCAACGCAAAGCGTATCGATATCGAGCGCGCCGAACTGCAGGCTTTGCCGGACCGGCGCTCGTCGGACTACGAGGAGGTCAGCGTGCGCGTCACATCCTCCGGCGGCTTCACGCTCCGTAAGGTATTCTACACCGTGCCCTCTCGCCTGATCGGACACCAGCTCAGGGCGCGCCTCTACGATGACCGGCTCGATATCTTCATCGGCGGCACCCATCTCATGACACTGCCGCGCGGCCGAGCCCATCCCTCGGGCAAGCACGACCAGGTCGTCAATTACCGGCATGTCATCCATTCGCTGCGCCGCAAGCCGATGGCGCTGCTAAACCTTGTCTATCGCGACCAGCTCTTCCCGCGCCAGGCATACCGGCAAACCTTCGATGCTCTGCTTGAACAACTGCCGGAACGGCAGGCCTGCCGCATCATGGTCGAGCTTTTGGCCATGGCCCATGAGCGGGGTTGCGAGAGCGAACTGGCCGATCAGCTTGCCATCTATCTGCAGCACAAACAGTTGCCCGAGATCGCCGTCTTACGGATGCGGTTCGCACCCGATCCCGCCCGGCTGCCCAATGTTGTCGTGCAACTCGCTCCGCTCAATGCCTACGAGGAACTGCTCGGCGCCACCCTGACGGGAGATGCCGCATGAACACCAACAACACAACCGATACCGCACGGCTCAGCCTTCTCCTTAACGAACTGCGATTGCCCGCCATCAAGCTGCTGTGGGCCCAATTCGCCGAGCAGGCCGACAAGGAAGGTTGGCCCTCCGCCCGCTTTCTGACCGCCATCGCTGAGCATGAACTGGCCGAGCGCGATCGTCGCCGCATCGAGCGCCATCTTGCCGAAGCCCGCCTGCTTCCCGGCAAGACCCTCGATACATTCGCCTTCGAGGCCGTGCCGATGATTTCCAAGGCCCAAATTACAGCCATCGCTGCCGGCGACGCCTGGCTCGGGAAAGGCGCAAACCTGATGCTGTTCGGACCGCCCGGCGGCGGAAAGAGCCATCTGGCTTCCGCGATCGGCCTCGCCCTCGTCGAGAAGGGATGGAAGGTTCTCTTCACCCGCACAACCGATCTGGTGCAAAAGCTCCAGGTCGCGCGCCGCGAACTCGACCTCGAAGCCGCAATCAATCGGCTCGACCGCTTCCACCTGCTGATCCTTGACGACCTCGCTTACGTCACCAAAGATCAGGCCGAGACCAGCGTGCTGTTCGAACTGATCAGCGCTCGCTACGAGCGCAGATCCATGCTCGTCACCGCGAACCAGCCATTCGGCGAATGGGGGAAGGTCTTTCCCGATCCCGCGATGACCCTCGCCGCAATCGATCGTCTCGTTCATCACGCCACAATCTTCGAGATGAATGTCGAGAGCTACAGGCGGCGTGAGGCTATCGAGCGAAAGCGCGGGCCAGGTCGCCCAGCGTCATATGCCACTCCCGCCAATATCAACGCTGATTGACGCGCCGCGACAATCAAACTTCCGCTTGCGCGCGTCATTCTTTGTCGCGATCATCACCACCGCCGCGACACCAGATTCTCATCCAGATCGTCGCGCACTTCTCATCAAGATTGTCGCGCTACAG
>JBEPUM010000412.1:0-2645 GCA_041691515.1 Pseudomonadota bacterium | reverse complement strand
TGATCTTCATCTTGATCTGCGCATACCAGCGGCTGGTTGGCTTGTGATAGATGCAGACGCCGGAGCGGTTGACGTTGCCCTTGATGGTGCATTCGGGGGAGGGAGCGACCGGGCCTGACGCCGAGGCAAGCAGGATGGCGCGCGCGGTCGGCGGCGCTTTGACGGCTCCGAGTATCTGCGTTTTCTTGTTGCGTACGCGCCAGTCCCAAGGCGCAATAAACGCGCCGGCCCACATACCGGTTTTTGCATCGCGCGCGGCTTTCTGATCCGCATCATAATCGTGGGATATGTGCGGGAGCGACAGGGCCCACCCGTTCCGGACCATCCATCCCTGAATGTCCTCGCCGTCGACGCTGCATTTGGCGACCGAGCGGCCGAAGCGATTGGCCCGCAAAACGTGGCAAGTCCAGGTTTTCTTGTCGACGTGATGGATGAGTGCATCGCGTGCGGCGGCGCCGCAGGTCCAGCGCTCGCCCTTGTTATTCAGACACAATTGATCGGCAGAGGGCGCATCGATGGCGCTGAGCCGCAGCTTCATGGCGCCGATCGCCATCGTGTCGCCGTCGTGGATTTTTGGAATTCCGGAGACGTCGGCAGCGTGGGCGGCAATCGGCAAGGAAAATATCGAGAAAAATATCAGAAGTGCGGAAATGAATCTCATCAGGCCTTGCCGTTTTATGAAGGCGGGTCAGCAGGTCGGCGAAATTATGGAGTCATTTGGACCGATACACCAGCGGCTGACGCTGATCCGGCTTCAATTTAGCGCGAGGCAACGCCCTCGATCGCTGGTTTAACGCTGCACCGGTTGCCGCATGGCTTTGCGGGCGAGGGCGAGCCCCATCAGCACGAAGGCCGAGGTCACTTCCGCGCCGCCCACCAGAATACGCGTTGGCGTTTTCATCTTGTTCCATTCATACGCCTTGAACGGGCCACGCCGTCCGCCTTCGCCGACGTGGTTGACGATGCAATGCAACGCTGGAGCAAAGCTCGCCGCATCTGCGCCGAGATGGCCTAATGCGATGAGCGCCAAGGCTGCATCGAACACGTTCATCTCGGCTGACATCAGCGTGTCCTGCACGTAGTCCAGAACCCGGCTCCGGATGAAGCCGAAGCAGTCATCGGGATCGATCGCTTGTTGGGTGGAGGGCGGCAGCGCGGCAAACGCCGCGTAGCATCGTCCGAAGTAGGCGCAGTAGAGCTCGGGCAAATAGTAGATATGGGACCGGGGATTGCTGAACGCGCCGCTGGCAACCAGCCGGCGTTGAAAGCCGATGATCCGCTGTACGGTTTGCAGGCGTTGCGGCGTTTCGAGAACGCGCCACCGCGAACAATTGCGGAAGCTGACTTCGAGAACATCGAGGTTGAGCGTGGGGTCGAGATCGTTGCCGTAGGGGCGATCGCCCGCGAGGTTGTCGATCCAGGTGACGATGCCGCCGTCGTAATCGACATTGTCGTTGAGCGGTACGGTGACAAGCGGTTCGTTGGCGCCGCTGCCGACCTGATAGCCGGCATAGAAGTCGAGCAGCGGCTGATCGAGGATGGGATCGGTCGAGCCGGCTTGTGTGGCCGCTGAAAACGAGCAGGCGGTGGTGTCGCAGTCGGGAACGTAGATGCCGAAGCCGAGCTCCTGCTTGATCTGAGCAAAAAAGCGGCTGAAGCGCGGATGGGGATGCGGTGCCAGTGCAGTCACGACGCTGACGATGTTGCCCTCGCGCGCGTGCACATCCTCGCGGCTCATCTTGAGACAGAAGTCCACCATCTCCGCGTTGGCGCGGCGGATCGCTTCGACTTCCCCGGTCGTGGCAAGACCGGTTTCGGCGAAACTCAGAAGCGCCTCGGTGAAAAACGCGTCGTAGTACGCGGAACGATGCCGGATTTGCATCGGCTGCCACATTGGTTCGGCAATGCCGGTCCAGGGCGGATTGATAAGGTCGCGTGCCGGCGATCGCGCAATGAAGACGCGCGCCAGATTGAACAGCAAAGTCGAGTTCTTGTAGCCGCGTGCATCAAGGCCGGTGAGTGCCGCGAGAAAGTCCCTGCCGCGCAAATCCGGATCGCCGATCAGATTGAACGCGGCAAAAGTCGGGATGAAGCCGTTCTTGCGAAACGATTGGAGAAGGTGTGCGCCGCAAGTCCGGATGATGCGCTCGATGTCGGCGAGACCGGGAGCAGGGGCTGCCGATGCCGATGGCCTGGGCCGGGGGTGCTGCAAGTTCACGGTATCCAGGAGCGCAGCTACCGGCTGACCGATCGCCGCCCAGTCCGGGGATTCGTCGTCGCGCGCCCGCCGCAGAGCGTCTTGAAGTTCCCGAAAACGCGTCTCGTCGCGAAGCTCCGGGAGTCCGGCTCGCCGCAGCAGCGGGCGCAGGGCCGGGTTCGCGAGCGCCGTTTTGTAGAATTTGGCCAGATGGCCGTCGCCGCCCTGGTGGCGCAACAATACGGGGTCGCACACGTCATACAGCGAGGGGCCATCCTTGCGGTTCGTCAGCGCGCTGTAGATGGCGCCGGCGAAATGGCGAGCAGTCATGATTTTCTTTCCGCGCGTCCCCGTGCGCGTTCGCGACACCGCATCCAGGCCTGTTCCAGCCCAAGTTATTGAAAAACTATACGGATCGGCAGCAAAAACAAAATGTGACTTAAGTCAC
>JBEPUM010000411.1:0-2673 GCA_041691515.1 Pseudomonadota bacterium | reverse complement strand
TGTAGTCGAAAAGTCAGAGTTGAACGATTTAACTATTCATTCCCTGAATGGCTTCCAGCACGCCAGCCGTGACATTAGCCGTGGTCGCCTTGCCGCCGAGGTCGGGCGTATGCAGATCCGAATTGCCAGTCACGCGTTCGACCGCCTTCATGAGCCGGCTGGCAGCTGATGTTTCACCAAGATGCTCCAGCATCATAACGGCGCACCAGAACGTACCGATCGGGTTGGCTATGCCCTTACCAGTGATGTCGAAAGCGGAGCCGTGAATTGGCTCGAACATCGACGGGAATTCACGCTCTGGGTTGAGGTTGGCGGTCGGCGCGATGCCGAGTGAGCCTGCCAGCGCGGCGGCGAGGTCAGACAGAATGTCAGCGTGCAGATTGGTCGCGACAACCGTATCGATCGACTGAGGCCGCATCACCATGCGCACCGTCATGGCATCGACCAGCATCTTGTCCCAGGTGACGTCCGGAAATTCTGCCGCGATCTGGACAGCGATCTCATCCCACATCACCATCGCATGGCGCTGCGCGTTCGACTTGGTAACGACCGTCAGCAGCTTGCGCGGGCGCGACTGCGCTAAACGAAACGCGAAACGCATGATGCGCTCGACGCCGGCGCGGGTGAACATCGCCACATCGGTGGCTGCTTCGATCGGCAGACCTTGATGGACCCGGCCGCCGACGCCGGCATATTCACCCTCGGAGTTCTCGCGCACGATGACCCAGTCGAGCTCCTTGTCCGTTACACTGCGCAATGGCGAGGTGATGCCGGGCAGAATGCGGGTCGGGCGCACATTGGCGTACTGATCGAACGGCTGGCAGATGGCGAGACGCAAGCCCCACAGCGTGATGTGGTCCGGAATGTCAGGATGACCAGCCGAGCCAAACAAGATGGCGTCGTGTTTGCGGATCAGATCGCGGCCGTTCTCCGGCATCATGCGGCCGTGCTTTTTATAGTATTCGCCGCCCCAGTCGTAGTGGTCGAAGGTGACACTGAATTTGCCGTCGTGCTTGGCGACGGCGTTGAGCACCTCGACTCCAGCCGTAACGACTTCAGCGCCGATGCCATCACCGGGGATCGCCGCAATCTTGTAGTTCTTCATCTTTTCATTCTTTCGTACGGAGTATTGACGCGACGCCGGTTCAATTCTGCATGCCCCATTTCCGCACGGTACGGGCCTCGATAACGCGGAAGATCAGGTTCTCTACCAGCAGACCGATGAGAATCACGGTCAGCAGCCCTGCGAAAACACCGGGGATTTCAAGTTGATTCTTTTGTTCATAAATAAACCAGCCAATGCCGCCGGATCCGGCTGCCACGCCGAATACGAGCTCGGCCGCAATAAGCGTTCGCCACGCAAACGCCCAGCCGATCTTGAGGCCCGCCAGAATGCTTGGAAACGCGGCGGGGATCAGAATCTTGGTGATGTATGAAGCGCCGCTGAGACCATAATTCCTTCCTACCATCCGCATGGTAGGCGATACCGACTTGAAGCCGGAATGTGTGTTGAGGGCGACGGCCCAGAGCACGGAATGAATCAGGACGAAAATGAGGCTGCCATTGCCGAGCCCGAACCAAAGCAAAGAGAGCGGCAGCAGCGCGATCGATGGCAGCGGGTTGAACATCGACGTCAGGGTTTCAAGCAGGTCCTGGCCTATTCGCGTGCCGATCGCAACGCCGGTGAATATGGCGGCGAGAAGGAGTCCGATCGCATAGCCCTGCAATAGAAGGCTAATCGAGAACCATGCGCGTCGCAGCAAGCCGCCCGATATGATGCCGTCGACTAGAGCGCCAAACGTCTGCGACAGCGTCGGAAACAGAAGAACGTTGTTGACGTAGCTTGCATAGACTTGCCAGATCGCGGCGAGCATAAGAACGATAAACGCCTTGCGCACCCAATTTATATCGTAAATGCGTTCGGTCAGCGTGAGTGGCTTCTCGACGACTCCGAAGGAGTCATCGGTGTTACTTTCGCGGATGAACTCGGGCCGCATCAGGTTGAGATCAGCCATGTGCAATATCCACTTCGACTTCATCGGCGAACAACAGTTTGTGAATCCGGCTGGAGAGGGTCTCCCCCGTCCTGGGATCTGGCTCGTCGGAGCCAGTTGAGTTCAGTTCTGCTTTCACCTGGCCCGGATGCGGGGACAGCAGCAGGATGCGATTGGCAATCTTGACTGCTTCAGGAATGGAGTGGGTCACAAAAAGAACCGTAAATCGTGTATCTTCCCACAACTGCAGCAGTTCATCCTGCATCTTCTGGCGGGTTAGCGCGTCGAGCGCCGCGAACGGTTCGTCCATCAGGAGAATGTCCGGTTCCATCGCCATACCACGCGCGATTGCGACGCGCGCCTTCATCCCGCCGGAAAGCGTGTGCGGGAAACTATCGGCGAATTTGGTGAGGTTGACCTTTTCGATGTAGTACATCGCCCGCTCGTCGGCTGCTTTGCTCCGGAGGCGACCGCTCGCGGTCAGGGCAAAGGTGACGTTTTCTCTAACCGTTTTCCACGGCAAGAGCTGGTCAAATTCCTGGAAGACCATCATGCGGTCAGGACCAGGCTTGCCGATCTCCTTGCCCTTCAACGTAATCTCGCCTTCCACCGGCTTCATGTATCCGCCGATCGCTTTAAGGATCGTGGATTTTCCGCAACCGGAAGGTCCGAGCAGCAC
>JBEPUM010000410.1:0-2696 GCA_041691515.1 Pseudomonadota bacterium | reverse complement strand
GCGATGCTACCAGTGCAGCGCCCACGGACATTGCTTCGATCAGGGTAACGCCAAACCCCTCGTTGCGCGAAGTGAACGCGAAAACCGTCAGCCTTTGATACCAACACTGGACGTCCTCGATCGGAAGTTCGCCGGTAATGACAATCCGGGATTGCAAGCCGGCGGCGGCTATCCGGGCTCTCAAATCATTTGCAAAGACGGCTTGATCGGACGCAATCGCGCCGACAATCACCGCGCTGAAGTCAGGATAGCGCGGCAGCAGCCGGCACAGGGCATCGACGAATACATCGGTGCCCTTTTGCGCGCGCACCCGGCCGAAGCAACCGATGAGATAGCGGCCCGGCAATTTTGATTCCGCGAAGGCGGCTGCGCGATCGGCCGGCGGTGCATAGCAGTCCGCATCGACCCCGTGTGCCACGACGGTCGCCGGCCGATGGAGAAACGACGCCGAGACATCGCTGGTCGCGATGACTGCATCCATCCTGCGGATCAGCCAACGCGTGATCCATGTGTGATGACGCTGCGCGGCCGACGTAAACAGCAATTTCAACGGCCAGCCCAACGTTTTCAGGAGCACGCCTACGATCATGTCGTTATTGCGCCTTGCGTGCCAAATCACGGGCGTTCGCCGCCGCCACAGCATCAGAAGGTCGGTGAAACGCAGGCGCGCGATACCATCAGGCGCATCGGAGCCGAACCATGCTGCGTGGAACATCCGCGCCAGCCGCGGCGTCACCATGCGGCTGGTCGCTGTCACGCCGGAATAGCGCCAGTGCAGATTGGCCACGATAAGTTGCAGATCGCGCACGGTCTCGTTGTAGGCAGGCACTCAGACGCTCCAATTCGCGCATGTCCTATACGCAACATTAAGCATAGTGGCCAGTTCGCCTTGCGCGAAACCCCCTCTTCACGGTGCACCGGATAGCGTCGTTCGGGACAATTCGTGGAAGGGAGGACACATGACCGTGCTCGTTACCGGGGGCGCCGGCTATATCGGCAGTCATATGGTTCTCGCGCTTGCCGAGGCCGGCGAAAATGTCGTCGTCATCGACAATCTCTCCACGGGATTCTCGTCAGCGCTGCCGGACGGCGTGCCGTTGTTTATCGGCGACGCGGCAGACGAGAACCTCGTCGAAAACGTCATCGTCCAACACGGCGTCGAAAGCATCATTCATTTCGCGGGTTCGGTAGTGGTGCCGGAGTCGCTGCGCGATCCGCTCGCCTACTACCGCAACAACACCATGACGACGCGCAGCCTGCTCAATGCCGCTGTCAAATGCGGCATCAACCGTTTCATTTTTTCGTCCACAGCCGCCGTCTACGGCAATCCTGACCAGATGCCGGTCCGGGAAGACGCACCGACTAGGCCGCTGTCACCCTACGGGTCATCGAAGCTGATGACCGAAATCATGCTGCACGATGTCGCGACCGCACATGACATGCGGTACGTCGTGCTGCGCTACTTCAATGTCGCGGGCGCGGACCCGCAGGCACGCATCGGCTTGTCGACCGCAGGTGCCACGCATCTGTTGAAAATCGCGGTAGAGGCCGCGACCGGGCAGCGCGCCAAGATCGACGTGTTCGGCACCGATTATCCGACGCCGGACGGAAGCTGCATCCGCGACTTCATCCATGTCAGCGATCTGGCGCAGGCGCATTGCGCGGCGCTCACGTACTTGCGGAGTGGCGGACCCTCGACGACGCTAAATTGCGGATATGGCCGCGGCTACTCCGTGCTGGAAACGATTGAAGCGGTCCGCCGCGTTTCCGGCCGCAACTTCGCGGTTCAGTATTCCGATCGCCGCGCTGGCGACATCATGACCATGATCGCCGACACCGGCCGGATTCGCTCGACGCTGGACTGGACGCCGCAATACGACGATCTCTCGACCATCGCCGCACACGCGCTGGCCTGGGAAGAGAACCTGGCGCAGCGCCACACCACGGGTGCCCTCGCGGTCTCTGCCTGACAACCGGACGAAAACCCGGTTTGGGCTTGAAAAAACCTGTTATTGCGGGCATTGAGTCGGAAGCTTTCGCAACAACCCTGACGCGTGGGCGATAGCCGCCACACGGTGTCAATGGAACGCGGATGACCGATCTCCCGAAGAAAATTACCGATGATCCCTATGGCGCGGCCATCCTGATCCGCCGTCTGATCACGGAACAGGGTATGACCTACTGGCGGCGTTATCTCGCCGCGTTTGCGCTGATGGCCGTCTCCGCCGCGACGACCGCAGGTTCCGCCTATCTGCTCGGCGAGGTCATCAATCAGGCCTACGTCAATAAGGACGTTCGCGGCATCGCCATTCTGTCGCTGGTGACGATCGTTATCTTCGCGCTGAAGGGCGCGGCGACCTACGGCCATTCCGTCATCCTGTCCCAGATCAGCAATGCGATCCTCGCCAACAATCAGCGCCGGCTGTTTTCCAAATTGATGAGCGAAAGCATCGGATTTTTTTCGGAACGGCATTCGTCGGAATTTCTGGCACGCCTCACCGCGGGAGCAACCTCCGTTACGCAAGTGCTCAGTCTGCTTATCAACGCCGTGGGCCGTGACGTTCTTTCGCTGATCGGCCTTGTCATCGTCATGGTGACGCAGGATCCGTACATGGCGCTGCTCGGCTTCCTGGTGGCGCCACCGGCGATGCTCGTGCTGCGCAAACTGGTGAAGCGCATCAAGGGCCTCGCGCACA
>JBEPUM010000409.1:0-2721 GCA_041691515.1 Pseudomonadota bacterium | reverse complement strand
TCGTCGATCGCCGGCACCTTGCCGTTGGGGTTCACTTTCAGGAAGTCCGGCTTGAACTGTTCACCCTTTCGGGTATCGACGGCCACGAGTTCGCAGGGCAGGCCGGTTTCTTCCAGAAATAGCGCAACCTTGTTCGGGTTCGGCGCGCCGTTGAAATAGAATTTCAGCATCGAAAAACTCCCCTGTTTGTTCTTGAAATGGATTGGGACCGGATGATGTCCGCAGACCGGCATTTCATGCGGGGATTTCCGGATCGATGCAACCGACGAGTTCGTGAGCAGCCGGACGATCCAAACGCCGTAATGCAGCGCGGCTGCGTGCTCAGTCGAAAACGAAGAAGCCGCCGATGCCGACCGCAATTAGCGCCGCACCTGCCACGTCCATCAGGTTGGAAAACCGAAGGTCCGATCGCAGATTGGAGGCTTGCGTTGCTCGCTCCGAGCCGCGTGCATAGCCTTGGACAATGACGTGCTGATTGTAGGCATCACTGGCGTCCAGCCTTCCGGAAAGGCCGACGCAGATCAGGAGGACGCCGAGAATGACCAATCCCAGAAAGCCGAGGAAACTCAACAGCAGCATGGGAGGCACGCCGATGAGAAACATCGGCAGCAGCGGCAGTAACAGCAACGACTCGGATTCTCGGGGTCGCATGGGTGGCTCAATTGCGCTGAAAATGAAGGTCCGGAAGAAATCAAGGAACGCTTCATTCTCGCGGACAATCAAGGCGAAATGGGGCGCAACCCCATGCGGAAATTACACAGCCGCCATGCCGGAGCGGATTTCGGCGCGCAGTTCGTCGATCAGGCGCAGACCTTTTTTGGTCTCGATGTGCCAGAAGGTCCAGCCGTTGCAGGCGCCGGAGCCCTGCGCCACCGCGCCCATGCGATGGATCGAGCCCACCTTGTCACCGAGCATGATGGCGCCGTCGGCGCGCACCAGTGCACCGTGGCGCTTCTTCGAATCGACAAGCTTTGCGCCCGGCGAAATCATGCCGCGCTCGATCAGTTCGGAAAACGCCACGCGCGGTGCGTCGCGTGCGGTCATGAATGGCGCCAGCGTGGCTTCCGGCAGCGGCTCGATCGCCGCGATGCGCTTTTCGGCGGCATTCGCGTAGGTCTGGTCGCGCTCAAAACCGATGTAAGCGCGGCCAAGACGCTTGGCGACGGCGCCTGTCGTGCCGGTGCCGTTGAAGGGGTCGATGACGAGATCGCCTGGCTTTGAGGATGAGAGGAGAACACGCGCGAGCAGCCCTTCCGGCTTCTGCGTCGGATGAACCTTCTTGCCGTCCGCGCCTTTAAGCCGTTCGTCGCCGGTGCACAGCGGAATCAGCCAGTCCGAACGGGCCTGAACGTCTTCGTTGGCGGCCTTCAGCGCTTCATAGTTGAAGGTGTAGCCTTTGGCGTTCTCGTCGCGCGCGGCCCAGATCATGGTCTCGTGCGCATTGGTGAAGCGGCGGCCGCGGAAATTCGGCATCGGATTGGTCTTGCGCCAGACGATGTCGTTGAGAACCCAGAAGCCGAGATCCTGCATGATCGCGCCGACGCGAAAGATGTTGTGGTAGGAGCCGATCACCCACAATGTCGCCGACGGCTTCATGATGCGGCGGCAGGCGAGCAGCCATGCGCGCGTGAAATCGTCATAGGCGGCAAAGGATGAAAACTTGTCCCAATCGTTGTTCACAGCATCGACGTGAGATTCGTCGGGACGTTTGAGATCGCCCTTGAGCTGCAGATTGTAGGGTGGATCTGCGAACACCAGATCGACCGAACCGGACGGCAGCTTCGACATCTCGGCGACGCAGTCGCCAACGATGATGCGGGAACTCGGGGACTCAAATTTAGTGCGGGGCGCCCTTGCAGACGCCCCGCGACGCGACACAACCATGACTCAAATACTCTGACTCAGGCGACGCTGTCGGCGACGCGGGACTAAACAACCGACTGGCGCTACAGTGACGGGCCAAAGTAAAAATCGACTTAATTGCGGAAACGTTTTGCAACGGCATGTGAAGACAAATTGCTTCGAGCGCATGTGCCCAACGAACGCGTTGTTTCGCAGGTGACAAAAGTTGCGGTGACGTTTTTCGCCGGATTTGGCCACCGCGTGCGTTCAAACACGATATTCCTGCGCGATCGCGCACTAGGCAATTTTTGCCGGGCGGGCTATTGATTAACGAAGTGGAAATTTTACGTTGTTGTCGCCGGGGTGCGGCAATGCCACGATCGATCGGAAATGAGGGACGAGCGCCATGCGTTATGACGATTTCCGCCGCAGCGACAATATCGACGACCGCCGCGATGACGATGGCGGCGGCATGGGCGGCGGAGGCGGTGGCTTCGGCTTGCCGATGGGCGGCGGCGGGTTAGGCATCGGTACCATGATCGTGCTCGGTCTCGTAGGCTATGCGTTCGGCATCGATCCTCGCATCCTGATCGGCGGCGCGGAGATTCTGACCGGCGGCCAGGGCCAGTCACCGAGTTATCAAACCGATCGCCGTTCATCATCCAGCAAGGCCGGTGCCCCGTCGGACGAGATGGGCAGCATGATCTCCGGCGTGCTCGGCGAAATCGACGACCGCTGGAGTGAAATCTTCCAGGCCAGCGGTCAGCAATATAAAGGTCCGCGCATCGTGCTGTTCCGCAACGCCACCAACGGCGGCCGCTGCGGCATGGCGCAGTCGGCGATGGGCCCGTTCTATTGCCCGCCGGACAAGCAGATCTT
>JBEPUM010000408.1:0-2734 GCA_041691515.1 Pseudomonadota bacterium | reverse complement strand
GGGCACCAGCAACAGTCCAAGCAGCGCCACGCATGCGAGAAAGGCCCACGCCTCGTTGGTGCTTAAGGCGAAGGCCGCTTTTTCAATCATCGGACGGACAAATGCCACCGCGGAGGCATCCGGCGCCCCCGGCGGCCTGTTTGCAAACAGCTCTGCTTTCAGCCCGATCGCTTGAGCCGCCGTCACGTCCCCAGCAAGCAGGCGGACACGAAAATCCTCCGCATGCGATCCGGTTCGCCCATAAAGGATTGTATCGATCAGAGCGATGCCGATCGCTCCGCCGAGATTCCGCATCAAATTGAACAGAGCGCTGGCGTCCGGGATCTCTGCTTCAGATAGGGCTCCCAACGCCAGCCGGGTTGGCGGCAGCAGGCAAAACATGATCGCGACGCCGCGCACGACCTGCGGCCAGAACATCTCGTCGAAATCGGCCAAGCGTGTTTGGACGGCACTCATTCCCAGTCCAAGGGCAAACAGCGAGAAGCCGATACCTGTCAGCCAGCGAGCCCCGATGCGGCTTTCCAACGCAGCCGCGAAGGGAGCGGTCACAAGCTGCGCCATGCCGGTCACCAGCATGATGGAACCGATCTCGAATGCATCGTGATGGCGGACAAACGCCAGAAAGACCGGCATCAGATAAACCGAGCCGTACAAACCAACCCCAAGGCAGAAGCTCAACGCGCAACCAATTGCGAATGAGCGCTCTTTCAATGTGGAAAGGTGCACGACCGGGTCAGCCGCTCGCAGCGTTCGGCGAATAAAGACGCCGATCAAAACTGCGCCGCCGAAAAACAAGCCCGCGCAAAGCGGAGATAACCATCCATAGCGGGGAGCCTCCTTAAGTCCGATCTCAAGGCTGGCGAGCGCCGCCGCCATCAGGACAACAGCAACGCTGTCGAGCTTCGCCAGATCGGCGAAACGGATCTCGTGACGGGGTAGCAGAAACGGCGTCGCCGCCGCCGCGATCAGACCGGGAATGACGTTGATCAAAAACAGCCAGCGCCACGAATAGGTTTCGGTAATCCAGCCTCCGACAATAGGACCGACGGTCGGCGCGAATACCGCGATCACACCGCCGACCGTTGTCGCGACCGCATGGAGGCGAACCGGAAACAGCAGGAACACGGCCGAAAAAACCGCTGGGATCAAAGTTCCTCCGGCGAATCCTTGCACCACGCGAAATACGATCAGGACATCGAAACTGCTGCTGAAGGCGCAGCCGACCGATGAAATTGTGAAGAGTATGATGGCTGCGACGAACAGCCACCGGAGCGTTAGAACCCGCGTGAGCAAGCCGGTCAGTGGAATCGCGATGATCTCGGCGATCAGATAAGCGGTCTGGATCCAGCTCATCGCATCGGGAGAAATCGCGAGCGCATCCTGGATCGTTGGCAACGATGTTGCGACAACCTGAATGTCGAGGATGGCCATGAACATTCCAAGGCACATCAACAAGAAGCCCAGCCATGTGGCGAGGTCCGGATCGTCCTTACGAAGCTCCGGATCACTCATGGAACGGACCGGCTCGACCGCTGGCGGGCCGAGGCGAGGCCGCGTGTTTCGGCGCGGACGCGAACGCCAAGCACCACGGCATTCAAAATCGTGAAGATTAGCGCGACCAAAGGCAAATGAAGCGCCAAAGGAAGAACGGCGATTTCGGCAACGACCACGGCGTAGTTGGGATGCGCAAAATACCGGTAGGGGCCGGCCGATATCAACGGTTCGCTTGGCACGATGATGCGCGTAGTCCACCTCGCTCCCAACGTGACAAGCACCCAGAAGCGAAGGCCCTGCAAAATGATAAATACGCCGAGTGCAATGAGATTCACCGGTTGATCGCGTCCCCACGCCCATAGCGAGATCAGCCAGGCCGTGTGTACCGCCACCAACAGCGGATAGTGCCCCGCCGCGATTTCCGTGGCGCCGCGTGCCAGAAGTCTGCCGCTATTGTAGCGGGCCAGAACAAGCTCGCCCACGCGCTGCAGCGTGACCAGAACGAGAATTATCGCCGCGAGAGTCACGCGGCGTGCTGCAAGGCTACGCAGCTTGCGGTGAAGCCCGGTCCAAGCGACGTCAAGAGCGACCGTGAAGGAAGGCCTTCCGCTCGGGCGCGTTCGAGCACAAACAGCACTGTCGGACCCGACATATTTCCATAATCGGCAAGAACCCCTCGTTCATGATCGAGCGTGCCTTGATCGAGGGCAAAAGCGGTCTCCAGCGCACGGACGACCTTGGTGCCGCCGGGATGACATATAAAGCGATCGATATCCGCTGTCGAAAGCTCCATCAAAGCGAGAATTCCACTCACGGCCGGGTTCATATTGGCCGCGACGAAGTCTGGGATCGTTCGCTGGAAGATCACGCCAAATCCTTCCGGATCGATCTTCCATCCCATGATGTCCAGCGTGTCCGGCCACAGGTGCTCACCAGTCCCTTCAATACACGTTGCGCCGCCGTCGCCTGCGCGCAACACGACGGCGGCAGCACCGTCACCGAACAGGCTCGCGGCAACGACATTTGCCTTGGTCAGTTCGTCGTGACGAACTGCGAGCGTACACAGTTCAATGGTCACAAGTAGCACGTTGGTACCGGGCCGCGCTTGCGCCAGCCGTGATGCAATCGACAAGCCGGTTACACCCCCCGCGCAGCCCAACCCAAACACTGGTACGCGCGATACGTCCGATCGGAATCCAATCTTTCCGGCGACTCGCGCTTCCAGGCTCGGCGTTGCAAT
>JBEPUM010000407.1:0-2743 GCA_041691515.1 Pseudomonadota bacterium | reverse complement strand
CACTATAAAAAAGCCTTCGACGCCAAGGGTGTTCACCCCGGCGATTTCAAGCAGCTTTCGGACCTCGCGAAATTTCCCTTCACGGTGAAAACCGACCTGCGCGACAACTATCCCTTCAATATGTTCGCGGTGCCACGCGAGACGCTGGTGCGCGTCCATGCCTCCTCCGGCACCACGGGCAAGCCGATCGTGGTCGGCTACACCCAGGCCGACATCGACACATGGTCCGACGTGATGGCGCGCTCGATCCGCGCCGCCGGCGGCCGCACCGGCATGATCATGCACAATGCCTACGGTTATGGCCTGTTCACCGGCGGCCTCGGCGCGCATTACGGCGCGGAACGGCTGGGTTGCACCGTCGTGCCCGTGTCCGGCGGCATGACCGAGCGCCAGGTGCAACTCATCAACGACTTCAAGCCCGACATCATCACGGTGACGCCGAGCTATATGCTCGCCATCCTCGACGAGTTCAAACGTCAGGGACTTGACGGGCGGAAATCCTCGATCAAGTTCGGCATCTTTGGCGCCGAACCCTGGACCAATGCCATGCGCACCGAGATCGAGCATGCCTTCGACATGGATGCCACCGACATCTACGGCCTGTCCGAAGTGATCGGCCCCGGCGTCGCGCAGGAATGCGTGGAGACCAAGGACGGCCTGCACATCTGGGAAGATCATTTCTATCCCGAGGTGATCGATCCCGAGACCGGCGCGGTGCTGCCCGACGGCGAGAAGGGCGAACTGGTCTTCACCTCGCTGACCAAGCAGGCGTTTCCCATCATTCGCTATCGCACCCGCGACCTCACGCGATTGCTGCCGGGCACGGCGCGGCCGGGATTCCGGCGCATGGAAAAGGTGACAGGCCGCTCCGACGACATGATCATCCTGCGCGGCGTCAACGTGTTCCCGACCCAGATCGAGGAAGCGCTGCTCGCCACCGACTGGTGCGGCGGCCACTTCATCATCGAATTGACGCGCGAAGGCCGCATGGACGAAATGACCGTGCTGGCGGAAGCTCGCCCGGAAAGCTGGGACGGGGCCGGCCTCACCGTTCAGGCAGACAAAGTCGTCGCTTTCATCAAAAACACCATCGGCATCTCAACGCAGATCAGGATCGTTGCGCCGGCCACGCTGGAGCGTTCGCTGGGCAAGGCAAAACGCGTGTTCGACAAGCGACCAAAGGGATAACACCACACATCGAAAGCAGGAGAAGGCCATGACTGACAGTCACTCACGCCGCGATATCCTGAAATCCTCGATCGGCCTCGCCGCAGGCGCGGCGCTTCCCTCTTTCGGATTCATGAGTTCAGCCATGGCCGATACTACATCACCATCCGCTGCCGAGATCGTCGCCGCCATCAAGGCCAAGAAGATGACCGCAGTTGATGTCGTGAAAGCGGCGCTCGATCACGCCGAACAACTGAAGAGCCTCAACGCATTCATTGTTCTTGACCGCGACGCGGCACTGGCAGCAGCGGCGCAGGTCGACAGCGGCGCCAAAACGGGTCCGCTCGCGGGCCTGCCCATCGTCGTCAAGGACAACATCAACACCAAGGACATGCCGACATCGGGCGGCACGCCGGCGCTGCAGCATGCGCAGCCGAAGCAGAACGCGCCCTCGCTGCAAAAGCTGCTGGATGCGGGCGCGATTGTGATCGGCAAGACCAACATGCACGAACTGGCGTTCGGCATCACCAGCACCAACCTGTCGCCGTTCGCGGGACCGGTAAAAAATCCCTATGATACGACGCGCATTCCCGGCGGCTCATCCGGCGGCACGGCCGTCGCGGTCGCCGCGCGGATCGTGACATGCGGGCTCGGCACCGACACCGGCGGCTCGACCCGAGTGCCCGCGGCGCTATGCGGCATCGTTGGATTACGTCCATCGGTCGGCAATGGTGGTGCGCAACGCCGCTACAACGACGATCACATGGTGGTTCCGATCAGCCACACCCGCGACACCGTCGGCCCGATGGGACGCACGGTTGCCGATGTTGCGCTGCTCGATTCCGTCATCACCGGCACGACATTGGCAGCGGCGCAGCCGTTGCGCGGCAAACGGCTCGGCGTTCCCGCGAGCTTCTGGAACGGGCTCGACAAGGATACCGAAAGCGTTGCCAAGGTGGCGCGGGCGAAACTTGAAGAGGCAGGCGTCGTGCTCGTCGATGTCGATACGGCCGGACTGATGGAGCAGAACGCAAAAGTGTCGTTTCCGGTCGCGCTGCACGAACCGATCGCGGATATTCCAGCCTATCTGAAGGCTTCCGGCATCGAGGGGATCACGCTCGCCGATATCGCAGCCAAGATTGCGAGCCCGGACGTGAAAGGCGCATTCGGCGCCATCACCGCCGACGCGTTCGGAAAAGCTTATCAGGATGCGATCGACGTGCAGCGTCCGGCGTTGCAGAAGATCTATGAGAATTATTTCAGCGCCAACACCCTCGACGGCATCCTGTTTCCGACCACCATCGCACCGGCGCCGCCGATCGATACGGCGAAGGGTTCCGGCGAAATGTCGGTCAATGGCGGCAAGCCGGTGCCGACCTTCGACACCATGATCCGCAATACCGATCCCGGCAGCAACGCCGGGCTCCCCGGCCTGTCCCTGTTCGCCGGCATGACGCCGGGCGGCCTGCCGGTGGGCCTGGAAATCGACGGTCCGGTGGGAAGCGATGACAAGCTGCTCGGAATGGGGCTTGCGATCGAAGCTCTTCTCGGCGATGCACCGCCGCCGAAGGTGTAG
>JBEPUM010000406.1:0-2747 GCA_041691515.1 Pseudomonadota bacterium | reverse complement strand
ATGCCCACCATCGACCGCATCGACGGCTTTGCCGACGAACTCACCGCCATCCGGCGCGACCTGCACGCCCATCCCGAAATCGGTTTTGAGGAAGTCCGCACCTCCGGCATCGTCGCCGACAAGCTGAAGCAGTGGGGCATCGAGGTCCATCGCGGCATCGGCGGTACCGGCGTGGTCGGCGTTCTCAAGGGCAAGGGCTCAGGCACCAAACGCATCGGGCTGCGCGCCGACATGGACGCGCTGCCGATGGAGGAAAACACCAACCTGCGCTGGCGCTCCACCATTCCCGGCCGCTTCCACGGCTGCGGTCATGACGGCCACACCACCATGCTTCTGGGTACCGCGCGCTATCTGGCGGAAACCAAAAACTTCGACGGCACCGTGCACTTCATCTTCCAGCCGGCCGAGGAAGGTCTCGGTGGCGCGCGCGCCATGATCAAGGACAAGCTGTTCGACAAATTCCCCTGTGATGAATTGTATGGACTGCACAACGCGCCCGACCTCAACCACGGTGAAATCGCGATCCTGCCCGGCCCGGCGATGGCCGGCGCTGACTTCTTCGACATCGTCATCACCGGCTACGGCGCGCATGGCGCCATGCCGGAGCGTTCCAAGGATCCGGTTGTCATCGCGATGGCGGTCGGTCAGGCGTTGCAGACCATCGTCAGCCGCAACGTCGATCCGTTGCAGGCCGCCGTCTTGTCCATCACGCAAATCCACGCCGGATCCGCCTACAACGTGATTCCCGGCGAAGCCAAACTATGCGGCACCGTGCGCGCCTTCGACGACGGCGTGCGTGCGCTGATCCGCGAACGGATGCGGGCGATCTGCGCCGGCATCGCCAGCGCATTCCAGGTCGAGATCAAGGCCGACATCCGCGACATCTTTACGGTGCTGGTCAACAGCGAGGAGCAGTCGAAGGTGGTCGAGGACGTCGCACGCACCGTCGTCGATCCGGCCAAGGTTCTCACGCGCTCGACACCCAAGATGGGCAGCGAGGATTTTGCCGACATGCTGCATGCGATCCCCGGCGCTTATTTCTGGGTCGGCCATGAGGGATCGGTGCCTGTGCACAATCCGGGCTACGTGCTCGACGACAAGATTCTGCCGATCGGCGCCAGCATGTTCGCGCGCATTATTGAGACCCGCTTGCCGGTGGGCGGTCATGTCTGACGGCGTCACAAAGGCAGGCACCGCGCTGCACGACCTCACCGCCTGCCAGATGCTGGCCGGCTTCCACGGCAAGCAGTTCTCGCCGAGCGAAGTGCTCGAGGATGTGCTGACACACATCGCCGCGTGGGAGCCGCACATCAAGGCGCTCTATGCGTTCGATCCCGACGGCGCACGCAAGGACGCCAAGGCCGCAACCGATCGCTGGCAGAAAGGCGCGCCGGCGGGCCCGCTCGACGGCGTGCCCATCACCATCAAGGAAAACATCGCGACCAAGGGCGTGCCGGTGCCGCTCGGCGCGGCGACCACGACGCTGATCCCCTCGCCTGTGGATGCACCGCCCGCCGCGCGCGTCCGCGAGGCCGGCGCGGTGATCTTCTCCAAGACCACGATGCCCGATTACGGAATGCTGTCGTCGGGCCTGTCGTCGTTCCACCCGCTGACGCGCAATCCGTGGGATCTCGCCATGAATCCCGGCGGCTCCAGCGCGGGTGCAGGTGCCGCGGGCGCTGCCGGCTATGGCCCGCTGCATCTCGGCACCGACATCGGCGGCTCGGTCCGTCTGCCCGCCTGCTGGTGCGGCCTCGTCGCACTGAAGCCAAGCCTTGGCCGCGTGCCGATCGACCCGCCCTATGTCGGCCGCGTCACCGGGCCGATGACGCGCACCGTGGATGACAACGCGCTGCTGATGAGCGTGCTGTCATTGCCCGATGCGCGCGACAGCATGAGCCTGCCGCAGCAGGACATCGACTGGAGCGCGCTTGACGATACGCCAAAGGGCAAGCGTATCGGCCTGATGCTCGATTTCGGTTTTGGCGACAAGCTCGAAGCGCCGGTGCGCGAGACCGCGACAAACGCCGCGAGCGCGTTCGAAGCGGCGGGCGCTATCGTGACCGAAGTGCCGACCGTGCTGACACGCGAGATGCTCGACGGCCTCGACCACTTCTGGCGCGCGCGCTCGTGGGACGACCTGTTGCGGATGCCGGTGGACGTTCGCACCAAGGCGCTGCCGTACATCTTCAAATGGGCGGAGTCCGGCGCGAAACTCTCCGGCGTCGATGTCATCAGGGGGTTCAACGCCACCATGGCGATCCGCGCAGCGGCCGCAAAGCTGTTCGCTGATTTCGACTACGTGATTTCGCCGGTGTCGCCGGTGGTGAAATTTCCCGCCGAATTCGCGGCCCCGCGCAACGATCCGCTCAAACCATTCGAGCACATCATCTACACCGTGACGTGGAACATGGCAGAAAATCCGGCGGTCTCCATCAACGGCGGCTACGATGCCGATGGTTTTCCGATCGGCGTGCAGATCGTCGGCCGCCGCTTCGACGACCGCGGCGTGCTGGCGATGGCAAAGGCGTTCGAGTCGCTCCGCGGCCCGCAGAAGCCGTGGCCGACGATGCCAAGGAATTGAAGGCGCAATAAACCTTCGTCATGCCCGGCCTTGTGCCGGGCATCCACGTCTTTAACGCGCGATCGAAAGAAGACGTGGATGGCCGGGACGAGCCCGGCCATGACAGAACAATCAGGGAAGGAATCCCCATGGCCTATGAGACGATCAAATACGAGGTCGCCGA
>JBEPUM010000405.1:0-2758 GCA_041691515.1 Pseudomonadota bacterium | reverse complement strand
GCGCGCAGCCGATTTTCCGAGGAGATGCTGTCGGTGTCCGTTGCGCGCGGCGTTCGGCAGGTTGTCGTTCTCGGAGCGGGTCTCGATACATTCGCGCTGCGCAATCCCCATACCAGCGCAGGAGTCCGCGTGTTCGAGGTGGATTATCCGGCAACGCAAGCCTGGAAGCGTGAACGTCTGAGAGACGCCGGCATTGAAATTCCGGCATCGTTGATTTTTGCACCGGTGGATTTCGAGCGGCAAAGCCTTGCCGACGGTCTCGCGTCCGCCGGTTTCCAGAGCAACCGTCCGGCGTTCTTCCAGTGGCTTGGCGTCGTGCCATACCTGACTCGCGATGCGATCGCAGCCACGCTTGCCTTCATCGCAAGCGTTCCGGATTCTGAAGTCGTTTTTGATTACGCGGAGCCTTTCGAGAATTACCGGCCGGAACGGCGCGCCAGCATCATGGCGGTTGCGGCCCGCGCGGCTGCGCGGGGCGAGCCTTGGCTCAGTTTGTTCGATCCCGCTGATATGGACGGCCTGCTGCACGCGAAGGCATTTGCAGCCGTTGAGGATCTTGGCCTTGCCGAGATCGCTGATCGCTTCTATGGGCCGTTGAAGCAGGGCGTCGTGATCGGTCCCGGAGCCCATCTTGTTCACGCCCGCAAGAACGTCTGATCGTGGGCGCTCGGCTAGACCGACGGAAACGGCTTGCTGACAAATTTTGATCCCTTCAATCCATAGCGCCACGGCAGATCAACGGCTTTGGTGATGCCGATGCGGACGTCTGTGGCAATGCCGACTTTCTTTGTGCGCCGGTAGAGCGCCATCGGCGGCGCATCGAGTGGCAATCCGTTATGTGCGTGGGTGATCGCGAGCGCTTCGGTGAGCTTGCCCGGCCCAGAACACAGCAGACGTTCGTCGTGAAGCCCGCGCCGTCGTCGCATCGCGGGAATGCCGTGGGTCGGCTGCAAGGCACGGATCAGAACCGCAGCGGCGGAGCCTTCCTTTTCGCACACAAAATTGACGCACCAATGGATGCCGTAGGAACGGTAGACGTAAACAAAGCCGGGCGGCCCGAACATGACCATGTTGCGCGCGGTTGGCCCGCGATAAGAATGCGCCGCGGGCTCGGTGTGATGGTAGGCCTCGACCTCGACGATGATGCCGCCGACGCCATCGACCAGCAGGGTCGCCCCGATCAGGTCCGGCGCCACCTCATGGACGCTGCGCGCAAAAAAAGCACGCTTGATCGGTTTGCCCGTCACAGGAGAGGCCGAACTGGGATTTTGAGCCATTTTGGACTGGGAATCGATGCGGGGACGATACGGACTCGCCCTGATGTGTTACATGTTTGAGCGCGTTCGGCGAGGCGGGTTGCGCGGCCCGTGCACACCGATTAGCTAAAGGCTCTTGTTAACGGATAATCCATGGTCGTTATTCTCGATACCGTCTCAGCCACACAGCTTCGTCCGCGCCATCCGGAAAAGGCCAATCGCCCGGATGCCTTGTCGCCGCCGAAGCCCGCGTGGATTCGGGTGCGTGCGCCGAATACGCGCGGCTACGCGGACACCCACAAGATTATCAAGGAAAACGGGCTCGTCACGGTGTGCGAGGAGGCAGGTTGTCCGAACATCGGCGAGTGCTGGGACAAGAAGCACGCGACCTTCATGATCATGGGCGACACCTGCACCCGCGCTTGTGCATTCTGCAATGTGAAGACGGGAATGCCCGGTGCGCTTGATGCCTCCGAGCCCGAGCATGTCGCGGAAGCCACGCGCAAGCTGGGCCTTGCGCATATCGTCATCACCTCGGTCGATCGCGACGACCTTGCCGACGGCGGCGCAGAGCATTTTGCAGAAGTTATTCGTGCCATTCGCGAGCGCTGCCCCACCACGACGATCGAAATCCTGACGCCGGATTTTCTGCGCAAGGACGGCGCGCTCGAGAAGGTGGTCGCGGCGAAGCCCGACGTGTTCAACCATAATCTTGAAACCGTGCCGTCGCGTTATCTGACGGTGCGGCCCGGCGCGCGCTATTTCCATTCGATCCGCCTGCTTCAACGTGTGAAGGAGATCGACCCGACGATCTTCACAAAATCCGGCATCATGGTCGGCCTCGGCGAGGAGCGGCACGAGGTGCTGCAGGTGATGGATGATCTGCGCTCGGCGGATGTCGACTTCCTGACCATCGGCCAGTACCTGCAGCCGACGCGCAAGCATCACGCCGTGATGCGTTACGTTACCCCCGATGAGTTTTCGGGCTATGAGACCGTTGCCTATACCAAGGGATTCCTGATGGTGTCCGCGAGCCCGCTGACGCGCTCGTCCCATCATGCTGGCGACGACTTTGCCAAGCTGCAAGCCGCGCGCGCAGCGATGTCGCGCTAAAGTTTACGCGAATGCCGAAATTCTCCAGCAGGCGCCGCGTTCAGCACAGCGCGGACCAGATGTTCGATCTCGTCGCCGATGTCGAGCGCTATCCCGAGTTCGTGCCGCTGTGCCACTCTTTGAAAGTCCGGCAACGCACATCGGCGGCAGACGGCACGGAGGTCGTGGTGGCCGACATGACCGTGTCGTTCAAACTGGTGCGAGAAACCTTCACCAGCAAGGTGACGCTGGATCGGCCTAATTTGAAAATCCTCGTCGAATACCTGCGCGGTCCGTTCAGCAATCTGGAGAACCGCTGGTCCTTCGAGCCGAAGTCGGATCAGGCCTGCGACGTCGGGTTTTTCATCACGTACGAGTTCAAAAGCCGGATGCTGGCGCTGCTGATGGGC
>JBEPUM010000404.1:0-2762 GCA_041691515.1 Pseudomonadota bacterium | reverse complement strand
TATTCCGACTATCTGCCGCGCGATCGCCACCCTGTCGTGGCGTTGTTCGTGACGCTCGATCCGCAGGAAGTCGATGCCAATGTGCATCCCGCCAAAACGGAAGTGCGCTTCCGCAATGCCGGTCTGGTGCGCGCGCTGATCGTGCATGCGCTGAAGGACGGCCTGGCGCGCGAGGGACGGCGCACCGCGGCCAACAGCGACGGCGCCGTGCTGGCCTCGTTCCGCCCGGCGTTCACGCCTCGCCCTGGGAACTGGGATTGGCGGCAGTCGCCCGCCTCCCCGGCCAGCCCACGACCGTGGTCCGGCGGCGCAACCGCTGCCGCCTTCGCCGAACCCGGACAGTCCGCGTTCGACGTCGGCGCACCGAGTGCGGACGTACGGTTAGAAACCGGTCCCATCGCCGACCTGATCGACCGGCCGCTCGGCGCCGCGCGCACGCAGATTCACGAAACCTATATCGTGTCGCAGACCCGCGACGGCCTGATCGTGGTGGACCAGCATGCCGCGCATGAGCGCATTGTTTACGAGAGGCTGAAGGCCGCGCTTGAGCGCGACGGCGTGCAGCGGCAAATCCTTCTGATCCCCGATATCATCGAGCTGGACGAAGCCACCGTCGAAAAGCTGCTCGACCGCGTCGTCGAACTTGAAAAATTCGGCCTCGCGATCGAGTCCTTTGGACCGGGCGCCGTGGCAGTGCGCGAGACACCGTCGCTGCTCGGCAAGACCAATGCCGCGGCATTGTTGCGCGATCTCGCCGAACACATGGCGGAATGGGACGAGGCGCTGCCGTTGGAACGCCGCCTGCTCCATGTCGCCGCGACCATGGCCTGTCATGGCTCGGTGCGCGCCGGACGAATCCTCAAGCCCGAGGAAATGAATGCGCTGCTGCGCGAGATGGAAGACACGCCGAACTCAGGCCAGTGCAACCACGGCCGCCCGACTTATGTGGAATTGAAACTCGCCGATATCGAAAAGCTGTTCGGACGAAGGTAGAGCTTCTTTATCCCTCCCCCTTGTGGGGAGGGTGGTACGTCGTGAGCGAAGCGAACGAACGTACCGGGTGAGGGAGCGCTCACGCAGATTGTAGTGGACCACCCCCACCCCGGTCTTCGCTGCGCTTCGACCGACCCTCCCCGCAAGGGGGAGGGATAAGAGCAGCGCAGACTACGAAACTATGAAACGAATCTCACTTATACTTCGGATCGCGATCCAGCAGCTCGATCGAAATGCCCTGCGGCCCGCGGATGAAGCAGATGCGGACGCCAGGGCGGATGGTGTGAACGTCCTTGGTGAATTCGACGCCCCTAGCCTTCAGGCTTGCTGCGACCGCATCGATATCCTTCACCGCGAGACCGAAATGATCGAGTCCCTGATAGGGCGCCGCGGGCGGCGCGTTAACGCCGTCGCCTGCCGTCACCGGAGCAAGGAAGATATTGGCGCCACCGAGTTTCACATCGAGACGAACCGGAGTCCGCACGATTTCGGCGCCGAGCGTGTCGACAAACCATTTTGCCGTGGCTTCGGGATCCGGGGTACGGATATGAACGTGGTCCCAAGTATAGTGTGGCATTGCGTCAGCCATTCTTCGATCTCCCATCATGTCTCGCGGCGATCATTGCAGGGGCATACGCTCAGGGTCAATTCGCGATTGCCCGCTAGCTATGCGCTGCGCAGAAATACAAATTCCGTATCGTCATAGGCGCGCCGCTCAAGCTCTTCGAAGCCTTCCGGGACCACGAAGGCCGCGTCCTTCGCTTCCTCGACAACAAGCAGCGCGCGATGTGTAAGCCATCCACCATCACGCAGCGACGCGAGCGCCTTGTCGGCGAGCTTCAAGCGGTACGGCGGATCGAGAAAGACCAGCGAGAACGGCTCGACCGGATGCGCAGGGCCAAGATCGGTGGCATCGCGGCGATAGACCTTCGTCACGCCGCCAAGGCCGAGCGCCTCGACATTGTTGCGCAATAGCGCGCGCGCCTCGGCGCCGTTGTCGACGAACAGCGTGAATTTCGCCCCGCGCGACACCGCTTCGATGCCGAGCGCGCCGGTACCTGCGAACAGGTCGAGCACGCGCGCATCCGCGATCGGATCGTCATAGGCATGGACGAGAATATTGAACAGCGCCTCGCGCAGACGATCGGCGGTCGGCCGGATCTGCTGCGTCGATGGCGACGCGAGGTTGCGGCCCTTCAGCCGTCCGCCGACGACGCGCATCGTTCAGTCCCGTGGCGTCAGATCGCGCTTGCCGTGATAGCCGCGCTTCGGCCGCCGCGGCGGACCGTAGCCATTGGCCTCGGCCTCATTGCGTGCCCGCGCCTCATCACTGCCGGTTCGCTGCACCACCACGTTGCGGCCCTTGCGATCCTCGATCACAGCGCGCTTGGTTCTCGCCTTGTTGTCCTTTTTCGTGCGCAACGGCGTGCCATCGCGACCGAGCTTTGGTTCGGTATCGACTTCGGCGGCAGCGCCGGCGAAATTCGCGCCAGCCAGCGCGGCGATCTTTTCGCCGAGCTGCTCGCGCAGCACGCGGGTCTTGACTTCCTCAACCTGGCCTTCCGCGATCTCAGCCAACTGGAACGGTCCATAGGAGACGCGGATCAGCCGGTTCACCTCGAGCCCGAGATGCGCCATGACGTTGCGCACTTCGCGGTTCTTACCCTCGCGGATCGCGAACACTAGCCAGACATTGGCGCCCTGATCGCGCTCCAGCGTCGCGTCGATCGAGCCGTATTTGACGCCATCGACCTCCACGCCGTTCTTCA
>JBEPUM010000403.1:0-2773 GCA_041691515.1 Pseudomonadota bacterium | reverse complement strand
CGTACCGATTAACAACAATGTCGCGTTTGGTCTCATCGACGCGCACCGTCATATCGAACCTGCCGTCGTGAAGCTCTTTGGTGAGAACTTCGGCATTACGGTGCAGCCAACTGACGGCAGCGCCGTCGGAGGCATCGACCGACAGGTCCAGCGTGGTTCGAGTAGCCGCCAGCCGGTTCTCGATCGCCGCCAGTAGCGTGTCGACCCCCTCGCCGGTTTCGGCGGAAACGAGGAAGCACGGTACCTCGGCCGACCGGCGCGCGGCTATATTGTCCAGATTTTCGCGCTGATCCGGATCGAAGCGGTCGATCTTGTTCCAGACTTCGAGAATGCGCGCCCCTTGTCCGGGGTCGATGCCGAGTTGCCGCAGCACCGCCTCGACATCGTGCTGCTGGGCTTCGGCGTCTTCATGCGAAATGTCGCGCACATGGAGAATGACATCCGCCTCCATCACTTCTTCCAGCGTCGCGCGAAACGCCGCTACAAGCTGGGTCGGCAAATTGGAAATGAACCCGACCGTGTCGGACAGCATGGCCTTGCCGCCGTGCGGCAGCGTGAGCGCGCGCAATGTCGGGTCGAGCGTCGCGAACAGCATGTCCGCAGCCTGCACGTCCGCGCGCGTCAGCCGGTTGAACAGCGTGGACTTGCCGGCGTTGGTGTAGCCGACCAGCGCGACGACCCGATAAGGCACGCGCTGCCGCCCGGCGCGATGCAGCCGCCGCGTGGCCTGCACTTTCTTGATTTCGTTTTCGAGCCGGATGATGCGGTCGCCGATCAGCCGGCGATCGGCTTCGATCTGGGTTTCGCCGGGGCCGCCCATAAATCCGAAGCCGCCGCGCTGCCGCTCGAGATGGGTCCAGGACCGCACCAGCCGGCTGCGCTGGTAGTTGAGATGCGCAAGCTCGACCTGAAGCGCACCCTCTTTCGTCTTGGCACGCCGTCCGAAAATTTCCAGAATCAAGCCGGTGCGATCGAGCACCTTGGTGCTCCAGGCTTTTTCCAGATTGCGCTGCTGGATCGGCGACAGCGCACAATCCATCACGACCAGATCGGCGCTATGGGTGGCGATCAAGCCAGTGAATTCCTCGACCTTGCCCTTGCCGAGGTATGTCGCGGGCCGAATCTGGCTTACCGGAGCAAGGATCGCCTCGGCGACGTCGAGGTCGATCGCGCGTGCAAGGCCTGCGGCTTCATCCAGTCGGGCGTCAGCATCGCGCACAGAATTCGACGTCTGCTGCGCGCCGGCGTCGCCGCGCCGCATCCGCAGATAAGGGCCGATGACGATCACCCGCCCGGTCGGTTTGCCCAGCAGCGGCCGCGGACGGCCGATGCTCCCCTCAACATCTCGGGGTTCCAATCAGGAAACTTTCAAGCGCATGCTCAAACTGGAGCGTCCTCGCCGCCTTCGAACAGCTGGATCGGGGCACCCGGCATGATGGTCGAGATCGCATGCTTGTAGACAAGCTGCGAATGACCGTCGCGCCGGAGCAGCAAGCAGAAATTGTCGAACCAAGTGACAATTCCCTGCAGTTTTACTCCATTCACCAGAAAGATCGTCAGTGGCGTCTTGGTTTTTCGAACGTGATTGAGGAAGGTGTCTTGTAGATTTTGAGCGCGGTCTGCCGCCATTGTTGTTATCCCGCAGTTTGGCTTTGCGTTTTTTATCGCACCAGACGCAGCTCTCTACGGAGCGTCCCCTGGCTGCCGGTATTCCAGAGATCCCCCTCGTGGACCCGACACTTTGATTAGAGGGCAGAGCTACGTGTTAGGCAAGCCAGTTCCAGTCACTCGCAGGCCCAGAACCGTAAAAACCCTCAGGAAAATGCCGAAAAGCGGTGAAATTCTTCACGTAGCCGCTTGGCGATGCCGCCTGGCTCGCCATTTCCCACCGTCTGGCCGTCGATCGCAACCACAGGCATGACGATCTGCGAGGCCGACGTCACAAAAGCCTCGGCAGCCTGTTGTGCTTCCGCCGGTGTAAACGGACGCTCCTCGAGCTTGATCTGGAGCGCCGCCATCACCTCCATCAGAACCGCCCGGGTAATGCCGGCCAGAATGCCGTGATCCGCCGAGCGGGTGACAACGCGACCGTCTTTCGTCACGATCCAGGCGTTGCTGGAAGCCCCTTCGGTGACGAAACCGTCGCTTCCGACGTACCACGCCTCATAGGCCCCCTTTTCGTGCGCCTCCTGCTTCGCCAGTACGTTAGGCAGCAGCGAAACCGACTTGATATCTACCCGCGGCCAACGGTTTTCCGCCACGGTGATGACCTTGATCCCGTGTGACGCGGTTTTCTGATTTTTCGCAAAATTGAGCGCGCGCGCCGTAACTACAACACTCGGATGAACATCGCGCGTGGGAAATGCATGATCGCGCGGCGCCACGCCGCGCGTTACCTGCAAATAAACGAGCCCATAGGTGATCCGATTACGACGGACCACTTCATGCATGACGACGTCGAGCGCTGACAGCGCCATCGGCTCGGCGATTCGCAATTCGCGCAGCGATCGCTGCAATCGCGCCATATGCCGGGGAAAATCCACCAGCTTTCCGCCGCGCACCTCACAAACCTCGTAAATGCCATCAGCAAACTGATAGCCGCGGTCTTCGATATTGACGCTGGCGTCGCGCATATCGCGATACTGACCATTGACGTAAGCAATCCTCGACATCTGGCGATTCCGTCTTCTTGTTTGAATGTGTCTCTTGCTTAGCTGACGCCGAGCGCCTTGAGCTTGCGATGCAGCGCCGAGCGCTCCATGCCGACGAATTC
>JBEPUM010000402.1:0-2795 GCA_041691515.1 Pseudomonadota bacterium | reverse complement strand
TGCAAAAAATTCTCGCCGCAGATGGCGCCGCCGATGGCGAGGAAGGCTTTCATCAGCGGAGTCTCGATACCCGCCAGCGCCGCGACCGACGCGAAGAACGATAGCCCGACGCGCAGGTCCTCGCGCATGTAGCGATGCTCGCGCAGGATGATCCGCTCACGCCAGTCACCGCTATCGGTCAGGCGGTCGTGCGAGCCGCGCCCGTACATCCATTCCTCACCGTCGGTCGCATAATGATGCGCCAGCGGAAAATGTGGGCCACAATAACCCAGCGCCTCGCGCAGGGCGATGCGCTCGGCATCGAGCGCGTCGGTGACGCGGCGAATACTCGCTTGCGTGCCTTCCTTGTGGATGTCCCAGCGCTCGAAGTGCTCGATCGGTCCGGCATTCATCACGATCAGCGGCGGGTGGATAATCGGACCGGCGTTCATCAGCGCGCCGGACAGCGCATCGCCGCAGGGCTCGATGACATCGGGAAAAGCACGATTGATCACCGTATAGGCATGGAGGGCGTTCGTCAGCGGAAACACGCCGGTGGGCAATCGTTTCGCCCTGATGGTGATGGCGACTTCGTGCGGCCCATGCTTGCGGGTCAGCCACGGCAGCGTGCCGGTCTCGGCGAAGCTGACGTTGGCGCCATTGCCGGCGTCGTGCGCGGCCTTGGCAAAAATCATTGAGCCGAAGGTCGCCGGCGGCAGGAACACCACCTGTCCGTCCGTGAGATGTGGTCCGAGCTGTGTCGCGATATCGGCCTGCGCGAAGGCGGGCGCGGGACACAGGATCAGCTTAGTACCGCGCACCGCTTCAGCCATCTCGGATGTAACGAGCGCAAGCTGTGCTTCGTGGCGGCCTTTGGAGTCCTTGACGGCGATGCGCGAACCTTCGGCGCGATGCGCCGCGACGGCGTCGGCGTCACGCCGCCACAGCCGGACGTCATGGCCCTGCAACGCGAAATCGCCCGCGGCCGCGAACGAGCCGTTGCCGCCGCCGAGTACGGTGATTTTCACGTATCGTCTCCCACCGTCTGCCTCAGCATGTAATGCTGCACTTTGCCGAGTGCGGTACGCGGCAAATCGTCGACAAACACGAACTCGCGCGGCACCTTGAAACGCGCAAGCTGCGCCAGCACGTGCGCGTGCAGATCGTCGGAAGCGACGACGTGCTCTCGCCGCAGGATGACATAGGCCACCGGCACCTCATCCCATCGAGGATCGGGCTTGCCGATCACCGCGCAGTCGGCAACAGCGGGGTGTTCGAGCAGCACGCGCTCGACCTCGGCGGAATAGATGTTCTCGCCGCCCGAAATGATCATGTTCTTCTTACGGTCGTGGACATGAAAATACCCATTGCCATCGCGGCTGGCGATGTCGCCCGTACGATACCATCCGTCGCGCAGCGCTTCGCGTGTCGCCGCTTCGTTGCGCCAATACTCGCAAAGCACGTTCGGGCCGCGCACTACGATCTCACCTGTGGTGTCTGGTGGCAGCTCGCGCCCGGTCTCATCGACCACCGCCGCCTCGCACCACAACCCGGCGAGCCCCGTCGTCTCGGCGCGCGAGGTATCGCCGCCAAGCCGCGTATAAATTGCGATCGGGCAGGTTTCGGTCGAGCCATAGACCTGCAACACCGGCACGCCGCGCGCGACGATGCGCTCGATCAGATGCGGCGGTACCACCTGCGATCCCGTCGAGACCGCTTTCAGCGACGACAGATCGGCCGTGGTCCAGTCGGGATGATCGCTCACGGCCTGAATCGTCGCCGGCACCAGCACGGTCAGGGTCGGGCGATCCTGCGCGAAAGCGGCCAGCGTCGCATCGGGCGTGAAGCGGGAATGAATGGTCACGGTCGCGCCGTGATGCAGCGCCGGCGTGGTCTGGATGTTGAGGCCGCCGACATGAAAGAACGGCAGCACGGTCAGGACATGATCGTCGGAGATGAGGCCATGCATGTGCTGGCTCATCACGCCATTCCACAGCAATGCCTCCTGCCGCAGCACCGCGCCCTTGGGGCGGCCTGTCGTGCCTGAGGTGTAGACGATCAGCAGCGGGGAGGAGAGATCGGCTTGCGCGTCGCGGCCATCGCCGTTCGCGCGCGCCAGCATCGCCTCGAAACCAAGTCCGCCTTCTGGCGTGAAGTCGAGTCCGATCGTGCGCAGACCCGGAAGATCAGTCACCGCGCCCGGCAGAACATCGGCAAACGCCTGCTCCAGCACCAATACCTTGGGCTCGCAATTGCCGAGGATGAAGCGTTGTTCGGCGACCGCGAGCCGCCAGTTCATCGGCACCAGCATCGCGCCCAGCCGTGCGCAGGCATAGAGCAGCACCAGATAGTCCGGCCGGTTGAGGCTAAGGATGGCGACGCGGTCGCCGCGTCCGATGCCGTATTCCGCCTTCAGCGCGCGCGCTGCCGTCTCGATCCGCGCCGCGAACGCGGCATAGGTCCACCTCTCGCCGTCGAAGCGCAGCGCCGGCTTGTCCGGTGTGAAGGCGGCGTTACGCGCGATGAGGTCGGAGAGGTTCATGTATCAGGAGCCTACGGGATGCAAACCATAGCAAGCTAAATCAACGTCGTCATGCCCGCGCTTGTCGCGGGTATCCACGTCTTTCAGCATTGCCAAGAAGTAAGACGTGGATGGCCGGGACGAGCCCGGCCATGACAAATACAACGTCATGTGCCCGTCGCGTTTTTATTTATGTTCACGCATCCGTTTCGCCCGGCTCATAGAGCGCCTCGCGGCCGATGCGGTCGAGGCAGAGCTCGGCAGTCCATGGCAGCATCAGCGAGCCGCAGCGGCT
>JBEPUM010000401.1:0-2815 GCA_041691515.1 Pseudomonadota bacterium | reverse complement strand
CTGACGCCTGTTTCACGTGAAACCGAGGCGCGGCTGGATCGCTATGTCGCTCTCCTGCTTGAATGGCAGGCCAAAACCAATCTCGTTGCGCCGTCGACGCTTTCCACCATCTGGACCCGGCATATCGCCGATTCGCTCCAGCTTTTAACGATCGCGCCGCGGGCAAAGATCTGGGCTGATTTCGGCAGCGGTGGTGGATTTCCCGGCGTTGTGTTGGCGTGTGCGCTAGCGGATACCACGTCAGCGCAAATCCATCTGGTCGAACGCAACGCCAAGAAAGCGGCATTCCTTCGCGAGGCAATTCGCGTGACCGGCGCGCCCGGCGTCATCCATCTGTCGGATATCGGGGATTATGTGGATAGATCGGACGGCGGGATCGATTGCGTGACCGCGCGTGCGCTCGCGCCGCTACAGATGTTGCTCGGCTTTGTTCACCCACTGGTGAAACAGGGCGCCAAGGCGTTGTTTCTCAAGGGTCAAGATGTAGAAGCCGAATTGACGGAAGCTACTAAATATTGGAATATTAGCCCTCGCCTTCATTCCAGCCGCACCGGCGGACATGGCTGGATCGTCGAACTCGATCAGATCGAGCGGCGCGATAATCCCCCGTCAAAGTAAGTCGGCGTGCCATGACCGTAATTGATGAGACTTATCAAGAGGATAAGTCGTCCACTCCGCCGCCGCATCCGCGGATCATTTCGCTCGCCAACCAGAAGGGCGGCGTTGGCAAGACCACGACCGCAATCAATCTCGGCACGGCGCTGGCGGCGATCGGAGAGCGCGTCCTGATCGTCGATCTCGATCCGCAGGGCAACGCGTCGACCGGCCTCGGCATTGATCGGCGCAATCGTAATTGTTCGACCTACGACGTATTGATCGGTGAAGCTCCGCTGCGTGACGCCGTGGTGCCGACCGCGGTGCCGCGCCTTCATATAGCAGCCTCCACCATGGACCTCTCCGGTCTCGAGCTTGAACTTGGCACGACCAAAGACCGTGCGTTTCGCTTGCGCGACGCGATCGCCGCGCTGAACACCAACGTCACCGCGGAGTCCGATTACACCTACGTGCTGATCGACTGTCCGCCGTCGCTCAATCTTCTCACCGTCAATGCGATGGCAGCATCCGATGCGATTCTCGTTCCCTTGCAGTGCGAGTTCTTTGCGCTCGAAGGTTTGTCGCAGCTTCTGCAGACGGTCGAGCAGGTGCGCACCACGCTCAATCCGAATCTCTCGATCCACGGCATCGTGCTGACCATGTTCGACTCGCGCAACAACCTGTCGAACCAGGTCGTTGCCGATGTGCGCCAGTTCATGGGATCGAAAGTCTACGACACCATGATCCCGCGCAACGTGCGCATTTCGGAAGCGCCGTCCTACGGCAAGCCGGTGCTGGTGTACGATTTGAAATGCACCGGCAGCGAAGCTTATCTGAAACTCGCGACGGAAGTGATCCAGCGCGAGCGCGAGCTGCGTACGACGCATTGATTCGATCGTCGCCCTTTGAGGTGCGCAAGAGTGCGCCCTCAAGGTGAAGACAATGGCCGCGATCCTCGCGAGATGATCGCAACACCTACAGCGTCATCCTGAGGTGCGAGGGCAGAGCCCGAGCCTCGAAGGATGAGATGAAGACGATGGAGTACTGCGCGTGAATCCAAGGGAGCTGGCGATGGCCGACGAAGCGCGTTCGCGATTGGGCCGCGGTCTTGCAAGTCTGATCGGAGACGTCGGCGGCGAGGCCGCGCACGTCGACCGCCCGCGCGCGCAGCGCAAGGTGCCAATCGAATTTCTAAAAGCCAATCCACGCAATCCGCGCCGCGCATTTTCCGATGTCGAGCTTGGCGAGTTGTCCGACTCCATCAAGCAGCACGGCGTGATCCAGCCGATCGTGGTGCGTCCGGTGAAGGGCGTGCAGGATCGTTTTGAGATCATTGCGGGCGAACGCCGCTGGCGCGCGTCGCAGCTCGCCGGTCTGCACGAGGTACCGATCGTTCCGGTCGACGTCAGCGATGCCGTTGCGCTTGAATTCGCGATCATCGAAAACGTGCAGCGCGAAGACCTCAACGCGATGGAAGAGTCGCAGGGCTATCACGCGCTCGCCAATGAGTTCAAACACAGCCAGGACGAGATCGCGAAACTCGTCGGCAAGAGCCGCAGCCATGTCGCCAACATGATGCGGCTGACGAAATTGCCCGACGATGTGCAGGCGCTGATTGCATCGGGCGCGTTGTCGGCGGGCCATGCGCGTGCGTTGATCGGCGTGCCCGATGCCTCAAGCGCCGCAAAGCGCATCGTCGCGGAAGGCTTGAACGTGCGGCAGGCCGAAGCGCTCGCGCATGAGGAGGGAGTGCCGGAACGCAAGCCGCAGAAGGCGCGTGCGGGCAAAGTGCAAAAAGACCCCGACACGCTGGCGCTCGAAAAGCGCGTCAGCGACGCGCTCGGACTCGCGGTGACGGTCGATCACAGGAATCCCGGCGGCACTGTGCAGATCCGTTACCGCGATCTCGATCAGCTCGACGAGATTTTGAAAAGGCTGGACGGCGGGCAGTGATGGTCCTGCGGGTTCACCACAGGTAGGGCAAGAGGCGGTAACGCACTTCGCGCTGATAGGTGCGATAGCCGTTGAGGTGCTGGGCGAGATAGCGCTCTTCGTCGAGCATCCGCCACGTCAGCGGCGGAAGGATTGCCAGGACGACGAGCAGTCCCCACCACGAGCCCAGCGCGACCGGAATCCCAACGAACATCACCAGCGCGCCCGCATACATCGGATGGCGCACGCGCGCGTAAGGGCCGCTCGTGATGACGGTCTGATCCTGTGC
>JBEPUM010000400.1:0-2819 GCA_041691515.1 Pseudomonadota bacterium | reverse complement strand
GGTTGTCGTACACGGCTCTGTCGCGAATAGGGCATGATCGCTCCGGCCAAGGATTTATTCCAGCCGGATATGCAGGTCCGGCCTGCTGGACGAGGGCTTGCCGAAATGTCCGGTTCATGGCCTGTCTTGCTGCGGCATTTGGAAAGGCAAGTCCCGCTCATGATCCGAAATACGACGACCGCGTGGGGTTTGGTGTCCCGCGCCTTCCACTGGATTCTCGGGCTCGCCATCATCGGAATGATTGCCTACGGCTACTGGCTCAATCACTGGGCGGCGCGGCCCGACCGCTTCTTTCACCGCTCGATCCATGCCGACATCGGCTATCTCATCCTTCTGCTGATGGCCGTGCGGCTGATCTGGCGCGCGATCAATCCCACGCCCGCGTTGCCGGCGGATACCCCGCGATGGGAGCGAGCGCTGGCCCATCTCAATCACGGCCTGCTGTATTTGATTACGTTTGTGGTGGCGCTGCTCGGATGGGCGATGTCCGGTGCGCACAAACCTGACTATTCAAGCTGGTTCGGACTGTTTCGCGTACCTCAATTCACCTCGGAAAATCACGACAACGCGCATTTCTTCGAGCACTGGCACATCTACATCGCCTACACCCTGCTCGGATTGATCGGACTGCATCTGCTGGCCGCGCTCTATCATAGCTTCGTCAAGCGCGACGACGTCGTCACGCGGATGGCCGGCGGAGCGTGACGGCGGACGGTTGCGCCGGGCACTTAGAATAGCTCCAATGGCGGCGTTTTGCCCCGCGACAGCGGTCTGCGGGCCGCGTAAGTGATCGCCTGACTGTTCCGCCATTGTCGAGGTCATCAGATGTTCGCTTCAATCTCTTTTAGGTCGGTCTGTGTTGCCGTAGCGCTGGCCGGCGTTTCGCTTTTCGGAGCTATTGGCGCCCGCGCGCAATCGACTGAGATCCAGATCAGCTACAAGGACAAGGCATTCACGCCGGCCGAGGTCTCCATTCCCGCCAACACCGCGGTCACCTTCAAGGTGAAAAACCTCAGCGACAAGGCGATGGAATTCGAAAGCAAGCCCCTGAAGATCGAAAAAGTCATCGCCGCGAAGAGCGAAGCCATCATCAACGTCCGTCCGCAGAAGGCCGGTCAATACAAGTTCGTCGACGAGTTCAACGAAGATGTCGCGATCGGCAAAGTCATCGTAAAGTAGACGCGATGATCGCCGCGCTGATCATCGTTTTCCGCGAAGTGTTCGAGGCCGGTTTGATCATCGGCATCGTGCTTGCGGTCACGCGTTCGGTGCCGAACCGCAACCGGTGGATCGGCGGCGGCCTGGTCGCTGGAATTGCCGCTGCTTGCGTCGTTGCCATATTTGCCGGTGGCCTGTCGCATCTGTTCGCTGGCATGGGTCAGGAAGTGTTCAACGCCACGATCCTCAGCATCGCCGTGGTCATGCTGACCTGGCACAATGTCTGGATGGCGCGTCACGGCCGCGAACTCGCGGGCGACATGCGCGCAATCGGGCAAGCCGTGGCTGAAGGTTCAAAGTCGCTGCTGGCGCTCGCCGTCGTCGTTGCGGTCGCGGTGCTGCGTGAAGGCAGCGAGGTAGTGCTGTTTCTGTACGGCGTGCTCGCATCGGGTGACGACACAACTGTCGGTGTCGCGCTCGGCGGTTTTGGGGGTATGCTGCTTGGCGCAGCGACCTGCGCGCTGACGTACTTCGGGCTGCTGCGGATTCCGATGCGGGCCTTGTTCGGAACGACGACGGTACTGATCGCGCTGCTTGCCGCGGGTATGGCGGCGCAGGCCGTGGCGTTTCTGATGCAGGCAAACTGGCTGACCGCGCTGGATACCGTCGCATGGGACAGCGGCTGGCTGCTGTCAGACTCGAGCATCATCGGCCGCGCACTGCACACGTTGATCGGCTACACCGATCAGCCCACCGTGATGCAACTGGCGGTGTATCTTGCCGTGCTGCTCGCGACCTTCGTTCTGATGCGCATGTTCAGCACGCCCGCAAAGATGTCGCGAACGGCGCAGGCTTGAGCGTTCGGCTGGTCACACCGGCTGCAATGCGTGGCGCGGCGATGCCGGCCATTCGACCCTGATGTCATCGCCTGGGCGCACGTCGCCATCGCTGATGACAATGCTCATGACGCCGGCCTTGCGGATCAGATTGCCGGCGGCGTCCCTGTCGAGCGTGGCGGCCATCAGGCCGTTCTGAAATGAGTCGAGCTGGATGCAGGGATTGCGCAGGCCGGTGATTTCCACGACCGCGCTTGCGCCGATGTGCAGGCGTGCGCCGGTCGGGAGTGCGAGCAGGTCGATATCAGACGTGGTGATGTTTTCACCGAGGTCGCCGGGATTCACGTCGAACCCCTTGTGGCGTAACTCGTCGAACAGCTCCGCATGAATGAGATGCACCTGGCGCAGGTTCGGTTGCGTCGGGTCGCGGCGGACGCGCGAGCGATGCTTGACGGTCTTGCCCATGTGCGCATCGCCATCGACACCGAGCCCGGTCCGAAGACGGATGCTGAGCGAGGGCGTCTTGCTGAAGTGATGCCCGCGGCGAAGGCTGACGGCGAGGACGCGGGGCATATCCTGATCCTGGAGGAGGGTGTTGCGGCATCGGCAGCATGCTCCCTCGCCCCGCTTGCGGGGAGAGGGGTGGGGTGAGGGGATGTCGCGTCCTGTCGAGGCGCCCCCTCACCCGAAAACATCGCTTCGCCCTGTCTTCGACCTCTCCCCGCACGCGGGGAGAGGTTAAGCGTGCGTACCGGTGCTCAGTTCTTCCCGAACACGCGCTTGAAGATCGTATCGACGTGCTTGAAGTGATAGCCGAGGTCGAAC
>JBEPUM010000399.1:0-2825 GCA_041691515.1 Pseudomonadota bacterium | reverse complement strand
CCCAGTTCGACCGTCATCACGATGATGATGCCGAACCAGATCGGATCGAAACCCAGCGCCGTGACCACCGGAAACACGATCGGCACGGTCAGGATGATCATCGCCATGGCGTCCATCAGGCAGCCCAGCACGAGATACATCAGCAGGATCAGCACAAGGACACCATAACGTCCGAGACCGAGGCCGGTGAGGAATTCGGTGACGTGCTGCGGCGTCTGCGTGATCGTGAGGAAATAGCCGAAGCACAGTGCACCGATCAGCACAGTGAAAACAGCGGCCGAGGTTCGCGTCGCCTGCAACAGCGCTTCTAGGATGCCATCGCGCGTGAGCTTCCCGCGCAGGATTCCGATCACGAATGCACCGACGGCGCCGACAGCACCGGCTTCGGTCGGAATAAAGAAGCCGCCATAGAGGCCGCCGATAACGAACAGAAACAGCGCCAGTGGCGACCAGACATCGCGCAACGCCGCGACACGATCGCTCCAGGAACTGCGCGGCCCGGCGGGCAGAAAGCCCGGCCGCGCCACGCCGATGATGCCGATGGTGATCATGTGCATGACGATCGCCAGCAATCCAGGAACGATGCCGGCGATGAACAGTTTGCCGATATCCTGCTGGGTGATGATGCCGTAGACCACCAGCACGGTGGACGGCGGCAGCATCGCGCCGAGCGTACCGCCGACTGCGATGACGCCGGCGGAAAACGACTGCGGATAGCCGAACCGCCGCATTTCCGGGTAAGCTACCGCCGAGAACGTCGCAGCGGTGGCAACCGACGATCCCGAGATTGCCGCGAAGCCGCCACACGCGCCGATGGTGGCGATGCCGAGGCCGCCCTTCCAATGGCCGACAAAGGTATTGGCCGCGCGAAACAGTTCGCGGCTGATGCCGGATACGGACACGAACGCGCCCATCAGCAGGAACATCGGAATCACGCCGAACGAATAATCCGTCACCGTGCGCATCACCGTTTGCGCCACCAGCTTCAGCGCCGGCTCAAGACCGGTGAGATAGCCGAAGCCGGACACACCGACGAGGCCCATCGCCATGCCGACCGGCACCCGCAGCAGCATCAGTGCGAACAGACTGATGAAGCCGATCAGGGCAACTGCTTCGTTGCTCAACTCCATGATCGGCTACTCCGCGGTCTTGATTTTCGGATCGTGCATCAGATCCGGGTAGAAGATCAGCCGATAGGTGCGGATCGCGATCAGCAGCACCGCGGAGACGTCGCCGATCCATGCCACTGCGTAGAACGGCCAGATCGGCAGTTGCAGGTCCATCGTCAGAACATGATCGGCGCGCGTGGTGATGACCTTGTCCAGCAGCGTGTAGGTCTGCACGGTCACCACGAACAGCAACACCAGCGTCGCGAACACATCGATCCAGCGCTGATATTTCGGCGAGGCATTGGCCCAGACAAGATCGACGGTGATGTGTGTGCCGCGATAGCTGGTCGCGGCGATGCCCCAGAAGATCAGGATGCCGAGCAGAAACTGACCGATGTTGTAGTAATCCGGAATCGTCACCGAAAAGAATTTCCGCATGAACACGGCGACAAAGGTATTCAGCGCGACAATACCGACAAAAAATGCAGCGACCCACTCGATCGAATCGATGAAGCGATCCATGAAATTCTTGTGAATCGGCTCGGGCGGCCCAGTGAGGACGCCGTCGGGGCTTACTTCGGGAGATGCAGTGGTCATGGCTTTTGCGTTGTTACGTTGCCGTCATGGCCGGGCTCGTCCCGGCCATCCACGTCTTGCTTTGCGCCGGTTGGACGGAGACGTGGATGCCCGGCACAAGGCCGGGCATGACGTTCTCGTCGGGAAGGCAATCCGATTAAAGCCCCGCGTTGAACTTCTTGATCGCAGCCTGCAAGTCGGCGTCGATGGCCGCCGGATCGCCGCCCGCTTTCTTCACGTCAGCCGCCCAGCTGTCATGCAACGGCTTCGCCGCGCTCTTCCACTGCGCAAGCTGCTCGGGCGTCAGCTTGTAGACCTCGTGGTCGGCCAATGCCTTCATCTTGGCGCGGCCGTTGAACTCGAATTCGCTCCAGGGATCGGTGACCTTGGATGCCCATTCCGGCGTGCAGTGATCGTCGATGATCTTCTTCTGCGTCGGCGAGAGTGAATTGTACTTCGCGAGGTTGATATTGTAGGTGAACACCGTGGTGTAGAGCGGCACGTCCATCGCATACTTGATCGCCTTGTCGATGCCGAACAGGAACATCGATCCCCACGGGAAGGTGATTTCGTCGGCGACGCCGCGCTCGATGGCGTCGCGCGCTTCCGGCGCCGAAGCCTGCACGTTGGTACCGCCGAACATCTTCACCATTTCGCCGATGGTCGACTGCGCCGGGCGCACTTTCAGACCCTTGAGATCCTCGGGCACCAGAACTTTCTTCTTCCCGAATAGCGCGCCGGGATCGTGGATGAACGCGAAGCACAGGTGCGTGTCCTTCATCTCGGTCGGTGCGTACTTGTGGTACCATTCGTTGAGCGCGAGCGTGCCCTTCTTGCCGTCGCTGAACAGGAACGGAAGCTGGCCGGCCGCGGCGATCGGAAAACGTCCGGGCTGATAGCCCGGATTGACGTAGGTGATGTCGGCGATGCCGTCGCGCGCCATGTCGTAATGGTCGAACGCCTTGCCGAGCTGCTGCGATGGAAACACCGTCATCTTGATCGTGCCGCCCGACGCCTTCTCGATGTCGGCAGCCCAGGCCTGCGTGGCCGGCACCAGCGGATGCGCCGGCGGCACCCACAGCGACACTTTCATGTTGACGGTCTTGTCCTGCGCGAGCGCGGGCGTGACGCTGGCCGCAA
>JBEPUM010000398.1:0-2825 GCA_041691515.1 Pseudomonadota bacterium | reverse complement strand
GATGCCTGTCCGCTGCGCGAGGCGGCGGACGCGATCATTCTGGATTTCCACGGCGAGGCCACAAGCGAGAAGCAGGGCATGGGATTCTTCTGTGACGGCCGCGTCAGCCTCGTGGTCGGCACGCATACGCATGTGCCGACGGCGGATCATCAGATCCTGCCGGGCGGTACCGCCTATATGAGCGATGCCGGCATGACCGGCGATTATGATTCCGTGATCGGGATGCAGAAGGAAGAGCCGCTGCGCCGCTTCACCACCGGCATTCCCTCAGGACGGTTCGAGCCGGCGTTCGGCGAGGCCACGCTGAGCGGTGTCGCGGTCGAGACCGACGATGCGACGGGACTGGCGGTGAAGATCGGGCCAGTGCGCCTCGGCGGCCGGCTGGAGCAGGCAGTGCCGGCGTTCTGGCAGGCTTAGTTACAGCACGTACGCCGTGCGAAAATTGCCCCAGTGCTTGCCGTTGACGCGGATCGGCACGTCGATCTCGCGCATCCGGACGCGCACGCCGTTGCCCATGTCGCGTGGGTAGCTCTGCACGAAATAGGTGCGGGTATTGCGCGCGGCGGCAAGGCCCGCGGCGTCGTTGAAGAAGCGGCGGTTGCGGGCGTTGGTGACGTTCCACGCCGGATCGCCTTTGCGCTGCGGTAGCGAGCAATACTTGTTGTTCATCGCGAGGTAGCCGTTGCGATCCACCACCGCGGCGAATTTCAGCCGCGGGTCCATCCCGTGTACCTGTTCCTGAATGTCGGTGAGGTCGCGCTCCACCCACGCCATGAACTTCGAGCGGAACTGCGGCGGATCGGAATTCTCGATCTGCTCGTAATTGGTGTCGAACAGGTCGTCGATGCTGATGCTGCCCCGCGTAACCGCGTCGGCGAAAATCTTGTTGATGGTCACGCCCGCTTCCATCGCGCGCGCGACGCCTTCGGCATTCTCGTCGTGCAGGGCGAACAGCTTGTCTTCGATCCTGTCCAGGGTCTCGGCGTCAAGACCGACGAATTCGGTTTCGGCGCCGAACTCGGTGTGTTCGGTGACGCGGATCTTGCAGGCGCCGATCCCGGCGATCTCGGCGGTCAGGGTCTGGCCGGCGGGAAGTTTTGCGGCGTCGCCTTCCGCGATCAGCATGGACGTCCGCGACAGCTCATAGATCGAGGCCTTGATCGTAGCGATCGTGAGCGGAATATTGCACGGCGCGCGCTCCTGCTTGCGTGCCTTGTCGGCTTCGGTCCGGCGCAACAGGATGGCGCAACGGCTCTTCAGCTTGTCGACCAGCCCGGCGACCGTCCGACCGGCCTTGGCGACATTGTCGCCGTGGCTCTCGGCTTCCTTGGTGACGCCGTCGATTTCAGAGGCGCTGTCGACTACCGAGACGATGAAATTCGAGGTGGCGGCGGCGTTCTGCGCCATCTCGCCGGTGGTGGCGCTCTGTTCGGCCACCGCGCCGTTGACGGTCTCGAACACCGGGCGGATCGCGTCGATCGCCTGCGAGATGCGATGCACCGCGTCGATCGAAGTCGCTGCGTCCTGCTGCAGGGCGTCGATCTTCTGCTTGATTTCCTCGGTCGCGTTCTGGGTCTGCACCGCGAGTGCCTTGACCTCGGAGGCCACCACGGCAAATCCCCGGCCGGCCTCGCCGGCCCGCGCCGCCTCGATGGTCGAGTTGAGCGCCAGCAGCGTGGTCTGCTTGGCGATCGATGCGATCAGGTTGACCACGTTGCCGATCGCGGCGGAGGATTCGCGCAGGCGATCGACATTGAGGCTGGCCTCGCGTGCGGCGCTGGCTGCCTGCTCCGCGAGGCGGCTGGCGTCGCGAACCTGGGTGCCGATGCCATCGGCGGATTCGGTGAACTTGTCGGCGGCCTGCGAAAATGTGTCGGCGGTGGTGCGGGCGGAACTGGTGCGTCCGGTGAGATCGTCGGTGCGCTCGCGGATCGCGGAAAGGGTATCGGCCGTCGACTGCGCGCCTGATGCCACCGATTGCGCCGCCCGCTCGAGCTGCCGCATCATCGCCTGCAATTCGAGTTCGAGCAGGTCGAGGATGTCCTTGGCCGCGTTATCAGGGGCGAGATCGGATGCGGGCGCTGTGGCTGGCGCCGGGCTGTCACCTGCTGGCAGTTCGGCTTCGGCCTGCACGCGTTTTCTGAAAAAAGGCATGGCCATCCGCAGTCCGCCGGTGTGATGAAAATCTCAGCAGAACATGCCGTTTTAAGGTGAAATTTGAGTTAATTTGATCTCCTGTGCCGATCCTGCAAGGTGGATGATACCTTCCCAATTGCTCGACCAAGTCTTTGATTCTGCCCGCATACCGTCTTATAACGCCGCGCCGCTACGTGTTTATGCTGAGTGATCCGGTGTTTTGCCGGTCAAGGACCCGATTCAAGAGAGACCTTCCGCATGGCCGGACATTCCCAATTCAAGAACATCATGCACCGCAAGGGCCGGCAGGATGCCCAGAAGTCAAAACTGTTCGGCAAGCTGGCGCGCGAAATCACGGTGGCTGCCAAGCTCGGAACGCCCGATCCGGCGATGAATGCGCGGCTGCGGGCCGCCATGATCGCCGCGCGGCAGGAAAACATGCCGAGGGACAACATCGAGCGTGCGGTGAAGAAGGCCGCCGGCAGCGAGGGCGAGAACTACGACGAAATCCGCTATGAGGGTTATGGTCCGGGCGGTGTTGCGGTCATCGTCGAGGCGCTGACCGACAACCGCAATCGCGCGGCGTCGGACATCCGCTCCTACTTCACCAAGTCCGGCGGCAACCTCGGCGAAACCGGCTCGGTGGCGTTCATGTTCGATCGCACCGGAGTGGTGGAATACGATCCCGG
>JBEPUM010000397.1:0-2851 GCA_041691515.1 Pseudomonadota bacterium | reverse complement strand
CGGACGCGCGGGGCATGGCACGGAAGTGTAACGGATTCGCGCCAGACGTGTCGCGCGCTCTATAGCGTTTTCGAGCGAAGTGGCTACCGGTTCACGTGAAGAAAACGCGTCAAACCAAAAGCAGACGATTTCGTCAGACCGCCTGACGGGTTTTCTTGGCAGCGTCGTAGATTTCGACCCGCAGGATCGGAAAACGCGACTTCAACTCGGTGGCCGCCTGCTGGGCCTGTGCGAGCGTCTCGTACTGGCTCTTGAAATGACCATCGACCAATAGCGTAAAACCGGCCTCGGGCCGTACGTCGGCGCGCGGCGCCGCCATCGATGTTGGCTTGAGCGTGGGGCTGACGGGCTTCGGCGGCATCGATGCGGTCGCGGGTGCCTGCATCGGGGCAGCTGCGACCGGCTTTGCCGGCAATGTGAGGGCCTTGCGTGGAGCCACAGACGTAACAGGGTTTTCGGCTGCAAGCGGGGCAGCTTTTTCTGCTGTCCGCGGAGCGGCTTTGGCGCGGGCCGTCACGGCCGTCGCTGGCTTCGTCGCCTTGCCCTTTGCCGCCGCCGGTTTTGCGGACGGCTTTGGAGCGGTCTTTGCAACTTTCTTGGCAACCGTCTTCACCGGTGTCTTCGCCTTCGCGGCTGGGCGTGGCGCTTTTGCTGCCTTGCGGGCAGGGGCTTTGGTCTTGGCTTTTTTCATGACGTGTTATGACTGACGGGATTTCCCGGCGAACGCAACATACCAGTCGAGGCAGGCCGGATTCGCCATCGCATCCTTGTTGATGACTTTTTCGATCGGCTGACCGAGCAGCAGCTTCTTGATCGGAAGTTCCTGCTTCTTGCCGGACAAAGTGCGCGGAACTTCCGGCACTGCGAAAATCTCGTTCGGCAGAAAGCGGCGGGATACGCCCGCCTCGATCGCGCGGTTGATCTTCTGCTTCATTGCGGCGTCGAGCGCAAGGCCGTCGCGCAGCACGACGAACAGCGGCATATAGCTTTCGCGCCCGAGATATTCGAGATCGACCACCATCGAGTCCAGAATTTCGGGCAAGCCCTCGATCGCGGAATAAATCTCGCTCGTCCCCATCCGCAAGCCATGGCGATTGATGGTGGCGTCGCTGCGGCCGTAAATGATGCAGGAACCGTCGTGATCGATCTTGAGCCAGTCGCCGTGGCGCCAGACGCCGGGGTAGGTATCGAAATAGCTGCCGATGTAGCGCGCGTCGCCGGGGTCGTTCCAGAATCGCAGCGGCATCGACGGAAGCGGTTTCGTGCAGACGAGTTCGCCGACCTCGTCGATCACGCTCTCGCCCTGCTCATTGAATGCTTCCACCGCATTGCCGAGGATGCGGCATTGCATCGTACCCGGCCGTTGCGGCAGCTCGCGGTTGGCGCCGATGAATGCGCCAGCGAAATCGGTGCCGCCGGACATGTTGGCCCAGAACATGTCGGCCTGCGCTGTACTGCCGTTGATTTTAGACAGCGCCGCGAAGCGGGTGTTGAACCACTCCTGCGTGTCCTGGCTGAGCGGCGATCCGGTCGATCCCAGCATGCGCAGGCGCGACAGATCGCCGGCGGCGGTGAGATCGACGTCGGCCTTGGTACAGTTGGCGAAGTACGCCGCGCCAGCGCCGAAGAAGGTCACCTTCGCATTGGCAACGAACCGCCACAGCGTGGTCCAGTCCGGCTTGTCCTTCGATCCGCCGGGGCTGCCGTCAAAGATGCAGCAGGTCGTGCCGTTGAGCAGGCCCGCGACCTGACAGTTCCACATGATCCAGCCGGTGGAAGAGTACCAGTGATAGCGCTCTCCGAACGAATTGGGATCGTAGCTGCAGCCGAGATCGTTGTGCAGCACGTTGAGCGGCAGGCCCACGATGATGACGCCGCCATGGCTGTGCACGATCGGCTTCGGCAGGCCGGTGGTGCCACTCGAATAAACGATCCACAGCGGATGATCGAACGGCAACCACTCCGGCTCGAACGCGTCGATCGCGGCGCCTCTTGCGCGCAGGATATCCGAAAGCGCGGCGTCCGCTTTTGTACCGGATTCGCCGCCGTGCAGAATGAAATGTTCGACGCTTGGCAGCGCCTCGCGCAGCGCTGCGATGACATCCGCGCGGTCATGCCTGCGGCCGGCATACGTCACCGCATCGGTGGCGATTAGCATCTTCGGTTCGATCTGCTTGAAGCGGTCGATCACCGCGGGCGCGGCCATGTCGGGCGCACACACGCTCCAGACCGCGCCGATGCTGGCGCAGGCGAGGAAGGCGATGATCGTCTCGGGGATGTTGGGCAGATAAGCGGCGACGCGGTCGCCCTTCGCAACGCCGTGCGTGCGCAGGTGCAGCGCCAGCGCCGCGGCCTTGCGCTGCAAGTCGCGCCAGCTCGTATCGTGCAACACCCCGTCCTCGCCTGCGCTGATGATCGCAGGCACGCCCGCGGCCTCGGCGGGTGCGACGTGACGCAGCACCTGACGCGCATAGTTGACCGACGCGCCGGGAAACCATACCGCGCCCGGCATCTTGCGTTCCGCCAGCACCGCGCGGTGCGGCGTCGGCGATTGCAGATCGAAATAATCCCAGATGCTCTGCCAGAATGCGTCGATGTCCGTCACGGACCATTGCCGCATTGCTTCGTAGTCGGCGAAGGAGAGATTGCGCGTTTCGCCGAGCCAGCGGCGATACAGCGACATCAGTGGCACGTGAGGGGAGGGCGAGGAGAGGTTCATTAGCGCAGTAGATCAACCTCTGTCATGACCGGGCGAAGTCCCGGTCATCCACGTCTTAAAAGCACTAATCGGATCAAGACGTGGATGGCCGGAACAAGTCCGGCCATGACGCCTTGGGTGTCGCGGCATTGC
>JBEPUM010000396.1:0-2863 GCA_041691515.1 Pseudomonadota bacterium | reverse complement strand
CGCGCCGTCAGCAGGATCAGCGGCGGACAATCGGTGACGCCGATCTTTCCGGCGACGAAGGCGAAGCTCCACAGCAGACAGAAGATGCCGATGGCGAGCGGCAGCGTGTTGAAAGCCGGACGCCGCATGGCGATGGGCTGCACAAGTGATGGCGAAATGACGGACATGGAAAATCTCCTTTGTCCGTGATGTAGGCCCGAGCCTTGATATTTGGAAATTAAATGATAAAATCATAATCAGTGATTTTATGAATGATAGATGCCATGCTGGATCTGGAGCTATTGCGCAGTTTCGTCTCCGTGGTCGATGCCGGGGGCTTCACCCGCGCCGGCGAACGCGTCCATCGCACCCAGTCGACCGTCAGCCAGCAGATCAAGCGGCTGGAAGACGACTTTGGATGCCCCCTGCTCAACCGCGTGGGCAAGAAGGTCGTCCCGACCGACGACGGCGAACTGCTGTTGGCTTACGCCCGGCGGCTGCTGGCGCTGGCGGAGGAAACCCGCGACGTGTTGGCGCGGCCGAAAGGCGAAGGCGTGGTCCGGCTCGGCATCCCCGAGGACTTCGCCGCCTACCGCCTGACCGAATTGCTGGCGAGTTTCATGCGGTCGCGCCCCGGCCTGCGGCTCGACGTCCGCGCCGACCAGAGCGCGTATCTGCGCCGCGACCTCGAGCGCGGCGAACTCGATCTGGCGCTGCTCAAGCGGGCGGCAGGCGAGAAGGGCGGCATCAGCGTGTGGCCGGAGCGGGTCCATTGGGTGACGAGCAAAACGCATCCGGTCAACCCGGCCACCCACTCCGTTCCACTGATCGGCTTTCCGCCGGGATGCCTGTACCGGGCCGGCGCGATTCACGCCATCGAAAGCGCAGGCCGCGCCTGGCACATGGCCTATACCAGTTCGAGTCTGGCGGGGATTCAGGCCGCGGTTGCCGCAGGGCTGGGCCTGAGCATTCTCTCGGAGATCGCAATCCAGCCGGAGCATCGCGTTCTCTCGGCGAAAGACGGTTTTGCGCCGATCGACAAAACCGAAGTGGCGCTGGTCGCCGCGCCTGAAGCAAGTCCGTCTACATTGCGGGTAGCCGATCTGCTGGCGGATTTCTGCAATACGGTGCAGGCGAAAGCGGCGTGAGAGACCGCGGTCAGTAGCAGCGCGTCGCCGCGATCGCGTGCATGCGGCGGTCGCCGAGCACATGCGCGATGAAATCCGGCGAACTAAAGATTTTGGCGAACGCTGAATCGCGAATGCTCAAGCCGCCGGCATAGGCGCCGAAAGCCGGCATCACGGCGCGCGCGCCGTCGCTGGCAAAACAGCGCCGCTCCATCGAGCGGCCCCGCGTCGAAACCCGCGCCTTGGGATGCAGATGGCCGGCGATTTCACCGGCAGCACCAGTCGGCTCATGACGAAACACGATCGCACCAATCGCGACTTCTTCAGCCACCGCGCCGCCGAGATCGGACGGCAACGCCGGATCGTGATTGCCTGAAATCCAGATCCAGTCGCGGCGCGTCTGCAAGGCCGAGAGCGCCTCGCGATCCGGCGCGGACAGACGTTCATGCGCTTCACGATCATGAAAACTATCGCCGAGCGCGATCACCGTGCGCGGATCGAACCGCGCAACAACCGCAGCGAGACGGCTGAGCGTCGCAACCGTGTCGTACGGCGGAAGCAATACGCCCCGCATGGCGAAGCTGGAGCCCTTTTCGAGATGCAGATCGGAGACGACCAGCAGGCGTTCCTGTTCCCAGAACAGCGCGCCGGAAAGATCGGCGGAAAATTCGACTCCGGCGACGTGCATGGTCGCCAGCGCGGGAGTGTCGTCAATGGCAAGCACGCTCAAGAGATGATCCGAATCGGAAAGGGCCTCGTCATCCCTGTAGATCATGCGAACGCCATCCCGAAAAGGGCGAAGCCCTGTGGAACAAGGCGAAACTGGAATCGCGATCGCCTCATCGCTGCATCGCCTCCTTGACAAGATCCTCGGCGGCTTCCGCCAGCAGTTCGTCGGATGCTTCGCCATAAACGGCCTCGCGGCCGATCTCCAGCATCACCGGGACCGCCAGCGGCGAAATATGGTCGAGCGGCTTGTGGGTGATGCGCCCCTTGATCCGCGCGAGCATGTCGCCGAGCCGGCGCAGATCGAGCAGCCCGGTCGCCGCATCGGCCCGCGCCGCGCGGAGCAACACATGATCGGGCTGATGCTTGCGCAGCACATCGTAGACGAGATCGGTCGAGAACAGCACCTGCCGCCGGCTTTTCTCCTCGCCGGTGAAGCGGCGCGCAATCAAGCCTGAAATAATCGCGCAACTGCGGAACGTGCGCTTCATCAGCGCCGATTCCGCCAGCCACGCCTCGAGATCGTCGCCCAGCATGTCCGGATCGAACAGTTCATCGAGATTCAACCTGCCCTGCCGGATCATCGACGAGGTGTCGCCGAGCATCCAGATCGCCAGCGCGTATTCGTTAGCGACGAAACCCAGCGGCCGCGCGTGCATACGCTCCAGCCGCCGCGTCAGCAGCATGCCCAGCGTCTGATGCGCGAGCCGCCCCTCGAACGGATAGCAGACAAGGTAATGCTTGTCGGCGCGCGGAAAGGTCTCGACAATCATCTCGCGTGCATGCGGCACGCGTGAAAAATACGCTTGCAGCGACAGCCATTCGCGCACCTGATCCGGCAAGCCGCTCCACGCGCGCTTGTCGTCCAGAAGATTGCGCACGCGCTCGGCAAGGTATGTCGAGAGCGGAAACTTCCCGCCCATGTAGGATGGCACCTTGGGGCTTTCGTCATTGGCGCGCGAGACGTAGACCTGATCTTCCATCAGCGCCTCGTAACGCACGATCTCGCCGCCGAACACGAAGGTATCGCC
>JBEPUM010000395.1:0-2877 GCA_041691515.1 Pseudomonadota bacterium | reverse complement strand
CCTCGCATCTGCCGCTCAAGCTCAATACCTCGGGCGTGATTCCGCCGATCTTCGCGTCGTCATTGCTGTTGCTGCCGACCACCATCGCGCAGTTTAACGCCGGTAAGGGGCCGGAGTGGTTTCAGTGGATCACGACCCAGCTCGGTCACGGCCGCCCGCTGTTTCTGATCCTCTATATCGCCTTGATCGTGTTCTTCGCGTTTTTCTATACCGCGATCGTCTTCAACCCCACTGAGACCGCCGACAATCTGAAAAAGCACGGCGGATTCATTCCAGGTATCCGGCCGGGCGAGCGAACGGCTGAATATATCGACTATGTGCTGTCGCGAATTACGGTGCCTGGCGCGGCTTATCTTGCGCTTGTCTGCTTGATCCCCGAGATATTGATTTCGTATGCTTCCGTGCCGTTCTATTTCGGCGGCACTTCGCTTCTGATCGTTGTCAGCGTGACAATGGATACGGTGGCGCAGGTGCAGGGCTACTTGCTGGCCCATCAGTATGAAGGCCTGATCAGGAAGTCGAAGCTAAGGGGCCGCCGTCGATGACACCGGAGCTCGCCAAGCGTATCGCTTTCACGCTCGGCGCGCTCCTCGTTTACCGTCTCGGCACTTACATCCCGGTCCCCGGAATCGATCCCCAGGCTTTAGGACAAATCCTCAACGATCATCGCGGCGCCTTGACGCTCAGGCGGCTCTCGCTGTTTTCGCTAGGGCTGACGCCCTATTTCTCCGCAGCCATCATCATCCAGTTGCTGTCGCTGATCTCGTCTCGCTTCAATGCGCTCGCAAGGCGAGGTGAAGCGGGGCGGCGAAAAATCTCTCGCTATACGCTCGGCCTCGCGATTGCTCTCGCGGTGGTTCAGGCTTTGGGGATCGCGCAAGCGCTCGCGGGAATACCTGGCATCGTCGGCAATGCCGGTGGTTTATTTGTCATATCCACGACCTTTACGTTTGCAGCCGGTGCGATTTTTCTGGTCTGGCTCAGCGAGCAGATCACGCTGCGCGGCCTCGGCAATGGCCTCGCCTTGATCCTCTGTGTCGGCATCGTGATGGACTTTGCGGCCGAAACCGCCGCGACGATCGAACTGAGCCGGTCGGGGTTGTTGTCGGGCGGGAGCCTTTTCGCCCTGATCGTTCTGACCGTCTGCTTTGTTGCCGGCGTTGTCTTCGTCGAGCGTGGCAGGCGGCGTATTCCTTTGGAGTTCGCGGCCCGGCAGGTTGGCGATCGCAGCGTGCCGCCACAGCATTCGCTTCTGGCGCTCAAGCTCAACAATGCAGGTCTCATGCCTGCCATTGTCGCGCCGTGGTTCTTTTATTTGCCGTTGACGGTCGCAGGCCTTGTCGTCGGGTCGCAGGAGGGCTGGCTTGGCGCGGTGCTCAAACATATGCAGGCGGGCCAGCCAGGTCACATGATCTACTTGTTGGTCACGGTCATCATTCTTGCACTGATCTACACGGCCTTCGTCGTCGATCCCGAATACGCTTCCGATTCGCTGCAGCGGGTTGGAGCGGCGATACCGGGGATTGAGCCGGGCGAGGCGACGACGAACTACCTCGATCAAGTCGTCGCCTATACGACGTTCGCCGGCGCAGCCTATCTTGTTGCGGTGCTTCTTATTCCCGAGGCATTGATCGCCTATGCCAAGGTGCCGTATTACTTTGCAGGAGGTTCGGTGCTGATTGTGGTCTGCGCCGTTCTCGATATCGAAGCACAGGTGCGCGGCCGCTCGCTCACCGGGCGAAGGGGCAATTAATTCATGAGACTGATTCTTCTCGGACCGCCGGGGGCGGGGAAGGGAACGCAGGCGCATCGACTGGTTCATCACTACAGAATCGTCCAGCTCTCGACCGGCGAAATGCTGCGCGCCGCGGTTGCTGCGGGCACGCCGGTCGGCCTCAAGGCCAAGGACGTCATGGCGAGCGGCGGACTGGTGCCCGACGACGTCGTCATCGGGATCATTTCAGACCGGCTGGACCAGCCGGATGCGAAAAACGGCTTCATCCTCGACGGATTTCCGCGAACCGTGCCGCAGGCTGAGGCACTGGATCGGCTGCTCAAGTCGAAGCATCTGAAACTCGATGCCGTGGTCGAACTCCGCGTCAACGAGAGTGCGCTGCTGCAACGCGTCGAGAGCCGAGTCGCGGAAATGACGGCGCGGGGCGAACAGGTGCGCGCCGACGATACCCCTGAGGTTCTGTCGAAGCGGCTGGCAAGCTATCGCACGCAGACGGAGCCGCTGATTCACTACTATTCGGAGCGCCGCAAGCTGCTGACGGTCGATGGCATGATGACCATTGAACATGTCACGCGGGATATTTATCGCATCCTTGCTGCCATCGGCGCTTCTGATGCGAAAGCTGTCGAAAAGGCCGGAAAAAAGAAGGTGGCCGCCAAAACTTCGAAATCGGCCAAGACTTCAAAATCGGCTAAGCGGCCCGCCAAAAAGACGGCCAGGCCCGCCAAATCAGCGAAAAAAGCAGCAGGGGTCGAAAAGGCAGCCAAAAAGGCTCGAAAACCCTCAAAATCGGCCGCCAAGGGTGCCAAAAAGACGGTCAAAACGAGTGCAAGCAAGGGCCGGGGAACCGCGGCCGCCGGAAAGCGGAAGGGTGCGAGCAAAGCCGGGAAAAAAGTCACGAAACAGCGAGCTAAGGCCTCGAAGCGGTTGACGAAACGCCGCTGAATCCTTTAATAAGCCGCGTATCCAGTCGGATAGTTTTCCAACGATGCCGGGCCCCAAAAACGAAGGAGGGTCGGGCGTCGTCTTCGCGTTTGCGGATACCCGCCTGAAATAACGAAGGAAATGCCGGCCCGTTGATGGGTCCGGTGACAGGAGAGAAGTCTGTGGCCCGTATTGCCGGCGTGAACATCCCGACCAAC
>JBEPUM010000394.1:0-2878 GCA_041691515.1 Pseudomonadota bacterium | reverse complement strand
GCCAACCGCGACGGCAAAGCGGACAGGCTTCAGGTCGCATCTCAATCCCCGACGCAACCCGCGGCTCCTGACGGGGCTTTGCCCGAACCGCTCCGGCAGGCCCTCGCAACGGACAGTCCAGTTGATGCGCAGACTTTGACGCCGTCACCGCCGATCGCGAAGCCGCCGTTGCCTGCGCCTCGGCCGAAGCTGGCAAATCAGCTGGCCCAGAAAAACTATTCGCTGCTCAGCGACATGCAGATCGCCGCGCTGAAAGGGCGGATGCAACTCACGCGCGCGCAGGAGCCCTACTGGCCCGCCGTGGAAAGCGCGTTGCGCGACGTCGCTCGCAAGGTTCATGCGCGGCATTCAGCGGCACCGGGAGCGCCTGCGAATCTCGACAGCAGCGATATCGAACAGATCAAGACGGCCGCGGCGCCGCTGCTGGGCAAGCTGCGTGAAGAACAGAAGCGCGAGGCGCGTTCGCTCGCGCGCATCATCGGGCTGGAGGCGGTGGCGTCGCTGATTTGAGCGGCGTGGACTGTTGTCGGCACTTTTTAATTTTGACGGAAGCGCGTCGTCGGAGCGCTGCGAGCCCTCTCTCCCGCTTGCGGGCCGCGCCGCGAGCAGCGCTGAGAGGGTTGGGGGGGAGGGGGCAATGTCAGTGAAGATGCCCCCACCCGACCGACTTCGTCGGTCGACCTCCCCCGCAAGCGGGAGAGGTTAAGAGTCGCTCGTCGCGATTCCGCGCAAGTTCGAACTAATCTAACGAGCCGCTTGTCCCGGTTCGCAGTTCTTCGCCTGCAGGCAAAACTCCCGTCCAGGCCGATCGTCCCTGAACGATTCGATGAAGCCGCCCATGCGCTGGGTCACGTAGACCGTCTTGCCGTCGGGACCGCCGAAAGCGAGGTTGGTTGGCTCTTTCGCGGTGGTCGGAATTTCGCGCAGTATTTTTCCGTCCGGCGACAGCACGGCGATGGTGCCCTTTAACAGCCGCGCGACGTAGAGTGTGCCGTCCACGTCGGCGCGGATGCCGTCGATGTCGAGATCGGGAAATTTCTTCACCAGCCGTGGCGCGGCCAGCCGCGTGCCCTCGATCTTGTAGGCCCATATCTCACGCGTTTCGGACTCCCCGACATAGAGCGTCTTGCCGTCCGGACTAAGCTCGATGCCGTTGGTGGTGGTCATCGGCCGCTCGGCTACCATCCGCTCGCCGATACCGTTGCCATCGGCGCCGCGCGTGATCCGCCAGATCTGCCCGCTGCGGTGCTTGAAACTCGGATCACTCGCATAGATCGTCCCATCGGCGGCGATCGTCATGTCGTTGGGTTGATTGAAGTCGTCGGAATGAAAGTAAGTCTTGATCTCCGCCGAGCCCGGTTCGACGACGAAGATGTTGTGCTTCTTGTAATCGGCGATGAACATCCGGCCGTCCCGGTCGAACCGGATCGCATTGGCAACGCTACCAACGGGTAACGTCAGATACAGATGCGAGGCGGTTGCACCCGCCGGCAGCATCCCGATGGTGCCGGGCTTGCCGAAATTGACGACATAGAGATTGCCCTTGGCATCGACCGCGGGCCCTTCGATGCCGAAGGTATATTCGCCCGAAGGCGTCACCTGCCGGCTCTGGAACCGGTCGAGGCCTGCGAAGGCGGGCGCGCACAGCATCAGCGCAACGAGGATTTCACAAAGGCACCACGTTGCCCTTTTCGATATAGTAGCCGCCATCGTCAGTGCATTCACCATTGAGATAGATGTCTGCTGGCCGGTAAATGCGGCTGAAGTCCGGCTTTTCGCGCGACCGCGCGATCACGACGACAAGGGCGTTGGCCGGGATGGCGCCGCATACCTGACCTCCCTTGTTCCGGAATGGCCGCTCGACGGGGCCAGGCCTGATCCGCATCCGCGTTCCCGGAACCATGGTGGCGATCAACTGATCGACTGTCACCAGCAATTGCTTGTAGCCCGGCTCGGTGGTGATGAGGTCTTCGCCGCCGGGCGGCATCAGCTTCTCGCTGCCGATGCCGCGCAGGCGGGTGTGCAATCGCGACGCATTGGGGTCGCCGGGATAGAGCCATCCGTCCTGCGACAGCAGGAAATTGAGCGCCGCGCGATCCTTCTCCGCGCTGTTTTGATCCGGCTTCACGCCGAAATCCGAATGGCAGCCCATGCAATGTTTCTCGACCAGTTGCGCACGAATCTGGGTGAGCCGTGCGCGATTGGTGGCGCTGGCAGCAACAAATCCGCTCAGCTCCGCGATCTGTTGCGCCGTCCTGTCGCCGCAAGGGAGCGGCGGCGGGGCAGGCGCCGTGGTGGTGTCGATCCGCAAAACGGTCTTGTTCCTGTCCTCGACCACCCAGATCGCGCCGTCGGATGCCACCGTCATCCCGACCGGTGCGCCCTGCGGCCGCACGCCGTTCACCCGGTACCAGCCGGAGACAAGTTCGATGTACGCAGCTGCTGCGACCTGGTGCGCGCCTTCCGTCTGGAACGCGCGCACCGGCTCCGCTGCGCAACTGACATTGAAATGCACCGGCGGCGGACTGATGGTTGGAAAGCCCTTGTCATCGACGTCATAGACCAGGATGCGGCCGCCCGTGGGGCGATAGCCGTGCAAGCCGACGATCAGCTTGCCCTTCAACTCCGGAAATTTGTCGCCGCGATAATACAACATGCCGAGCGGCGCAGAATGCGGCGGCAACAGCGACAGCGGTGCGCGATAGAGCGCGGCATTGCCGCAGAGATTCTTGTACGGCGATACCGTGCGCAGGAACGACTTGAATTCGGGGCTGACGGTTTTGAGATCGTAGCAATAGGGCCAGCCATAGTGCTTGCCTTTCTCCAGCGCGTTGATCTCCTCGTTCGGCTGGAAGATGTCCGGCAGGTCGCGGCCGTT
>JBEPUM010000393.1:0-2879 GCA_041691515.1 Pseudomonadota bacterium | reverse complement strand
GGCGCCGCCGCTGCGACCTCGATCTCGCTGGTGTTCGAAACGGTGCTGCTGTTCTGGATCGTGCGCCGCAAGCTCGGCCTGCACGTGCTGGCGTTCGGGAAATCGAGACGCTGACGCTTCAGAATCCCTCCCCCTTGTGGGGAGGGTCGGCCGAGCCCGGGCAATGCAAAGCATTGTCCCGATGCGGAGGCCGGGGTGGGGGTTATCGCAAGACGTCTCGTAAAAATCCCCCACCCGACATGCCGTTCGCTCCGCTCACGTCATGCCACCCTCCCCACAAGGGGGGAGGGACAGCAAGAGTCACGCCGCGGTCCAGCCGCCGTCGATCGACAGGTTGGCGCCGGTGATCTGGGAGGCATCGTCGCCGCACAGATACAGCGCAAGAGCTGCGACCTGTTCCACGGTGACGAACTGCTTGGTCGGCTGCGCATCCAGCAGCACGTCATTGATGACCTGCTCCTTGGTCATATTGCGCGCCTTCATGGTGTCGGGAATCTGCTTCTCGACCAGCGGCGTCCAGACATAGCCGGGGCTGATGCAGTTGCAGGTAATCTTGTGGGTCGCCACTTCCAGCGCCACGGTTTTGGTCAGACCCGCGATGCCATGCTTAGCGGAAACGTAAGCTGACTTGAACGGTGAAGCCACCAGCGAGTGCGCAGATGCGGTGTTGATGATGCGGCCCCAGCCGCGCTTCTTCATGCCGGGAACAGCGGCACGAATGCCATGAAACGCCGAAGACAGGTTGATCGCGATGATCATGTCCCATTTCTCGATGGGAAACTCCTCGATCGGTGCGACGAACTGGATACCGGCATTATTGACCAGGATATCGACAGAGCCGAACGTGCTTTCGCCAAGCGCGATCATGCCCGCGATTTCAGCCGGCTTTGTCATGTCCGCGGGCGAATAAGCCGCTTTGACCTTGAATTCGCTCTCGATGGCGGAGCGTTCCTTCTCGATATCAGCCGGCGCGCCAAAGCCGTTGATCACGACATTGGCCCCGGCGCCGGCAAAAGCGCGCGCATAGGCCAGCCCGATACCGCTGGTCGAGCCGGTTACGACCGCTGTCTTGCCTTTCAAATTCGTCATGGTGTTCTCCTGTCTACGTCAGTCTGTGTACCCGGATTGTGTGACGGCTCGCCATAGTCGTCCGCGGTGAGGTCGTACGTCACCATCGTCTCGCCGTTCTGCGGCCGCTCGAGCCAGTCCTTGTGACGCATCGAGAGATCGACGTCGTGTTCGCCGGCAGCCCAGTGCTCGAGCATATTGAGCCGCGAGAAGTCGTAGTCCTTCGACGAACCGTGATAATTCTTCTGGCGGTAGATCAGATGGACCACCGTGACGGTGTTTTCCTTGGCCACCTTGTTGAGGAATTTGACCGACGGATCGTCCTTCAGGCTGTCCGGCAGCTTTGAAATCAGATCGCGGACCGCCTTGCGTGCATTGTGGATCTTCTTGTTCTGGTCGGTGTTCAGCCGCGTGCGGCTGGAATAGCGGATGTCCTTCTCCCGCTCGGCGGCCTCCAGCATGGTGGTCGGCACCGGCCCCCGCGCGCTGAACAAATCCGCCTGGAAGATCAGGAGATCGGTGGTCGTTTCCTGGTCGAGGACGTAATCAAGCGGCGTATTGGATGCAACGCCGCCATCCCAATAGTACTCGCCATCGATTTCGACAGCCGGAAAGCCGGGCGGCAGCGCGCCGGACGCCATGATGTGTTCCGGATGAATCTCTTGCTGGGCGTTATCGAAGTAAGCGAAGTTGCCGGTCGCGACGTTCACGGCGCCGACACTCAATCGCGTCACGCCTGAGTTGATCCGATCGAAATCCACCAGCCGTTCGAGCGTCTCACGCAACGGCGCGGTGTCGTAATAGCTCAGGGATTGAGGGCTCGCGGAAGGCCAGAATTGCGTCGGCGGAATGCGCGGCGTGAAGAAGCCCGGGACGCCAAAGGTGGCGACCGTGGCTGCGCTGCTTTCGTTGAACAGCGAGCGCGCGTAGTCATTAGGCAATTCGGGCCGCCATGGCACCGGGGCCGAGACCAACTCCCAGAATTCCTTGAGCCGATCGACGCGCTTGTCGCGTGGATTGCCCGCGATGATCGCGGCGTTGATCGCGCCGATCGAAATGCCGGCCACCCATTCCGGCTCGAAATCCTGACGGCAGAGCGCCTGATAAGCGCCGGCCTGATAGGAACCGAGCGCGCCGCCGCCTTGAAGCACGAGCACGCGGCGCGCCTGCGCTGGTATCTTCGATGAGGCTGTTTCGGGGGACATGGAATCCATGAAGCACGCAAGTCACTGTCGCAGGCGCACCGTGGCGTCTGTTCGCAACCGCGTCAATCAGCAATGCTGCGAAGCGGTATCACGCAACGGTTATCGCTCGTCCGTCGTTGCGAGAACGAGCGCCCAGAATACCTTGTACTTGGTGTTCGGAGCATAGGTCGCGGCAATGCCCAGTTTTGTGACACCTTTTTTGAGCATATTTTCGCGATGCGGAGGCGAATCCCGCCAGCCAGAGAAGGCCTCGGCCAGCGTGTGATAGCCGGCACCGATATTCTCCACGGCGAGCGTTGCCGGATAGCCTGCTGCCGCCAGCCGTCGCGGCAACGGCCCGGCGACGTTGTGGTCCATCTTGTTGTGCTTCGCCATCGCCATCGACTGGGTCTCGGCAACCTTCATCAATTCAGGATCGACGACCACGGCACCCAGGCCGTTGTTGGCCCGGTAGCCCGAAATCATCGACGCTGCGACGGCCGCATCCAGCTTGGCCCCGCCATGGGCCATATCGAGATAAAACGCCGGCTGCTCCGGTGGCACATACTCCGCAGCGCATCCGGCGAGCGCCAGAAAGCCCAGAATCGCGGCAAAGGTGCGGATCAT
>JBEPUM010000392.1:0-2881 GCA_041691515.1 Pseudomonadota bacterium | reverse complement strand
TTTGACGTCCCGAAATCTAGTCCGCAGATTGACATGAGCACTCCAGGAGGGAGTGTTCGTCTACACATTTAAGCGCCACCGATCCACCTTTATCTCGTTGCATCATGCATCGGAGTCGTTCTCAAAAAGGGGCGCGTTCGCGGTCGCAATCCAAGCCCGTCCACAGATCAATTTGTTTGGTGCCACGGGTTGATAAATCAATCTGCGATGGTCCATAAGCGTCGGTTCGCGGTGAGCCTTTATCCGTCGCGATGGTTTCAGAAAGATCGCGCATGGCAAATATCACTCGACAGATCGCTGAAGAACTCGGCGTTCGTGAACAGCAGGTTGAGGCGACGGTAGCGCTGCTCGACGGCGGCGCCACTGTGCCTTTCGTCGCGCGTTACCGCAAGGAAATCACGGGTGCGCTGGACGACGCGCAATTGCGCACGCTGGAAGAGCGGCTGAATTATCTGCGTGAATTGGAAGAGCGCCGTTCCGCGATTCTTAATTCGGTTCTCGAACAGGGCAAGCTCGACGCCGCGCTGGAAGCAGCGATACTCGCGGCCGATAGCAAGGGGCGTCTGGAAGACATTTACCTTCCGTTCAAGCCAAAGCGCCGTACCAAGGCCGAGATTGCCAAAGAAGCCGGGCTGGAGCCGCTGGCTCACTTGCTACTAACCGAGCCGCAGAATGATCCGAAGACCGTGGCAGAGCCGTTCGTCAGCGCCGATAAGTCGATCGCGGATGTCGCGGTGGCGCTGGACGGCGCCCGCGCCATTCTGGTGGAACGTTTCGCGGAAGATGCCGACCTGATCGGAGCGTTGCGCGAGCACATGTGGTCGAACGGTTTGATGGCGTCCACGGTGCGGACCGGGAAAAAGACCGAAGGCGAAAAATTCAAGGACTATTTCGATTTCAGTGAGCCGTTCACCAAGCTGCCATCGCATCGCATCCTCGCGATGTTCCGCGGCGAGAAAGAAGAAATTCTCGATCTGCAAATGTTGCCCGATCCGGTTGTCTCTATACCGGCTGCGGTTAGCGCTTACGAACTGAAGATCATGCAGCGTTTCTCGATTTCCGATCGTGGTCGGGCTGGCGACAAATGGCTACTGGAAACGGTGCGCTGGGCTTGGCGGACAAAGATCCAGGTTCATCTCAACATCGATCTGCGGATGCGGCTGTGGAACGCAGCCGAACAGGAAGCGGTGCGTGTGTTTGCGGCCAATCTGCGTGACCTTTTGTTGGCAGCACCTGCCGGCGAGCGTGTTACCATGGGCCTCGATCCCGGATTTCGCTCCGGCGTCAAGGTCGCTATCGTCGATGCGACGGGCAAAGTGGTTTCGACCACGGTGATCTATCCCCACGAGCCTCAACGGCAGTGGGATGCTGCGCTTGCCACGCTCGGCAAGCTCGCTGTTCAGCATCGCGTCGACCTGATCGCGATCGGCAACGGCACGGCGTCGCGCGAGACCGACAAGCTCGCTACGGATCTAGTAAAGCTTCTGCCCGACTTGAAGATATCGAAGATCGTGGTGTCGGAAGCCGGTGCTTCGGTTTATTCGGCGTCGGCCTTTGCGTCCGAAGAATTGCCCGAACTCGATGTGACGCTGCGCGGTGCGGTATCGATTGCGCGGCGACTGCAAGATCCATTGGCGGAACTGGTCAAGATCGACCCGAAGGCGATTGGCGTAGGACAATATCAGCATGACCTTGGCGAGAGCAAATTGGCCCGGTCTCTCGATGCGGTGGTGGAGGACTGTGTTAACGCGGTAGGGGTCGATGCCAATACGGCCTCTGCGCCGCTGCTCGCGCGCGTATCAGGGATCGGTGCGGGGCTGGCGCAAACCATTGTCCAACACCGTGACGAGAACGGGCCGTTCAAGACACGCAAGGGGCTGAAGCAGGTGCCTCGGCTGGGGCCGAAAGCGTTCGAACAGTGTGCGGGCTTTCTGCGCATCACCGGTGGCGACGATCCGCTCGATGCCTCGGGGGTTCATCCGGAGGCTTATCCCGTCGTGCGCAAAATTCTAGCTGCAACCAAGAGCGACATTAAAGCACTGATCGGCAACGCGGAGATCTTGCGTCAGGTCAGGCCGCAGAGCTTCGTCGATGACACCTTCGGTTTGCCGACCGTGGTCGACATTCTGCGCGAGCTAGAAAAGCCGGGTCGCGATCCGCGGCCGGCTTTCAAGGCTGCGGTGTTCAAAGAGGGAATCGAAACACTCAAGGACCTTAAACCCGGAATGATCCTTGAGGGGGCCGTAACCAACGTGGCAGCGTTCGGCGCCTTCGTCGATATCGGTGTGCATCAAGATGGCCTGATACACATTTCAGCGATGTCGAAGTCCTTCATCAAGGATCCGCGCGAGGTCGTAAAGTCGGGTGACGTTGTCAAGGTGAAGGTGCTGGAGGTGGATGTTGCCCGCAAGCGAATCGCATTGACGCTCCGTCTCGATGACGAACTCGGCGCCAAGAGCGAGCGTCCCGCGCAGAGCCTCCCAAGAGACAAAACCCGGCCGAGGACGTCGACGCTGAGTAAGCCGCATCAGCAGTCCGGAGGCGGAGCGCTTGCCGAAGCCTTGCGCCGTGCTAACGAGAAGAGCGGGAGAGGTGGGACTAAGGCTTAAATTCGGGCGTAGCTTACGAATCAATGGGCGTTTGAACTGTGACCTCTAATCATGCAGAAAGCGATTATTCAGGCGATCATGCAAGCCGGCAGCTTACCCGAGATTGTGAACGCAGATCAGAGTTTGACCTTTTAATCCCCGCAAATCTACAGTCTTGATTTTATTGATGCGGTAGCAGTGTCCCTGGCGACGATCGGCGTCCAAAGCCTGTGCCGAAACACATAGGCTCTCCTTCATCGTCTGTTAGTCGGACTATTGGTCGGGTCTAAGAG
>JBEPUM010000391.1:0-2891 GCA_041691515.1 Pseudomonadota bacterium | reverse complement strand
CGCGTGCGCGTCGCGGCGCTCATGGCCGGTTTGAATCTGCGCTCCAGCCGCCAATTGTCGGCAAACTTCGACGGCTCGGGATAAACACCGGCGCTCAGCCCTGCGAGATACGCCGCGCCAAGCGCGGTGGTTTCCTGAATCATCGGCCGGTCCACCGGCGCGTCCAGCAGATCCGCAAGCCGCTGCATGGTCCAGTCCGACGCGGTCATGCCGCCATCGACGCGCAGCACGGTGTGGGCGCTCGAAGCCTCCGGCCAGTCGGCGCGCATCGCCGCCCAAAGATCGAAAGTCTGATAGCAGACGCTTTCCAGCGCGGCGTGCGCGAGCTCGGCCGGGCCGGTGTTGCGCGTCAATCCAAACAACGCACCGCGCACGTTGGGATTCCAGTAGGGCGCACCCATGCCGACGAAAGCCGGCACCAGATAGACCGACTGCGTGGAATCGGACTTGTCGGCGAGCGGACCAGTCTCCGACGCCTGCTTGATCAGGCCGAGCCCGTCGCGTAGCCACTGCACGGCAGAGCCGGCGACGAAGATCGAGCCTTCCAATGCGTAGGTGCGCTTGCCGTTCAATTGATAAGCAATCGTGGTGAGCAGCTTGTTTTTGGACGCGACCGGCGTCGTGCCCGTGTTGAGCAGCGCGAAGCAGCCGGTACCGTAAGTCGACTTGATCATGCCCGGCGCGAAACACGCCTGCCCCACGACAGCGGCCTGCTGATCGCCGGCAATTCCTCTGATCGCAATCGGCGAACCGAACAGATCTGGCACGCTATCGCCGAAATGAACTGATGAGTCCTTCACCTCGGGCAGCATCGCGCGCGGCACCCGCAGGATTTTCAGGAGATCGTCGTCCCATTGCCCGGTGTGGATATTGAACAGCAACGTACGCGAGGCATTGGTGGCATCGGTCGCGTGCACTTTGCCGCCGGTCAGCCGCCACAGCAGATAGCAATCGACGGTACCGAACATCAGTTCGCCACGCTCGGCGCGGGCGCGAGCCCCCGGCACGTGATCGAGGATCCACGCGACCTTGGTGCCGGAAAAATACGGATCGATGATCAGACCGGTTTTGGCTGATATCGCAGGCTCATGTCCCTCGGCCTTGAGCCGCGCGCAAATGTCCGCGGTACGACGATCCTGCCAGACGATAGCGCGATGCACCGCCTGCCCCGTCGCGCGATCCCATACCACCGTGGTCTCGCGCTGGTTGGTGATGCCGATGGCCGCGATGTCCTTTGGCAGAATGTTTGCCTTCTTCATCGCCTCGCGGCAGGTCGCAACCGTCGAGGTCCAGATATCCTCCGGCTCATGCTCGACCCAGCCAGATGCGGGAAAATGCTGCGGGAATTCCTGCTGTGCCGATGCGACGATCGACGTATCGGCACGGAACACAATGGCACGCGATGACGTGGTGCCCTGATCGAGGGCGAGAACGTGAGTGGCCATGTAAAAGTCTTCCCGGAGAAGTGAAGTGATGTGATGTTCCGAAACGGCTATCCCAAGGCAAGCGGATTGCGCTCACAAGGTCAATACGGATGGAACCGTTTGGCCGAACCGCACTTATTCTCAATTACTATCCAACGACCAAGAGAGGGTTTCATTATGCTGGCAAAATCGATCCTGGCAGGCTCCGTGTTCACCGCCATCAGTTCGGTCGCGCTGGCTCAAGGCACTCCGCCGATCAAGGTGACCCCGCCACCGGCGGGCATGGAGACAGGCCTGGTGACCGTCGTGAACCGGCTGGATGGATCGGTCGTGATTGAACCTACCAAAGACAGCAAGCCCGGCGCCAAAAGCGCGGATGACGCTGCGGCGAAGGCTGCTGCCGAGAAAGCCGCAGTTGAAAAAATGGCTGCGGAGGATGCCACAGCCCAGCGCTTCAAGATCAAGAGCGACTTGATCGAGAACGTGCATGCTGGTGACAAGGTCAAGTTCTCCGTCACGGAAACCGACGGCGCCAAGACAATCACGAAGGTCGACGCAGACTAAAGCGGGATAGGCCGGGAGCCGCCTACACCGACGCCGTCGTCACGCCGCCATCGACCACGATGGTCTGACCGGTCATGAAGGTTGAAGCGTCAGAGGCGAGATAGGCCACCGCGCCTGCGATCTCGTCGGGTTCACCGATCCGGCGCAGCGGCGTTGTCGCGCAACGGCGTTTGAGACGATCCTCGTCTTCCCACAGCGCGCGGGCGAAATCGGTTTTCACCAGTCCCGGCGCGACGCAATTGACGCGAAGGCCCTTCGGCCCCCATTCGCCCGCAAGGCTGCGGCACAGTGCAAAATCCGCCGCCTTGGAAATCCCGTAAGCGCCGATCACGGTCGAGCCGCGCAATCCTCCGATCGAGGAAATGATGACAACGGAGCCCTTGCCGCGCTCGGCCATCTGCGGGATTGCCAACGACGAAAGCCAGATATTGCTCTTGACGTTGGAGTTCATGATCTTGTCGAAGGCTTCGTCAGTGATGTCGAGTAGCGGGCCATAGTAGGGATTCACCGCCGCGTTGCAGACGAGAATATCGATCTTGCCGGAATGCTTCGTCGTGCCCTTGATCAGCGCCTCGACCTCGTCGCGGCGCGCGATGTTGCAGGGAATGACATGGGCATCGCCGCCGTCCTTGCGGATACCGGCCGCGACTGCCTCACAGGCATCGGCCTTGCGGCTGGAGATCACGACCTTGGCTCCGAGCTTGGCCAGCAGCTCGGCGGAGGATTTGCCGATGCCGCGGCTGGAGCCGGTGACGACGGCGACCTGGCCGGTGAGATCGAACATGTTTTTCATGGGATTTCCTTTCACGTCATTCCGGGGCGCGAGCATTTTGCGAGCGAACCCGGAATCCAGCAGTAACTGGTATGAGATTCCGGGTTCGTGCTTTCAGCGCGAACGCAAAG
>JBEPUM010000390.1:0-2917 GCA_041691515.1 Pseudomonadota bacterium | reverse complement strand
TGATTCCGACGAGCATGGTGGACAGTATGAACCCCGCCACCGCGATGGGCATTGTAGCCGCGGCAAAGCTTCCGGCGTAAGGAGGCATCGATGACGGCGGAACCCGCCGCCCTCCTCAGCTCCGCAGCCCCGGCGCTTCCTGTCCGGTGCGCGCGACATATTCGGTATAGCCACCGCCGTACTGGTGAATGCCCTCCGGCGTGAGTTCGAGGACGCGGTTGGACAGCGCGGCCAGAAAATGCCGGTCATGCGAGACGAACAGCATGGTGCCTTCGTAGTCCGCCAATGCTGCGATCAGCATTTCCTTGGTCGCCATGTCCAGATGGTTGGTCGGCTCGTCCAGCACCAGAAAATTCGGCGGATCGAACAGCATGATCGCCATCACCAGCCGCGCCTTCTCGCCGCCCGAGAGGACGCGGCATCGCTTCTCGATGTCGTCACCGGAGAAGCCGAAGCAGCCGGCCAGCGCGCGCAGGCTTCCCTGCCCTGCTTGCGGGAACGTGTCCTCGAGCTGCTGGAACACGGTGCGTTCGCCGTCGAGCAGATCCATCGCGTGCTGCGCGAAGTAACCCATCTTGACGCTGCCGCCGACCGCAACCGTGCCGTCATCCGGATCGGTGGAGCCCGCGATCAGCTTCAGCAGCGTCGATTTTCCGGCGCCGTTGACGCCCATCACGGCCCAGCGTTCGCGCCGACGTACCATGAAGTCCAGTCCGTCATAGATGCGCTTGCTGCCGTAACCTTTCTGCACGTTCTTCAGGCTGACGACGTCCTCGCCGGAGCGCGGCGCGGGCGGAAAATCGAACGCCACGGTCTGCCGCCGCTTCGGCGGCTCGACGCGCTCGATCTTGTCGAGTTTCTTGACCCGGCTCTGCACCTGGGCGGCGTGCGAGGCGCGCGCTTTGAAGCGCTCGATGAACTTGATCTCCTTGGCCAGCATCGCCTGCTGCCGTTCGAACTGCGCCTGCTGCTGCTTCTCGGCCAGCGCGCGCTGCTGCTCGTAGAATTCGTAGTTGCCGGAATAGGACGTCAGCGTGCCGCCGTCGATCTCCACCACGCGGGAGACGATGCGGTTCATGAACTCGCGGTCATGCGAGGTCATCAGCAAGAGGCCGTCGTAATTTTTCAGGAACTGCTCCAGCCAGATCAGGCTTTCCAGATCGAGATGGTTGGAGGGCTCGTCGAGCAGCATGGCGTCGGGGCGCATCAGAAGAATCCGCGCCAGCGCCACGCGCATCTTCCAGCCGCCCGAGAGCGCGCCGACGTCGCCGTCCACCATCTCCTCGGTAAAACTCAAACCCGCCAGCACTTCGCGGGCGCGGCCTTCCAACTCGTAGCCGCCGAGTTCCTCGAAGCGATGCTGCACCTCGCCGTAGCGCTCGATGATCTCCTCCATCTCATCGGCACGGTCCGGATGCGCCATCGCGGTTTCCAGCTCTTTCAATTCCGCCGCCACCGTGCTGACCGGCCCCGCGCCGTTCATCACCTCCGCGACCGCGCTGCGGCCGGACATCTCGCCGACATCCTGGCTGAAGTATCCGATGGTAATGCCGCGATCGACCGCGACCTGGCCCTCGTCCGGCAGGTCTTCGCCAGTGATGAGGCGGAACAGCGTGGTCTTGCCGGAGCCATTGGGGCCGACGAGACCGACCTTTTCGCCACGCTGGAGCGCGGCGGAGGCTTCGATAAAGACGATCTGATGGCCGTTTTGCTTGCTGATATTGTCGAGACGGATCATGTGCTCACAGGATTAGGGGCGCGTTGGCGCGCTCTTACGGCATGTGAGGCGCAGGGGGAAGGCAAAACCGGCCTCAACGGCCGGTTTGCGCATACCGGATCAAAATCGAGCTAATCCCGCCTGTAGCGATAGTTGAAGCGGTCGCCGGCGGGAATAATGTGGCCCACCGTCGGCGCCGGGAAATGCACCGGCAGCAACAGGGTGTCGGTGTCGACCACGGAGGCGAAGAATTTCCGCCGCGAGTCCGCCGACTGCTTCGGATCCCAGTCGACGGTAGCGGACCAGTCCGGCTCCAGACACTGGATCGCATGATGCATTAGGTCGCCGGTAACAATCGCGCGCTGCCCGCGCGAGAAGATGTTGACGCAGCAATGGCACGGCGAATGCCCCGGCGTCGGCGTCAGCGTGATGGTGTCATCGAGCGCGTAGTCGTCATCGACCAGCAGCGCTTGCCCGGCCTCGACGATCGGGAGGCAATTGTCGCGGAACACGGTGCCCGGCGGATTCTTTCCGAGTTTGTGCTCGGCTTCCCAGATCGCGTACTCGCGCTTGTGAAAGACATACTTTGCATTCGGAAACGTCGGCACCCAGCGGCCGTCGCGCAACACCGTGTTCCAGCCGGTGTGGTCGATGTGCAGATGGGTGCAGAACACGTAGTCGATCTGCTCGAAGGTGAGGCCGAGTGCATGGAATTCGTTGCGCCAGCGCTCCTTGCCGGGAAAATCGAACGGCGCCGGATGTCCCTTGTGCTCGCCGGTGCAGGTATCCACCAGAATGGTGTATCGCGGCGTGCGCAGCACGAAGGTCTGATAGGTGTTCATGGTCAGCCACGCCGCCGCGTCAAACATCTCCGGCTCGATTGACGGCAGGTGCTGCCGAAACACCGCCTCGTCATAGTTCAGGAAGAACTCGTGCGGCTTCCGCCATGGCCCTTCGCGTTCGATCACCGCATCGATGGTGATGTCGCCGATTCTGATCTGCTTCATGTTGTTGTTCTCCTTGGAATGGCGCGGCAAGCCTAGTGGCCGCGTGCGGACCGTTCAAGCCGCTGCACTCTCAGTCATGGCCGGGTTTATCCCGGCCATCCACGTCTTCCCTACTGAGACTCGCCAAGACATGGATGCCCGGGTCAAGCCCGGGCATGACGAGGTGAGGATTTATAACTGAACCAATCCGATC
>JBEPUM010000389.1:0-2917 GCA_041691515.1 Pseudomonadota bacterium | reverse complement strand
GATAATAGGCAACCAAAAGGTTGCATGTCAAGCTTGCAGTTCGAGCCACCGCCGCTTGCCTAACCTCGCCCCGCTTAGCAATCTTTCATCGGCGCTGCGATCGTGCATAATTGAACTGCTCATTGATTTCAGCGAGTCCCGCCATGTCCCTTCATCTCTATTTCGCTTTCGTCATCGCCTGCATCGCGCTGGCGCTGTTGCCCGGTCCGATCGTGACGCTCGTCGTCGCCAACGGCCTGCGCCACGGCACGCGTGCCGCGCTCATCAACATTGCCGGCGCGCAGCTCGGGCTCGCCATCACCATCGGCATCGTCGCGGTCGGCCTGACCACGTTGATGGCGACCATGGGCTACTGGTTCGACTGGGTGCGTTTTGCCGGCGCGGCGTATCTGGTGTGGCTCGGCATCAAGCTGGTGCGAGCGCCCGCCGTCGCGATGGCCACCGATGAGCCGCCGCCACCGCCGCGCGGCGGCTTCTTCCTGCAGGGGCTTCTGGTGCTGCTCAGCAATCCCAAAGTGCTGGTGTTCTTCGGCGCTTTCATTCCGCAATTCATCGATATGCAGCACGATCAGCTGCCGCAGGTGATCGTGCTCGGCGCGACCTTCATGGTGGTCGCAGGACTCACCGATGCGATGTACGCGCTGCTGGCCGGCCGCGCGCGATCGCTGATTTCGGCCCGGCGTACGCAACTGGTGTCGCGCCTGTCCGGTAGCCTGATGATCGGCGGCGGCATCTGGCTGGCGCTGACGCGCGCGCGCTAGGCGCGCGACGACTGCGGCGTGATCAGCGTCGTTTCGATCTGGCGAAACAGCCGCGTCAGCCGCTCCGCCCATTGCATCTGTCCGGCTTGATCGCCGATCAGGTCCTGCCGGATCTCGATGCCGGTGTTCATCAGCCCGCGCGCCTCGCCATGGACCGGGATAGTGTAGTCGGTGGCATCGCTCACCGCGTAGGGTTCGTTGTCGCCGACCACGAGGTCGCCTTCTGCCCGCAACAGCCTGAGTAACGACGGAGCCACTTTCTTGTCGCGATGGTAGAGCGTGCCGATGTGCCAGGGCCGCGCGGCCCCGGCATAGACGGGTGTGAAACTGTGCAGCGACATCAGGATGGTCACGCGCCCGTCGCGCATGCGCGCATCGATCACCTCGTCGATGCGACGATGATATGGCTCGAAGATCGCCTGCCGGCGTTCATCGGCCTGTTGCGGCGAGATGCTCTGGTTGGCGGGGACGACCGTGGCCTCGCTGATGGCAGGAATCGAGCTTGCGGCATCCGGCGGCCGGTTGCAGTCGATCACCAGCCGGGAGTAGCGCTGCGCGATCAAATGCGCACCGAGCGCGTCCGACATGCGCTCCGCGACACCGGCAATCCCGATATCCCACGCGATATGCCGCGTGAGTTCGTTGTCGGGCAGGCCGAGATCGCCAAGCGCATCCGGGATCAATCGCCCGTAGTGATCGCAGGTCAGCAGGAAGGGGGAGGCGCCGGTGGCGTTGCGCTCGATGACGGGCGGAACTGGATTGCCTCCAACGCGTAGATATGGGTTGTGTTCGTGATCCAGGGCCCATTTCCTTTTCGCAATTGCCTTATCCGGCAGCAACTGGCGCAAGATTGTGCCGGTTGGGTGGCCTGACAGCGTGTAGGTTTCAGTCACATGAATGCGGCTACCATGTCTTTGCTGACGATTCATCACAAGACCGAATATCGCTATGATCGTCCCGTGGCGTTCGGCGAGCATCGCATCATGCTTCGCCCCAACGACGGCCACGATCTGCGGGTGTTGTCCCATCAGCTCGAGGTTGAGCCCGCGCCGATGTCGTTGCGCTGGATTCACGATGTCTTTGGCAATGGCGTCGCGATTGCGACGTTCGATCAGCGCGCTCTCTGCCTTTCTGTCACGAGCACCGCGACGGTCGAGCATATACCTGCCGAGGAGTTCGCGCTGACGCCGGACGATCAGGCCTATTTCTATCCGTTTCCCTATGACGACGAAGAGCTTCCCGATCTGCTTCAGTTCGTCAAACCGCACTACGGCGATCCCGACGGCAAATTGTCGGCATGGGCGCGGAATTTTCTCGATGGTCTCGGGCCAACGCCGACGTTCGATATCCTGAGTGGCATGACCCATGGCATCAGGCAGTCTTTCACATACCGCAGGCGCTACGAGCATGGGACGCAGCATCCGCTCGACACGTTGCAGACCGGGTCGGGCACCTGCCGCGACTTCGCGCTGCTGATGATCGAGGCGCTGCGCCGGCTCGGCATCGCTGCGCGCTTCGTGTCGGGATACCTGTTCGTGCCGGGCGACCGTGAGAGCGGTTACGTCGGCGGCGGTTCGACCCATGCGTGGGTTCAGGTCTATTTGCCGAGCGCGGGCTGGATCGAATTCGATCCGACCAACGGCATCGTCGGCAGCCGCGATCTGATCCGGGTGGCGGTGGCGCGCGATCCGCATCAGGCCATTCCGCTGCACGGCACCTATCTCGGCGCAGCCGATGCCTTTGTCGGCATGGATATCAGCATCAACGTCGTCTCGGTCGGCGAAGAGGCGAAGGCGTAAGATGAAGATCAAGGTGGGTTTCGAAATTGCCTACACGGCAACTCAGCCGACGCCAATGGTGACGATGCTGAACATTCACCCGTCGCGGCACGCCGATATCATCGATCGGGAGGTCATCGTCACCGAACCCGACGTGCCGATCCATTTCTATCGCGACAGTTTTGATAATATCTGCGGCCGGCTGATCGCACCTGCCGGTGGTGTCACGTTCAGGGGAAGCGCGCTGGTGCGCGATTCCGGGTTGCCCGATGCGGTGGTCCCTTCGGCGCAACAGGCGCCGATCGAACAACTCCCCGATGACGTGCTGTTGTATCTGATGCCGAGCCGTTACTGCGAGACCGACAAGCTGACCGATAT
>JBEPUM010000388.1:0-2931 GCA_041691515.1 Pseudomonadota bacterium | reverse complement strand
GCGCAGCTCGGATCGCGCTCGCCCAGCGAAATGTTGCAGCGTTCGCCGCGAATGGTGTCGTAGCGCGCGCCCTTCCCACCGTCGAACGCCAGGATGATATGCCCGGCAGCGCCGGCGCGCAGCGGATAGACACGCCCCGCCTCGACGCGATCCAGCGTCTCATGGTGCGAGTTCACCCGGAACAGACACAGCCGATTCTCGGCATCCTGCCGGACATGAAACGACGCGCTCTCGGTACCGCGGTCGACCAGTTCCTGAAGCGCCGGCACCACATGATGCCCCAGCGCATTCTTGCGGGCAAACGCCGCGCCAAGCCGAAACGCCGTCGGCCCCAGTTCATAACGGCCATCGCGGAGGCGAGTGATATAACCGGATGCCATCAGCGACGACAGCAACCGCAGAATGGTGCTCTTGTAGAAGCCAGTCGCAACCGCGAGTTCGGCGAGCGTCACGGGACGATCCGACGCCTCCACGGCTCCCACGATGGCGAGCGCCCGCTCGACGGCGGCCACGCCCTCACCTCGTGCCGGCATCTCCGGCATCGCTGTTGCTGCCGAGCTTTTCATGCCGCACCTGCTTTCGTTTGACGCCGGGAAGCTGCAACGACCCGCGACAGCACCGGCCAGTACAGATCGCCAAAGCCTTCTTTCGCGGCCTGCCCCAGCAGGCGATCCGCAAGTTCCGCGCCTTCCAGTTTGATGCCGACGGATTGCGCGAGGTCGAGCGCATAACCAAGATCCTTGCGGGCATACTGTGTGGAGAACGCGCGCTCCGGAAACGTGTCGACCAGCATCGCCTTCATGCCGTGGTTGCGTAGCGCAAAACTGTCGGCCGAGCCCTTCATCAGGGTTTCGAACAGCAGCCGCCCATCGAGTCCGGCGCGTTTCGCAGCTTCCAGCGCCTCGGCCAACGCAACCACCGTCTGCATCAGAACCATGTTGTTGAGAATTTTGACCACCTGTCCCGAGCCGACCGGACCGCAGTGGGTGATGTCGGTCGCGAAGGTCCCGATCAGCGGCTTGAGCTTTGCGAAGGTTGCTTCGCTCGCACCGACCATGACGCTCAATGTCCCCTCCTCCGCCGCCTGACGGGTGCGGGCAATCGGCGCATCTACGTAATCGGCGCCCTTGGCCACGAAGCGCGTGGCAAGTGATTTGGTCAGATCGACCGCGGAGGTGCCGAGATCGACAATGGTGTGACGCGGACCGGCATGGGCCAGCAGCCCGTCCGGTTCGCTGCAAACCGCCTCGACATGCTTGCCGCTCGGCAGTGCCAGAAAGATCGCATTGCACTGCTCCGCGAGCTGTGCTGGTGACGCAGCTCGCGTGACGCCCGCCTCTGCAAGCCGTTGCAGCGGCGCGTCGGCAAGATCGAAGCCGACCACCGGCCTGCCGCTCTTGCGCGCAAGGTTGCGACAGATCGGCTCGCCCATGACGCCGAGACCGATGAATCCGATTGCATCCGCCATGTGCATCACCTTATCGCGCGCGTTCGAGAATCTGGTTGAGCACGGGCGCGATATAGCCGCGGAACTGCGCAGGGTTTTCGCTCATCGGGAAATGCCCGAGCTGCTCCATGATGGTGACATCGGCGCCCGCGATTTCGGACGCGGTGCGCAGCGTGTCCTCCGCCGTGCAGGAGAAATCGTATTCGCCGGTCAGCAAGTATAGCGGGCACTGGCCGGTATCGATGGCCTGAGTTCGCCCCCTCAGATCGCCATCGACGCGATAGAAATAAAGATCGCCCTTGAAGATGCCCGGCCCGCTTTGCTTGTAGGCCCACAGCGTCTCCATGCGCGAGGCTTCGGGACTTTGCGTGGCGATCAGACCAGAGACCAGCGCTGCGCAGACTTCGCCGCCGTGGACATCGGGCCGGTTCAGCCACGCGGTGTCATACCACGGCGCCTGAAAATCCGCGGCCTCCAGTCCGATCAGCGCGCGGAATTCGCTGGCGTGATCGATCGCAAGATTCAGCACAATGCGGCCACCGATCGAGCAGCCCATCACGACAGGCCTGTCGAGGACGAGCGCTTTGCAAAAGGCGCGAACGGTCTGGGTGTAGCGGGCTGTCGTCAGCTTATATTCGCCGCCGCGCCAGTCCTCCGGCGGGTTGGACTTGCCGTGCCAGGGCATGTCGAAGGCGATGATGCGAAAGTTTTTGCTGAATTCCGCGTCCGCGAGCAGATGCCGCCATTGCCTGCCGTCCGAACCTGCCGTGTGTAGACAGACCAGGGGAATGCCGGTGCCGCTCTCCTCGAAATAAATGCGATTGATCGTGCCGTCGATCTCGACGTGCACGTAGCGGCCGACCATCGGCTCGATATGCCCGGTCATGACGCGCTCCCCGGTTGAAAGCCTGGGCAACGCCAGCACGTCCTTGAAGTATTGCAAATGCGCCATGAGCGGATGGATGTCGCCCTGAAGCGTCGCTTCGCCCCGTTTGGTCAGCGCGAACAGATCATGCCAGCCCGGCTCTGGGATCGGCTTCCAGAATTTTATCCACGCCGGCGACGACGCCACATAGGAGAAACGCCACGACCGCATCAGCACGGGTGCCGGCGTGAGGTCGGCAATGCGGCCTGCCCGGAACGAGACGTGAAACGGGCGCGCGACAGGGCCGAACAGACACTCAACGTCGTACTGGGGGCCACGCGCGATCAACGCGGGTTGCCGCGACAGCAAGTCCGGGATCGTCGCGAAAATCGCCCCCGCCTCCGAATCGAGATCAGCATTCGCCGTCACGCCTTGCACCCACCTGCCTCCACCCATCGTTCTATCTGATAGAATAATCATTCCTTTTATTGACGCCATTTAGGCGCGCAGCCAACTCCGGCGCAAGCCGGATCATGGCCGGCAGGGATGCGCAAAGTTTCAGTACCCAGGAGGAAAACGCTTGCCGCGTCCGGTCTGCCTGTAAATGCTGCCGTGAAAC
>JBEPUM010000387.1:0-2938 GCA_041691515.1 Pseudomonadota bacterium | reverse complement strand
AGATACGCCTGCATCAGAAAATCGAAGAACTGGTTCGACCGCCATTCCGGATCGGCAAAGCGCTTGTCGCGCGGCGCGGGCTCGATCGACGGCTTGGCATCTTCGCCGGTGAGGCGTCGTGCGGCATTGCCCCAGAGGTCGAGATAGGCCTTGCCGAGTTTCGCCTGCAACTCGGTCGCGCGCGTCTGGTCCGACAGCCAGTATTCGGCGACGGAGCTGAAGGTCTTGATGAGTTCGCCGATTTCGTTCGGCGGCTTGTCGCGCGGCTCGGCGTTCTCGCGCGGCTTGAGGTAGGCGGCCAGCGCCTGGCCGCTGCTCTCCATCGCGCGTGCGATGTTCATCGCGAATGCGTCGGGGTTGAACCGGGGCACGGGTTTGGTTTCGATCGGTAACTCACTCATGGCCGCACACTAAGGGTTTCTTCCATAAATCCCGTGACACACGTTGCCACAGGGGGGCACCGATGATGGCATAATTCGAAGAATCTTGCTGATTTCTATGTGTTGCGGTGCGACAAAACATCTTGGTACGGTCATACTTGAGCCCCGATGAGGCAGTTGTAGTGGCGCGGCCTTAACGCATTGGCGCGATAACGGTCTTAATGCTTTGCGGCGATAATAGTTTTAATCTTGCGGCCCGGTCTGATGAAATAAGCATCATGATGCCGCAAGTCGGACGAGGCGACGTGAAATTATCCGGAACGACAGCATCGAACAATCGCACGCGCAGTGTGGCGGTTGGCGCCGCACTGATGCTGCTATCGCTTTCGTTGGGCGGCTGCTCGACCTCGATCGCGGACTTACCTTTTGGCGGTACGCCATCGGATGCGCCGGAACGGCCCAAGGATGTGTCCGCCTATCCCGCCGTGCATGATCTTCCAGGGCCCCGCGATGAGGCTGCCATGGACCCGGCCGAGCAGGCCAAGGTTGAAAAAGAACTGATTGCCGCCCGGGATCGCCAAGCCTCGAGCGCAACTCCCGCGCCGGCCGCAAAGTAACGGCCGGTTTCGCCAGCCGGAAGCAGCGCTAATTGCTGGCGCGCCGAGGCGGCCGTGATAAAAAGGGCATGATTCAAGCGCAAATCTGAGCAAATCCGGTCAAGGCGGCCGGAATTCGCGCCTGAATCTTTGCTAAGACTTTGAATGGACATCATTATTTTGATGAGACGCCGCCGATTTCATCAAGGCAATGCATCAATCACCCTGCCGAATCCGGCCTGGAGCCAGGACCCATGGAAGAATTTTATCGTATCCGCCGTCTGCCGCCTTACGTCTTTGAACAGGTCAACCGGGCCAAGGCGGCCGCACGGAACGCCGGAGCCGATATCATTGACCTCGGGATGGGCAATCCGGATCTGCCGACGCCTCCGCATGTGATCGAAAAGCTCAAGGAGACCCTGGGCAAGCCGAAGACCGATCGCTATTCGGCCTCGCGTGGCATCACCGGCCTGCGCAAGGCGCAAGCCGGCTACTATGCCCGGCGCTTCGGCGTGAAACTCAATCCCGACACGCAGATCGTGGCGACGCTCGGCTCCAAGGAAGGCTTTGCCAATGTGGCGCAGGCGATCACGGCGCCTGGCGATGTCGTGCTGTGCCCGAACCCGAGCTATCCCATCCACGCTTTCGGATTCCTGATGGCGGGCGGCGTGATCCGCTCGGTGCCCTCGGAGCCGACGCCGCAGTTTTTCGAAGCCGTGGAGCGTGCGATCATCCATTCCATTCCAAAGCCGATCGCACTGATCGTCTGCTATCCGTCGAATCCGACGGCGCAGGTGGCGAGCCTCGATTTCTACAAGGATCTGGTGGCATTCGCGAAGAAGCACGAGATATTCATTCTCTCCGATCTGGCTTATTCGGAAGTCTATTTCGACGATAATCCGCCGCCCTCGGTGTTGCAGGTGCCCGGCGCGATCGACGTGACAGTCGAGTTCACCTCGATGTCGAAAACGTTCTCGATGGCGGGCTGGCGCATGGGGTTCGCGGTCGGCAACGAGCGCATCATCGCTGCATTGGCGCGGGTCAAATCCTATCTCGATTACGGAGCATTCACGCCTGTGCAGGTCGCGGCGACCGCGGCCTTGAACGGTCCCGACGATTGCATCCGCGAGATGCGCGAGACCTATCGCAAGCGCCGCGATGCGCTGGTGGAATCCTTCGGCCGCGCCGGATGGGTCATTCCGCCTCCGGCGGCCTCGATGTTTGCGTGGGCGCCGCTGCCGGAAAAGTTCCGCGATGTCGGCAGCATGCAATTCGCAACCCTGATGGTGGAAAAATCAGGTGTCGTGGTCTCACCCGGCGTCGCTTTTGGCGAGCATGGCGAGGGCTATGTTCGCATCGCCATGGTGGAAAACGAGCAGCGGATCCGTCAGGCCGCCCGCGGCGTGCGCCACTTCCTTGAAAGCGGCATCGAAACGTTGCACAACGTGGTACCTCTCGCCAACCGGCGTTAGGACTTCCGGGCAGGTTTCGGATCATGGTCGCACCACTGAAAGTGGGCATCGCGGGGCTTGGCACCGTGGGTGCCGAGGTTGTCCGCCTCATTGAGGAGCAGGGCAGGGTATTGTCCGCGCGCTGCGGCCGCGGTGTGCGCGTCGTCGCGGTGACGGCGCGCTCGAAAGCCAAGAAGCGCGGTGTCGATTTGCGCGGCGTGACGTGGGCGAAGAATCCTCTGGCCCTCGCGACCGATCCAAACGTCGATTGCTTCGTGGAATTGATGGGCGGCGTTGGCGATCCCGCGCTGTCGGCGATCGAGGCGGCGTTACGTGCCGGAAAATCGGTTGTCACGGCCAACAAGGCGCTGATCGCCAAACATGGGCTGCGGCTCGCTGCGCTTGCCGAGCGACATGGCGGCGCATTGAACTACGAAGCCGCTGTCGGCGCCGCCATTCCCGTCATCAAGACACTGCGGGAAGGGCTTGCGGGCACCACGATCAATCGCGT
>JBEPUM010000386.1:0-2947 GCA_041691515.1 Pseudomonadota bacterium | reverse complement strand
TTCTGGCGATAGACGTCACCATAGCCGCGCACCATCTCCGCGGTCCGTACGACCTCGGCGGCCGCAGCCGGCTGTTTGGTCAGGCTGCGATCGATCATGTGCAACCAGCGTTCGACCCAGACCCGCTCTTTGGCATAGCGTATCGACGACAACCGCCATCGTTTGAGCGAGGCTTCAATTTTCAGACGGCGGAGACTTAACCGGCTGGCTGCGCTGAAGCGCACGGAGACCGGCAGATGCAACCACCCGACGTATTCAAGCGCCCACAGCACGGGATCGGCGACCATTTCCGGCAATGATGACACCAGTTCGTCCAGCCTGAGTTTATGGACGGCATCGGCGGGCGGTTTTGCGCCGGCAACCTGATATTCGGCCAGCTTCGATTGCGCCATCTCGACCGCATCTTCGTACGTCATGCGCATGACCATCAGCCGCGCGATGTCGGCGAAGATGGCGTCATCGACATTGCGGCGGCCGATGAATCGCTTGAGCCGGTCGACATAGAGCTGCGCGTAGCCCGGCCCCTGATAATCGATCAGGCGAGTCACGGCTTCCGCCGCGACAGGTCTCACCGTGTCGGGCAGACCTGCTGATAGCACCGGCACAGGACTGTCGTCGTCGCCCAGGACATCCGCGAAGATCGAACGGATGGCAGGAAGAACGCCGGTAACTTTGGGGATACCGAAACTCATGCCAGACCGGATGTCGCGGGTGGCGGCACGGCATATTCCGCGAGCCGCTCCTCGAGCTTGCCGATGTTCTGAAACAGCCGCGCACTGGCGAGCCGCAGGAAGTAGAAGCCGAATTCAGGATTCTGGACGTAGAGTTCTTCCACCTGGCGATAGCTGACGCTCAGCACCGTGCCACCTTCGATGCATTCCAGCGACTGGGTACGCTCATTGGAAGGCGACAGCATACCGAGTTCGCCGACGATGGCGCCGACCGGAAGTTCGATGCCGGACTCCACCAGCCGGTAACGGCCGCTGACGATGTAGAGCATGTTGTCGGCTTTTTCGTCCTTGTAGAACAGCATCTCGCCGGTTTCGCATTTCCGCTCGGTCATGAACGGCTTCAGCCAGTCCATCGACAGATCGCTGTTGACGGACTTCTTCACGTCTCGGACCAGTTGCAGCATCTGGTGCAGGCGGTAGCCATTGAGGCAAAGCAGGCCGGCATGAAGGCCGAACTGCAGAAAACTGTGGATCGGAATCGCGGTGATCATCAGCACGACATTGGTCAGCATGCCGAAGACGCGGAGCGGGATCATCGTCCGCATGGTGTAGGTTGCGACCACGAAGACGGAGGCGGCCAGACTGCCGGCGGCGCCGATGTGCTCGGCTAAATGTGATGTGTCCATTGCGATCCAGCCAATTCCCTGGGGTGACGATATCAGCGGCGATCTTCAGGCCGTCCCGGACATGGATGTCGACCGCCGGGGCGGCACCGCCATGATATACGGGCAAGACAACAGGCATTATACGGGACTATATCCGATCTCCCGCCAAAAATTCCGCCGGACCCTGACCATTGACGCCAAGGCCAAACGGCGCGAACTCAGAGCCAACAGTCCCGCGCGCGCCACCGCCATAAAATCATCCGGGAGCAAGGAAGAACCATGCCCGAAACAGCCGAACCCGCAACGCCGCCGGTCCTTCAGATCGACGGGCCACGCGCAACCATCCGGTTGAATCGGCCAAAGCATCTCAATCGCGTGCAGCCGGACGATCTTGCGGCGCTAATGGAGTTGTTCGGCCGGATCGAGGCCGATCCGGCGATCCGCGTGCTGGTCTTGACCGGTACCGGCCGCGCCTTCAGCGCCGGCTTCGATCTCGGCACCGTCGCCGAGCGCGCCACCACCAGGCCGCACGAGGAGAGCGCGGGCTCCGCCTTCGAGGTCGTTGCCGACCGCCTTGAGGATCTGGCTCTGCCGACGATCTGCCGGCTCAACGGCGGCGTCTATGGCGGCTCGACCGATCTGGCGCTGGCCTGCGATTTTCGTATTGGCGTGGATACCTGCGAGATGTTCATGCCGGCGGCGCGGCTCGGGCTGCACTATTACACGAGCGGCATCAAACGCTATGTGACGCGGCTTGGCGTCGACAATGCCAAAAAGCTGTTTCTCACCGCCGAGAAGATCGACGCACAGGAAATGCTGCGCATCGGTTATCTCACCGGCATCGCACCCGCCGACAGGCTCGATCACGAGGTAGATCTGCTGGCCGCGATGCTCGCCGGAAATGCGCCGGTGGCGATGCGCGGCATGAAGCGCGCCATCAACGAATTCGCGCGCGGTGAACTGGACGAAGAAGCTGCGGGCCGCCGCGCCCGCGACAGCATGCGGGGCAACGAGATCAAGGAAGGCATCGCGGCGTTTTCAGAGAAGCGCGCGCCGAAGTTTTAGCGATAGACCTGACCCTCCCCTGGAGGGGGAGGGTAAGGCCTACTCCACAAACGTCACGGTCTCCGCCACGCCTGCGCGCGAGGTACGGTAGCTGTTGACCTTGTGGGCATGGTCGGCAAAGCCGAACGAGATGCCGCAGACCACGCGGCGGTCGTCGCCTAACCCGAAGTGCTTGCGGATCAGTTCTGAATGAAAGGCAAGTGCAGCCTGCGGAATAGTGCCGAGGCCGAGCGCCTGCGCCGCCAGCATGAAATTATTGACGTAGCCCCCGCAGTCGATGGCTCCGTAAACGCCAAGCGCCTCATCGGTATGAATGACCGCGACATGCGGCGCGCCGAAGAAGTTGAAATTTTCCAGTGCCTGCTTTGCGTAGGCGGCCTTGTCGCCACGCGCGATGCCGAGGGTGTTGTAAAGCTGAAAGCCGCTTTCGCGGCGGCGCTCGAGATAGACGCCGCGATACTCGCGCGGAAAAGGGAAATCGCCGATATGGTCGCCGCCGGCGCTTGCCGCCTTGTAGATCAGGGCGCGAAAGCGGTCCTTGGCCTC
>JBEPUM010000385.1:0-2973 GCA_041691515.1 Pseudomonadota bacterium | reverse complement strand
ACCTTGGTCGGGTCGATGATGCCCTTGGAGATCATGTTGACGTATTCGCCCGACTGCGAGTCGAAGCCGTACGCATACTGATCCTTTTCCAGGATCTTGCCGGCGATGACGCTGCGGGGCGGGGATAAGGAAGCCTAAGATTTAATGTTGGTGAGTGAGGGCGGTGTTGTGCGAGATCGGTTCAGCGGAAGTCGATGCTGCGCAGGATGAGGCCGGGCGGCTTGCCCTCGAACTCCGAACTCTGGAATTTGCGGATCGCGCAATCCTCGATCCGGCCGCGCAATCGCTCGAACTGCGCCGCGCGCTGGGCAGGCGCGATGCGCCCGGCGTTTTCCAGGCTGTCCAGCGCGTCAGTGCTGATGGCGCAGGGGATTTCCACCGTGTCGTTCATCATCGAGAACAGCACGACCATGCGATCGAATTCGTAGCCGCGAAAAGCACCGCGCGTCAGCGTCATGATCGTTGTGTCCTTTACATTCTGCAAGCGGCCGGATGTCCGGCGCCGTATGTCACGTTCGCCGCGCCCTCGCGCCGCGAACCTCGTTGTCCTCAGTCTTCACCGGAGAGCCGGGCGAAGTCCGCGATCACGGCGGCGACCAGGTCGCGATGATGGGTATCCGTGCGGGCGAGGCTTGCGGCATACAGGTTCAGCACGTAACGGGCCTTCGCGGCCGCGTCGGCCCACGAGGCGGCCGGAACTGCGAGCAACTCGATTTCGAGGACGCCCTGCTTGTCGCGAAGAACCTTGGCGTTGGCCTCGACCTCCGCCAATACGCGGCGGATATCGGTGGCCTTTTGCGCCGCCATGCCGCGATGCTTGTCGAGATCGACCGGAACATCACTCATGTGGCACACTCGCGTCGGTGCGCTGTGCGTCGGACAGATCGACCGAACTGATGGACACCATTTCCATCGCCGCCGGGTGCGCGGCTGCGCCCGGCACCATGATCATCGTGGCGACGCGGCGGAAGCACGGAAACGACAGGCCTTCGATCATCTCCTCGTCGGTGACGATCTCGTATGGGCCAGCCGGCAGCAAGCGATCGACGCCCTTCATGTTGAAGGGATGCTTGAAGTAGATCGTTTCCCGCCGGGTTCGCGTGGTCATGATCCGTCCCGCCGATTTCGTTGCAATGGAAACGTGGTGTCGTCATAGAGGCCGCGGATCTGGTCTGCGGTAAATCGCTTCTCGTCGACCTCAAGCAACGCGTTCTCTAGCATCTCCGGCGTCAGTCGCTCGACGGCGAAGTGTATTGCATCGGCTGCGCTCGAGAAGCGCCGGTACACCGTTTTCCGGCGCACGTTCATGCCCGATTGCTTCGTGTACAAATCCGCGCTGGCGCGATAGTCGAACATGTGAGAAGGATGCGCCCTTTCCGTGGCGCTGGCTAATGATAACTTTTCGGCCGAGTGCGGCGTAAACCACGCTGTCGCCGGGCGAAGGCCTTGTATCGGCGGGCTTTGTCGCCATTTGTAAGAGGTGACTGCGTTTATTTGGCGCAGCGCTGTCTCGGCAAACGGGCTCTTCGATCCGGTCGATCCGCATTGAAACCGGCGCTTGCGCGGCGGTCGTTGCGCGTGCTGGTCGGCTCGCCGCCGTGGTTGTCTGGAGGAAGCCTGCATGAAACTGCGCGTCGGCTTCGAGATGATCTACGATTTCCCGCAGCCGACGCCCATGCTCATGGTGTTGGGAACGCATTTTACGCGCGCCTCCGATATCATCGTGCCCGACTTTGTCATGACCGAGCCCGCGGTGCCGATCACGCCGTATCGCGACGTCTTCGGCAACTGGTGCAGCCGCATCGTCGCGCCCGCCGGTCGTATGCGGCTGTTTGCCGATGGCGTCGTGCGCGACAGCGGACTGCCCGATCCGGTCGCCGCTTCGGCTATTCAGCACGCGGTCGAGGATCTGCCGCCGGAAACGATCGTCTATCTCCTGGGCAGCCGCTATTGCGAAACCGACCGGTTGTCGGACGTCGCCTGGAAGCTGTTCGAAAGGACGCCGCCGGGCTGGGCGCGGGTGCAGGCGATCTGCGATTTCGTGCACAACCATATCGCTTTCGGCTATCCGCACGCGCGCGCCACCATGACCGCGCTGGAGGCTTTCAATGAGGGCAAGGGCGTGTGCCGCGACTACGCGCATCTCGCCATCGCGTTCTGCCGCTGCATGAACATTCCGGCGCGCTATTGCACCGGCTATCTCAGCGACATCGGCACGCCGAAGCCGTGGGCCGCCGGCGATTTCGCCGGCTGGTTCGAGGTCTACCTCGGCGGGCGCTGGCACATGTTCGATCCGCGCAACAACGAGCCGCGGATCGGCCGCGTACTGATCGCGCAAGGCCGCGACGCGGCCGACGTGCCGATTACCCAGACCTTCGGGCCAAACACGCTGGTGAATTTCAAGGTGTGGACCGATGAGATGGAATGAGGCGTGCGGCGGGCCTCCAAAGGGCCGGCCGCGGTCTCCATAACAAAAACACCGGCATCGCTGCTGGGGGTTCGCATTCGCGGCGTCATGCGCGGGCTTGACCCGCGTATCCATCGATCTTCGAAGAAGATGGACTGCCGGATCAAGTCCGGCAATGACGAAAGGAAAAGCCCGGCGTTTCCGCCGGGCTTTCGTATTTTGTAATCGCTTGCGTGGCGTGGATCAGAAATCCATGCCGCCCATGCCGCCGCCCGGAGGCATTCCGCCGCCGGCCGCGCCGCCCTTCTTGGGGAGCTCGGCGATCATGGCCTCGGTGGTGATCAAGAGTGCCGCGACCGAAGCCGCGTTCTGGATCGCCGCACGCACGACCTTGGTCGGGTCGATGATGCCCTTCGAGATCATGTTGACGTATTCGCCCGACTGCGAGTCGAAGCCGTACGCATACTGGTCCTTCTCCAGGATCTTGCCGACGATGACGCTGCCGTCCTCGCCTGCGTTGATCGCGATCTGGCGGGCCGGCGCGGAGAGCGCCTTGCGCACGATCT
>JBEPUM010000384.1:0-2981 GCA_041691515.1 Pseudomonadota bacterium | reverse complement strand
TCAAAGGGGGAGGGGCTCGGCAACCAGTTCCTCGCCACCATTCGCGAGGTCGATGCGGTGGCGCATGTGGTGCGCTGCTTCGAGGATTCCGACATCACCCACGTCGAGGGCAAGATCGCGCCGCTGGCCGATATCGAAACCATCGAGACCGAGCTGATGCTGGCCGATCTCGACAGCCTCGAGAAGCGCGTCGACAATCTGGCTAAAAAGGCCAAGGGCAACGACAAGGACGCCAAGGAACAGCTCGATCTGGTCAACCGCGCGCTGGTGCTGCTGCGCGAGGGCAAGCCGGCGCGATTCCTCGAGCGCAAGCCTGAGGAAGAACGCGCCTTCGGTATGCTCGGGCTTCTGACGTCGAAGCCGGTGCTCTACGTTTGCAACGTCGAGGAAGGCTCGGCCGGCGAAGGCAACAGCTTCTCGAAGCAGGTGTTCGAGCACGCCAAGAAGGAAGGCGCGGTCGCGGTGGTGATTTCCGCGAAAATCGAATCCGAGATCGCAACGCTATCGCGGGAGGAGCGCACCGAGTTTCTCGATACTCTCGGTCTGGAAGAGGCCGGACTCGATCGCCTGATCCGCGCCGGCTACCAGTTGCTCGATCTCATCACCTACTTCACGGTCGGCCCGAAGGAAGCTCGCGCGTGGACGATCAACCGCGGCACCAGAGCGCCCGCCGCGGCTGGCGTCATTCACACCGACTTTGAAAAGGGCTTCATCCGCGCCGAAACCATCGCCTATGCCGACTATGCGGCGCTCGGCGGCGAGGCCGGTGCGCGCGATGCCGGCAAGCTGCGGCTGGAAGGAAAAGAGTACGTCGTCGCCGACGGCGACGTCATGCACTTCCGGTTCAACACCTGAGGCTATCGCATCGCGCCTTGATCGCGGATCGCACCGAGATGTTCGTTGATGCGAAACACGATCAGGATGAACTCGGCGGCGATGCGCGAGAACACGATGCCGACCAGGACGCCGGCCAGGCTCAGTAGAATCGTAATGAAGCCGCCGAACGGACTGACGGCCATCAGGGCCAGGCCCGAGAATATGCCTGACAGCCCGGACAGAATGATCAGGGCGATCACCAGCCAGTAGAATGTCTTGATGATGGTGGGCGTGATGAAACGATCCCACTGAAACAGATCACGGAATTCAAACATCTGCCGCTCCCCTGGCGAATCGCGCCGCCGTCATACGCTAGGATGCTGAACCGGGACGAGACCTAACCCCACAGGCCGTTCCGGGCAAGTTCGCAGCCGCGTCATGCAGGCGCCCGGGTTGAGATTGCCGCAAATAACGGCCACAATCGGGCCATCCATCCAACAATCCTCAGCATGACCCTGACATTCGAAGATTTCCCCGTCGGCCATTTCGGCACATTTGGACCCCGGCACGTCACGCGTGAGGAGATTATCGCGTTTGCGTCCGAGTTCGATCCGCAACCGATGCATCTCGACGAGGAGGCGGCGAAGCGCACCATGCTGCGCGGGCTGTCGGGTTCGGGTTGGCATCTGTGCTCGATCATGATGCGCATGATGTTCGACGGCTATATCGGCAATACCGCTTCCCTGGGGTCGCCCGGTGTCGATGAAGTGCGCTGGCTGTCGCCGCTGCGCCCCAGCGACGATCTGATGCTGGATATCGATGTCACCGAAGCGCGCGTGTCGCGCAGCCGGCCGGAGACGGGAATCGTGACGTTCGCGATGCGCATCCGCAACGCGGCTAACGTAACATTGCTCGAGGCGACGTCGCCGATCATCGTCAAGCGCCGCGCGACGGCGACGGCCGCGCGGAGCTGACATGGGCTATTTCGAGGAATTGACGGTGGGGCAGCGGCGCGAGCTTGGCTCGTTTACCTTCACTGCCGAGTTGATCAAGAAGTTCGCGTCGCAATTCGACCCGCAGCGGTTTCACCTCGACGAGGAGGAAGGCCGCAATTCGCTGTTCGGCGGTCTCGCCGCTTCCGGCTGGCACGTCGGTTCGGCCTGCATGAAGCTGCTGGTGGCGGATGGTCAGCGTCAGGCCGCCGAAGCCGCTGCACGCGGCGAAAAACCCGCGGTGTGGGGACCGTCACCGGGCTTTCGCGATCTCCGCTGGCTGAAGCCAGTGCTGGCTGGCGATACCATCAGCTACGCCAGTGAGGTCGAATCGCTGAGAGCCTCCGGCTCCCGGCCCGAGTGGGGCATCATGCAGGCGCGCACCACCGGCACCAACCAGCGCGGGGAACTAGTGTTTTCCTTTCTGGCGTCTGGTTTCGTCCCGCGCAGATCCCCGGCCGCCTGACCTGCCGAATCGCTGCGGCAGGAATTGGTTAGCCATTTCGACCAAATTTCGATCGAGGAACCGGCTCGCCGTTAATGAGTTGTGAACCTTCAGAAGGTCTTGTCGACTTACGGCAAGAGGGTATTGGGGACGACAATGGCAGACCGCACCGGATTGAAGATCGTTGGCTTTTTCTTCGCGACGGTGACGCTGGCTGTGACGCTGGCGACCTGCATGGTGGTCAAGGGCTATGCCGACGGCGTGTATTCGCTGGAGAAGGTCGCGGCCGCGGATCTGGCGGTTCGCTGATCGGGCGGCGAGCGACTCCCCAAAGACGCTAGCGGCTCCAGGCCAGTGCCAGCACCACCACTGCGATCGCCAGCAGTACGATAAATCTGATCATGATGGTACCAACCTGCGGCGGCTCTGCCCGCAGCGGTATGGGCTCGGTTTTGTCCGGCCGGATTGTTTTCACGGAGTTGCTGTCCACGGGCGAGGCCAACCGCTGTTGCACGGTGTCCGGTCTTGGTCGCGCCGGCAGCAGCGAAGGTTCATGGCGGGCTGCCAAACGCAAACCGCCGCCTCCCTCGCGGGAGCCGGCGGTTGTACAGTAGAGTGTAAGAAAGCTAGTCGTTTCGCAGGTTTTCGGCGGTGCGCTTCCATTGCGCGACATTGTCCGCGATCATCCGCGTCGACTTCATCGCGGCCTGACTCAACTGGGCATAGCC
>JBEPUM010000383.1:0-2983 GCA_041691515.1 Pseudomonadota bacterium | reverse complement strand
CCAGCGCCGCGGCGCGGTTGGCGTTCTGCTTGATCTGCATGATGTCCTGGAACGACGGATCGGTCGGCTTGTGCGCGTTGAGCAGGAAATCGTTGGCCATCATGATCGCGGACAGCACGTTGTTGAAGTCGTGCGCGATGCCGCCGGCAAGCTGGCCGACGGATTCCATCTTCTGCGACTGGTTGATCTGGTTCTCGAGCGTGCGGCGCTCGGTGGTCTCCAGCATATAGACAATCGCCGCCTCGGTATCGCGATCGACGTCCTCCACCGCGGTGACGAAGAACTGTCCCCAGCGTTCCCGTGGGCCGTCCAGCATCACCTCGACCGGCGGAATATCGCCCTGCCCTTCCGCCGCGGCATTGATGGCGGTGCTCAATTGGCCGCGGTCGCGCTCCTTGACCGCCGCCAGAATCGATTTTGCGGCAGCACCATCCGGACTCAGGCTTTGCGCGAGTTTTGCGAACCGCGCATTGGCGCGATCGACGGTGCCGGACTTGTCGACGGTCGCGATTGCCATCGGTGTGTGGTCGAAGAAGCGCATGAAGCGGACTTCGGCGGCGCGCTGCGGATCGGCGTGCTCGTCGCGGGCGCGGCTGATCACCAGCGTACGCGATGCGCCCGGCACGCCGTCAGCACCGAACGCCAGCTTATGGTAAAGGCGAGCCGGCATGGTTTTGCCGTTGCGCATCCGCAGGTCGATGTCGAAGACCTCGGTCTTGACCTCGCCCGGCGCAGCCACGATCGACGTCAGCAGCGAAGCGCCGTCACCCGAGACGATGTCGGTCAGCTTCAGGCCACCTGAACCGATCTCGGCAAGATCGTGATCCAGCCAGTTGGCGAGGGTCGCGTTGACATAGGCCAGATCGCCGGCCGGGTTGACCGAGAAAAAGCCGCACGGCGCATGATCGAGATATTCGATCGCGTGCCGCAGTTCCTGGAACACGTCTTCCTGCCGCTCGCGGTCACGGGTGATGTCCGCAACCGACCACACGGCGAATCTGGCGTGCCGCCTCGCCTCGCTGAGCGGACGAACCCGCATCCGCAGCCAGCGGCCGTGTGCACCGTCGGTCCCGGCAATACGGACCTCCTCCTGCTGGCGCTTGCCCTCGCGCGCGGCTTTCAACAAGCGGAACACCGCTTCGGAGACGTCGGGATTACCGATGAACACCCGTTCCACCGGCCGCGCATCCTGCATCGACGCGGCGCCGGTCAAGGCAAGATAGGACGCGTTGGCATACACGATGTGGCCGCCGCCGTCGGTGACGGCGATACCGTCCAGGGCATGATCGGCGATCGGACGCATCAGCGGATCGTCGGCGGTGCGGTCCGCGAAGCGAACGATCCCCGCGGCGAACGCGAACAGCGTGAACAGCCCGACCATCGCCAGAAGCGCCAGCAGCGCCAGAATATAGGGCTGGGCGTTAGCGCGCCCGAGCGTCATGAAGGCGACAGCGGCCGCGATGATCGCGCCTGCGACAAGCAGAACCAGCAGGATACTACCGCTCCGCCGCGCCGGCTCTTGCGTCACCAGCGGCTCCTGCGGATCGATGTCTGGGTCGGGCGTCATGAAATCTGGCGGAGCCTGTTGCAGCGGGTGCCGTACACACCTGCACCGGTTCCTGAGTGCCTGAATCGCACCGGGCAGCGCAAGCATATCATATGGTCATCGACCGTCATTTTAACCGGTCGGGACGCGATCTGCGGAAAAGCCTGATCCGGCTCACCGGCGACGTCCCGACAGTCCTTGCTTCAGGCCCATCACATAGCCGATGATTTCGGCGACCGCATGATAGTGCTCGACCGGGATCTCGTCGTCGACTTCCACCGTAGCATATAGCGCCCGCGCCAGCGGCACGTTCTCGATGATGGGGATATCGTGCTCCCGGGCGACTTCCCTGATCTTGAGCGCGATCGCGTCGGCGCCCTTGGCGACGCAGATCGGCGCGGACATCCCCCGCTCATAGGACAGCGCGACCGAAAAGTGGGTCGGGTTGGTGATGATCACCGATGCCTTGGGAACCGCGGCCATCATGCGTTTCTTCATGCGCGCATGGCGCAGCTGCCTGATACGGCCCTTGACGTGCGGATCGCCCTCCGACTGCTTGAATTCTTCCTTCATCTCGCGCAGCGACATCTTCTGCCGCTCGAACCACTGCCGGTACTGGAAGAAATAATCCGCGATCGCGACCAGCGCGAGCATCGCGACAACTGCGCCCAGCAATTGCAGCGTCAGCGTCCGTGTGGTGCCGAGAATGGTATTCGGATCGAGCCGGATCATCTCATCGAGACGCGAGCGTTCCGGCCAGAGCAGCGCGGTCATGACGGCACCAAGCGCCAGCAGCTTGAATAACCCCTTGGCGAAATTCGCAGCCGCTTGCTTGCCGAATATCCGCTTGGCGCCGGCCATGGGCGAGATCTTGCTGAATTTTGGTTTGAGCCCTTCGCCGGACCAGACAAAGCGATGCTGAACGATATTACCGGCGATAGCGGCCAGCACCAGCATCAACAGCGGCACGCCAAGCGCCGCTGCGAGAATATATTCGAGCTTCTGGGCGAGCGCCAAAAGTCCCGGCCCGTCCGTCCGGATTTGCCAGGAGTTGGCGATCAGGTTACGCAACGGCATCTCGATGCCGCCGCCGATCGAACCGGAGAATGTCGACAGCACCAGTGTCCCGCCCGCGATCACGAACCAGGTATTGACCTCCTGGCTTTTGGCGACATCGCCGCGCTCGAGCGCATCATCCAGACGTTTTTGCGTGGGGTCTTCTGTTTTCTCGGTATCGTCCTCGTCGGCCATCGCTCGTGCGCTCTCAGTTCAGCGGCATCAGGTCGTGCATGACGCCGATGAAGTAATCCATGTAAGTCCCCATCATGGTCGTCAGCACGGCAGCGAAGATCATGAAGCCCGCGAAGATCGAGAGCGGCACACCGACGAAATAGACCTGCATCTGCGGCATCAGCCGCGCCAGCACGCCAAGCCCGA
>JBEPUM010000382.1:0-2985 GCA_041691515.1 Pseudomonadota bacterium | reverse complement strand
GCTTACCCCTGATCACGACAGTCCAGCGGATTTCCGCGTTCGACGGCTTTGGGCCAGAAGGCGACATCCGATGTTGTTCAAGCGACGCGCCAGCTTGCGCAACGAATAGGTCCCGCAGGAGATGATCTCATGCACCTTGCGCCGGTCTTATTGCAGGAGAACCGGCAGATTGAGCGGGCCGCGGAAACCGAAACCGTGCCAGCGCACACTCGCAGGCTCAGGCAACGTCATGTTGGGGAAGCGCTCGAATAGCATAGGCAGCAGAATGATGCCGACGGTTCGCCGCGAGAGGTGCGCGCCCGCGCAATGATGCGGGCCATTGCCAAAGGCCTGGTGAGGATTAGGCTCGCGCAACGCGTTGTAGTTTTCGCCATCTTCGAAGGCATCCTCGTCTCGGTTGGCCGACGCCTGGATCGTCATCACCGTGTCGCCCTTCGGAATAAAGCAGCCGCGGATCTCCGTATCCTCCATGACGAGCCGTGAACTCGCCTGAATCGGCGCTACCCACCGTACCCCTTCGTCAAAGGCGGAGCGCCATTTGCCGGCTGCCGACACAGCTTCAAGCTGATCCGGATTGGTGAGCAGGCCGTAAAGGATCGTCAGCAAGGCATCGCGCGGCTCGTTGATGCCGCCGCCGACCGCGATCTTTACATTCGCGATCAACTGGCTTTCTGGAATTGGATTCTTCGCGTTCACCATGAAGGAGAGCGCTGAGGAATCCGGTTCGGCCCGCACGCGTTCGGCGTTGGTCCGGATACATTTGTCCATCTCCGCATTGGCGATGTCGGTTGCTTCGAAAGGCCCCGGCGTCCAGCCGAAATTGCCGGCGCCGTCGATCAGCGTCTGCGACCATCGCTGCATGTCCTCATCGCTCGCGTCCGGAATGCCCATCGCATGCGCCAGAATACGCGCGGCAAGCGGACCTGCGAGAGCGGGAAAGAGATCTACAACCTCGCCGCGCGGGAGCCGGTCGAGATACGTCGCGGCCAGTTTCGCATACAGCGGCGCCCAGACAGATTCGATCGTCTTCGGCATCAGGGCCGGCATCATCGCCATGCGTTCGGCCCGGTGTTCGTCGTGGTCCTTGCGCATCAGCGTATGCGCGCGAAAAGCGCGCTTCATGGGCGTGTTCGGGTCGTCGGAGCTGAACAACGCCGCGTCGTCCTTCACGTATTTGGTGTCGGCGGCCTTGGTGAGAAAGGTACGGCCCACGGATTTGACCCGCAGGACGGGCGCTTCTCGTCTCAGACGCTTGTAGATCGGATAGGGATCACGCGTGAGCTCCTCGATCGTTATGGTTTCGTCGAGAGGCGCCAAGCCCGCGGTCGGCATGGTGTAATTCCTGCTGGCTGTTCCGTATGCGCCGAGGCGGAGCATAATGGCAGGTGCGAAACGGCACAACCCGGCGCCCGTCGCACTGGCGAGTGCCGGTAGGCTCCCCCGCACCGGAACCGAAAGCGAAAACGACAGGAATAATTGCGCCGGAGAGGGTAATGCGTGGGGGACAGCTCAAGACGGCGCCATCGTTTACCTGACAACGCGACGACGTCGGCAAAGAGCACACAAGCGACCCTTCAGATCAGCCCTTGGTGTGCTGGCGACGTTTACGAAAGCCCGCATACAGGCTCGCCGCCGTCAAAGCATAAAGCAGCCATTGTACGTTATCGTTCACGGAATCGGGCAACACGAAAGAGGCAATGCCGAAACACAGCGTCGCCATGAGCGACAACTGACGCCACGGGATCTGGAAGTTTCGTTTGCGGGCAAGCTTCCATTGTCGCAATTCGTCATCGAGCGAAGGCAGCTCGCTTTTCGACAAACGGACAGGCCCTTCGATAGAAGGCCGGGTGGACTGAACCCTTGTGGCTTGTGCGACGGTTTCGGTTGCCGCCATCGAACGACCGAACGAAGGCGGTGGACTTCCACGACGGCCAAACGATCTGTGGTTCACCAATTGCCCCTTCTTCGGTAGCGGCCATTGGTGCTACCGTCCGATTAACGGCCGTTTAACAACACACATTGAATTGTCATGCGTTTCCCCGTCGTAGAGCTTGGTACGATGCTGATTGATCGTTGCGCCGCTACAGGCGGGATCGATTTTCCCGGATCGGACCGCTTAAGACGGCGCCATCGTCTCCTTGACCTTGGCGATCAGCGCGCTCAGGGCGAACGGCTTTGCGAGGAAGGCGAACTGCTCGTTTTCCGGCAGGCTCTTGTCGAAGGCTTCTTCTGCGTAGCCTGAGACGAAAATGATCTTGAGGTCGGGGTTGCGCACGCGCATCTCCCGCAACAGGGTCGGGCCGTCCATTTCCGGCATTACGACGTCGGAGACCACAAGATCGACCGCGCCATTCTTCTCCTCGAGCGCTTCCATGGCCTCGATGCCGTTGGATGCCTCGATGACGCTGTATCCGCGCGAGCGAAGTCCGCGCGCGTTGAGTGAGCGCAGGCCCTCCTCGTCCTCAACCAGCAGGATGGTGCCGTGCCCGGTAAGATCGGCGGCCGGCTTGGCCGCGATAACCTGTTCCTTGGCCGCGCCGCTGGCCGCGGCCGCATCTGGTTGGGCACCCGCTTCGGGAATATGGCGTGGCAGGAAGATGCGGAACGTCGTGCCCTCGTCCGCCTTGGAGTCGACGTAGATGAATCCGCCGGTCTGCTTGACGATGCCGTAGACCGTGGAAAGTCCGAGCCCGGTGCCTTTGCCGACTTCCTTGGTCGAAAAGAACGGCTCAAAGATCTTGTCGACGATCTCGGGCGGAATGCCGGTGCCGGTGTCGCTGACCTCGACCCGCACATAGTCCGCCGTCGGCATGCCCTTGTATGCAAATTTCGCGACCTCGGCGGACGGAACGTTTGACGTTCGAATGCCGAGCTTGCCACCGTTTGGCATGGCATCGCGTGCGTTGACCACGAGATTGACGATCACCTGCTCGAACTGCGAAACGTCGGCCTTGACCGGCCACAGGTCGCGTCCATGCACCACGC
>JBEPUM010000381.1:0-2985 GCA_041691515.1 Pseudomonadota bacterium | reverse complement strand
ATCGTCGGCGGCAACAAGCTCAACGGCACCATTCCGATTTCCGGCGCGAAGAATGCGGCGCTGCCTCTGATGATCGCAGGGCTGTTGACCGAGGAAACGCTGATCCTGGACAACGTGCCGCGGCTAGCCGATGTCGCGCAGCTGCAACGCATTCTGGGCAACCACGGCGTCGACATCATGTCGGCGGGCAAGCGCCCCGGCGATCATGAGTATCAGGGCCAGACCCTGCATATTTCCGCGGCCAACATTATCGACACTACGGCTCCCTACGAACTGGTGTCGAAGATGCGGGCGAGCTTCTGGGTGGTCGCGCCGTTGCTTGCGCGAATGCACGAAGCGAAGGTTTCGCTGCCCGGCGGCTGCGCCATCGGCACTCGCCCGGTCGATCTCCTGATCATGGCGCTGGAAAAGCTCGGTGCCGACCTCACCATCGACGGCGGCTACGTGATCGCGAAGGCGCCCGGCGGCCTGACGGGCGCGCCGATCGACTTCCCCAAGGTGACCGTGAGCGGCACCCACGTTGCCCTGATGGCGGCGACGCTGGCCAAGGGCACCACCATCATTAACAATGCGGCGTGCGAACCCGAGATCGTCGATGTCGCGGATTGTCTGAACAAGATGGGCGCGCGTATTTTCGGCGCCGGCACGCCGCGCATCGTCATTGAAGGTGTCAGCAAGCTCGGCGGTGCCCGCCACACCGTGCTGCCCGACCGGATCGAAACCGGCACCTATGCGATGGCGGTGGCGATGACCGGCGGCGACGTCCAGCTTCGTGGCGCGCGGCCCGAACTGCTGCAGTCCGCGCTCGACGTCCTGACAGAGGCGGGCGCCAGCATCACCCCCAACAACGAGGGTATTCGTGTCACCCGCAACGGTGCCGGCATCAAGCCGGTAAAAGTCTCGACTGCGCCATTCCCGGGATTTCCGACAGACCTTCAAGCGCAACTGATGGCGCTGATGACACGCGCCAAGGGCTCGTCCCATATCACCGAGACGATTTTCGAAAATCGCTTCATGCATGTGCAGGAGCTGGCGCGGTTCGGAGCGCGCATCGCGCTCGATGGAGAGACCGCGACCATCGAAGGCATTGCGACGTTGCGCGGTGCGCCGGTGATGGCGACGGATTTGCGCGCATCGGTGTCGCTGGTGATCGCGGGTCTCGCCGCCGAAGGCGAGACGATGGTCAACCGCGTCTATCATCTCGATCGCGGCTTTGAGCGGCTCGAGGAAAAGCTGTCGGCGTGCGGCGCTTCCATCGAGCGGATCAGCGATTAGGTTGGACGTGGAAGCAAACGCACAACGCAAGCTGATTGCCCTCGACGCCGACGATCTCGTGGTCATCGCCGCTGACGTTCAGGATGGGGTGGTGCGTGCCGGCAATATCATTTGGCGGCAGGATGAGAAGCGGCTCGTGCTCGGCTTGGTCAGGGTGGATTGGGAAAGGTCCGTTGCACCCGGCAGCCGGCCGCACCGTCTGCAGTCCGCGCTCCGATTTGACCGAGTGCTTGCCTGTCAATCGCGCAACATCGATCCCGAACTGCCCGACGCCGTGCTCGATCTCCTCGCCATCGAATTTCAGCCACGCGATGCGCCGGGTGGCCATGTCGTCTTGCTGTTCGCGGGCGGTGGGGCGCTCCGGCTGGATGTCGAGTGCGTCGAATGCGAACTGGCCGATCTTGGTCCGTACGATTTGGGTATCGGCGCATGCGCGCTGGCGCCGGAATTCGGGGTCTAGCGCCGCCGGAGACGGCCTGATTCAGGCTCTTCGCTTAATCTCTGGCTGCTAAGGGTTGACGGCGATTTGACGCCGCGCCATTGAGCGTTGGTCCTTGAAGCGTTAGTCCTTGGGACCAGGTTTTTTCGGAACACACTCATGCCGATCCGCATCAATAGCCGCAGCGCTGATTTTCCTTCGCGCTTCAAGGCGTTTCTCGCGACCAAGCGGGAAGTCTCGGCCGATATCGAGGCGGCGACGCGCTCCATTGTGGACGACGTCAAGGTGCGCGGCGACGCCGCGCTGATCGAGGCGACGCGGAAATTCGACCGGTTGACCCTCGATGCCGGCGGCCTGCGGTTCACGCCAGCAGAGATCGATGCCGCCGTCGGGGCCTGCGACGCGGCGACGATCGATGCGTTGAAGCTCGCGCGAGACCGCATCGAGCTGTTTCACCGCAGGCAATTGCCAAAGGACGACCGGTTTACCGATGCACTCGGCGTCGAACTCGGTTCGCGCTGGACTGCGATCGAGGCGGTTGGCCTCTATGTGCCCGGCGGCTCCGCGGCCTATCCGTCGTCGGTTTTGATGAATGCCGTGCCCGCCAAGGTCGCGGGGGTCCCGCGCGTGGTCATGGTGGTGCCGTCCCCGGACGGCAAGATCAACCCGCTGGTGCTGGCGGCCGCGCAACTCGGCGGTGTCTCGGAAATCTATCGCGTCGGCGGCGCGCAAGCGGTCGCCGCGCTGGCTTACGGCACGGCGACCATCGCCCCGGTGGCCAAGATCGTCGGACCCGGCAACGCTTATGTCGCTGCCGCCAAGCGCCAGGTGTTCGGCAAGGTCGGTATCGACATGATCGCCGGTCCTTCGGAGGTGCTGGTCATTGCCGACGGCTCCGGCAATGCCGGCTGGATCGCCGCCGATCTGCTGGCGCAGGCCGAACATGATGCCAACGCGCAATCGATCCTCATTACTGACAGCGAAGCGCTCGCCGCCGATGTCGAACGCGCAGTGGAGGCGCAACTCGTAACATTGCCGCGGGAAGATATCGCGCGAGCCTCGTGGAACGACTTTGGCGCCGTTATTCTGGTCAAGAGCCTCGATGAAGCAGTCACGCTCGCGGACGCGATCGCCGCCGAACATCTGGAGATCATGACATCGGATCCGGATGGCCTCGCAGCGCGAATCCGCAATGCCGGCGCGATCTTCTTAGGCGCCCATACGCCGGAGGCGATCGGCGACTATGTCGGCGGTTCCAACCATGTGCTGCC
>JBEPUM010000380.1:0-2995 GCA_041691515.1 Pseudomonadota bacterium | reverse complement strand
GCCATCGGAAAAATCTACGGCGACAAGATTCCGAATGTGAAGACGCAGGTGCAGGCCACCAAGGCTTCGGTCGAAAATCTCAATCTGCTGGAGCAGGGACGCGGCGAGATCGCGTTCACGCTTGGAGATTCGCTCAAAGCAGCCTGGGAAGGCGATGCCGAGGCCGGCTTCAAGACCAAGCTGACCAAGTTGCGTACCATCGGCGCGATCTATCCGAATTACATCCAGATCGTCGCGACCGCCGACAGCGGCATCAAGACGCTCGCCGATCTCAAGGGCAAGACGCTGTCCGTCGGCGCGCCGAAGTCCGGCACCGAACTCAATTCGCGTGCGATCCTGAAGGCCGCGGGGATGGACTACAAGGATCTCGGCAAGGTGGAGTATCTGCCGTTCGCCGAGTCCGTCGATCTGATGAAGAACCGCCAGCTCATGGCGACGCTGCAGTCGGCAGGCCTCGGCGTTGCGTCGCTTAAAGATCTTAGCAACTCGAGCGATATCGTTGTGGTTTCGGTTCCCAAGGAGATCGTCGACAAGATCGGACCGCCGTTCATTTCGGCTACCATTCCGGCCAATACCTACAAGGGACAGGACAAGGACGTTCCGACCGCGGCGGTGGTGAACTACCTCGTCACCAGCTCGGCGGTATCGGATGACCTCGCCTACCAGATGACAAAGCTGGTGTACGAGTCGCTGCCCGAGCTGGTCGCATCGCACTCGGCCGCGCACGGCATCAAGCTGGAAAACGCCGCGATGGGAAGCCCGGTTCCGATGCATCCCGGCGCGATCCGCTACTTCAAGGAAAAGGGCCTCATCAAGTAACGCTCGGACCTGGACATGCGCGCCGGCGGACGAAGCACCGCCGGCGGCTATACCCAAACATGCCATGTCCGCGGTGGTCGCCAGTTCCTCAGTCTGTGTAATCGCAGCGAAACGGTTGAATTAAGCCGGAAGCTTTGAGACAAGGACCCGGGGGACCGGAACGCGATGTCCGGCGGGGGACTTGAAATGTTGCAGACGCAGGCTGCCGCGGCGCCGGTCAAGGTTGAATTCGACAATTTCGAGCACGGCTTTCCAGCGGGATTCGGTCCCGGCGGCTGGGGGCGTCTGGCCTATGCTGTCGGGATCGCCTTCACCGTTTTCCAGCTCGTGATCGCGGCATGGAACGTGCTGCCGAGCCAGGTGGTGCGCGGCGTCCATGTCGGCTTCCTGATCCTGATGACCTTCGGTCTGGTCGCCAACTTCACCGCGAAGAGCAACGCCGGCCGTGCGCTGGGCTGGTTCATCGGCGGCATCGGCTTTCTGTGCGGACTCTATCAGTGGATTTTCTACGCCGATTTGATCCTGCGCGATGGCGATCCGACCCGGCTCGATCTCGTGGTCGGAACCGTGCTCGCGGTACTGATCTTTGAAGGCACCCGGCGGCTGATGGGCCTCGCGCTGCCGCTGATGTGCGGCGCGTGTATTGTCTACTGGTTTTTCGGACAGTATTTGCCGTCGCCGTTCAATCATCGCGGCTACGGCTTCGATCAGATCGTTACGCATCTATCCTACGGCACCGAGGGCTTTTACGGCGTGCCGATCTATGTATCCGCGACTTACATCTTCCTGTTCATTCTGTTCGGCTCGTTCCTCGAACGTGCGGGTATGATCCAGCTCTTCACCGACGTCTCGCTCGGCCTGTTCGGCCGTACCCGCGGCGGTCCGGCCAAGGTCGCGGTGTTTGCGTCCGGTATGATGGGCATGATCTCGGGATCGGGCGTGGCGAATGTCGTCACGGTCGGCCAGTTCACGATTCCGCTGATGATCAGGTTCGGTTACCGGCGAGCGTTCGCTGCCGGCGTCGAGGCGACCGCGTCGATGGGCGGGCAGATCATGCCGCCGGTCATGGGCGCAGTTGCCTTCATCATGGCGGAAACGCTGGGCGTCGACTATTCCGTCATCGTCAAGGCTGCGGTGATACCGGCCGTGCTCTATTTCGCGTCCGCATTCTGGATGGTGCATCTTGAGGCCGGCAAGCACGGCCTTGTCGGCATGAAGCGGTCCGAAATTCCGAGCGCCTGGAAGGCGCTGGTCGAACGCTGGTATCTGGTGTTGCCGCTGGTCGCGCTGGTCTACATGCTGTTCGAGGGTTTTACGCCGCTCTATGCCGGCACGATGGGCCTGTCTCTGACGGTGGCGCTGATCCTCGGCGCCAGCATCGTCCTCGGCCTGCCCAATCAGGCCCTGCGGTATGTATTCTGGCTCGGACTGGCACTGGTGGTCGGTGCCGTGTCGCGCAACGGTCTCGACATCGTGCCGGTGTCCTGCGTGATCGCGGGACTGGTTGCTCTCAGCGCATTGACCCGTGGCGGCAGGAAGACGCTGCTGGACTGCCGCGACTCGCTCGCCGAGAGCGCCAAGTCGGCGGTCACCGTCGGCATGGCCTGCGCGATTGTCGGCACCATCATCGGCATGATGACGCAGACCGGTGTCGGCACCGTTTTCGGTGGCTGGATAATCGGGCTCGGTGCCAAAAGCCTTTTCCTTGCCCTGATCATGACAATGCTGCTGTCGATCCTGCTCGGCACCGGCATTCCGACGATTCCTACTTACATCATCACGGCGGCGCTGGCGGCGCCTGCGCTCGCCAAACTCGGCGTTCCCCTGATCGTCAGCCACATGTTCGCGTTCTATTACGGCATCATGGCCGACCTTTCGCCGCCGGTTGCTCTGGCAGCGCTCGCGGCGGCGCCGATCGCCAAGGAGAACCCGGACAAGATCGGCTGGGAGGCGATGCGGATCGCGCTCGCTGGTTATGTGATTCCATTTATCGCGGTGTATTCGCCCTCGCTGATGTTGCAGCCCGGCGATCCAATGGCGGTCTCGCTCGGGTTTTATGGCGCGGTGGTCTATGCGACCGTCAAGGCGCTGGTGGCAATCGGGCTATTCGGAATGGTCGCGATCGGCTTCCTGTTCGCGCGGATGACGCTTGCGGAACGTGTCGTTGCGTTCCTTG
>JBEPUM010000379.1:0-3012 GCA_041691515.1 Pseudomonadota bacterium | reverse complement strand
CGTAAGCTGGAACAGGATTTGCGCCATGCCCTTGGGGCAGGCGAATTCGAAGTCCATTACCAGCCCATCATCAATATCGAAACTCGCCGCAAAGTAGCGATGGAAGCGCTCGTCCGTTGGCGCCACCCCGTCTACGGGCTGATCCGGCCCGACGAATTCATCCCGCTCGCCGAAGAGACCGGCTTGATCAACGCGCTCGGCGAATGGGTTCTGCAGCAGGCCTGCCGCGACGCATCCCGTTGGCCGTTGGCGGTTCGGGTCTCGGTCAACCTCTCGCCGGTTCAGTTTCAGAATTCGGATCTCGCCGGGCAGGTCGCACGCATTCTCGCCGAAACGCGATTGCCGGCGAAGCGGCTCGAGCTTGAGATTACCGAGTCAGTGCTTCTGCATTACACCGACGAAAATATCGGCGTCTTGCACCGGCTTCGCGACCTCGGCGTTTCCATCGCGCTTGATGATTTCGGCATCGGCTATTCGTCATTGACCTATCTGCGGACGTTTCCATTCGACAAAATCAAGATCGATCGGTCGTTTGTGAGTGAGATGCCGCAAATGGATGTTTGCGCCGCCATCGTCTGCGCCGTTGCCAATCTCGGACGCAGCCTCGACATCGTTACGACAGCGGAGGGCGTTGAGACCGAGCAGCAGTTCGATCTTCTGCGCGCGGCCGGATGCACGCAGGCGCAGGGTTATCTGTTTGGCCGGCCCTGTCCCGTGGCCGAGCTTGATTTTGACGACGCCATCCCGAAACGGTCCGCAGGCATTGAGAAAAATCACGCGCTTACCGCGCGCGACGTGATGTTGGTGCGGACCAGTTTTTCGCTCGTCGTCCCAATTCAGGATACCGTCTCCAGCCTTTTCTACGGCCGGCTGTTTGCCATCGCGCCGAATCTGCGCCGCTTGTTTTCCGAGGACATCACCGATCAGAAACGCAAGTTGATGGCCGTTCTTTCGAGTTGCGTGGGCAGGTTGCACGATTTTCCGGCGCTTGCGCCCGTTGTCAGAGAACTTGGCGCGCGTCACGTTGGATATGGGGCGAAGCGGGAGCATTACGCGAGTGTCGCCCAGGCACTGCTGTGGGCGCTGGAAAAGGGTTTGGGCGATCTCTTCACGTTCGAAGTTCGTTCCGCGTGGATCAAGGTCTACGATCTCCTCGCCGCAGCGATGCAGGCAGGTGCCGAGGAAATCGAGACGGAACGCGCGGTGTCCTGACGTGGGACCGTCCAGCTGCTCAGGCCGTGACAACCTTACGGAAGGTCGCCGCCAGCGTCCGCAGCGCCGTCAATTTGATGGGATCGCTGACCCGCGAGTGCAGCATAACTTTCGACGCGCCTAGCCGCGGCAATCCATTGGCAGGTCCGATATCGGCGAGACCTGGCGGCGCCAGTCGTGCGGCAAGCGGCGCAACTGCCAGGCCAGCCAATGCCGCCGCGACGACCGCGCTGACGCCGCCGCCGACGAAGGCCTCGCTCCACCCAATCCCGGCCTTGTCGAGCGCGCGAATGGCGACGGCGCGCACGCCGCAGGGCGGCGCGAGTGTTGCAAGCGGCAAGGCCTCTCTGCGCTGCCACTGAAATCGCGGTGAAGCGAACCAGCCAAAGGTGTCGTCGGTCAGTTTCTCGCCACCGCGCCGGCCGGCTTCCTGACGCACCATCACGGCATCCAGTTTGCCGCCGTCGAAAGCATCGAGCAGAGGTCGCGAAAAACCGATCGTCACGGCGAGCGACAGCGCCGACGATGTCGCATGAAGCCGTTCCAGCAGCGGCACCAGTTCGGGGCCGGCAACGTGATCGCTGATACCGAGCGTCAGTTGTTGCCGGGTGACCCTTGGTCCCGCCAGCGCGCGGTCGTGGGCTTCGATGAGCGTGCGGGCGTTCTCTTGAAAGGCCATGCCATCGCATGTCAGCTTGACGGCACGGGGCGAACGTTCGACCAGGCGCTTGCCAAGCGTGGCCTCCAGCCGCTGCAATTTCATGCTGACCGCCGCTTGCGTCGTGCCGAGAACTTCCGCGGCGCGCGTAAAACTTTGCAGGTCGGCCACCAGCAGGAAAGCCTGGACGGTCGCGATGTCGAGCGTGGTCATATCATCAATATCTGTTATTATTGATATTATTCATGATAAGGTACCAATATCATAAGGCAAGGTCTAGTTTCCTGTCAGACGCTCGGTTCGGGCGCACAACATTCAGGAGAACGACCATGCCCCTCATCACTGTCACTTACTCCAGCTCGCGCCAGACAACGTCGCTGAAATCCGACATTGCCGCTGCCGTCAGCGAACTCACCGCCAAAATCCTGCACAAGGATCCCAAGGTGACCGCTGTTATCGTCAAGTCAGCCGATGCGGCTGACTGGTTCGCCGGCGGCAAGTCCCTTGCCGAACAGAAGCTTGCGAGCTTCTGGCTCGACGTCCACGTCTCCGAAGGTACCAACACCAAGGACGAAAAGGCGGCCTATCTCGCCGCGATGTTCAAGCGAATGGGCGAATTGCTCGGGCCGTTGCACACCGAGAGCTATCTGCACGTTGATGAAGTCAGGGGCGACGCCTATGGCTTCGGAGGCCTTACGCAGGAGCGCCGCTATATCGCCGGCAAGCTTGCGGTATCGCCGCAGAGCGTCGCGGCCTGATCCTCAGGCCATCGTCTCCGGCAGGCGTAGCTCCGAGGAGCCAAAGACTTCCTCGAACGCCTGCCTGAGGGCGACATCGACGTCCGCCAGCGTGACGGGCAGGCCGAGGTCGACCAGGCTCGTAACGCCGTAGCGCGGGTCGGTGACGCCGCAGGGCACGATGGCATCGAAATGGCTCAGATCGGGTTCGACATTGAGCGAGATGCCGTGGAAGGACACCCAGCGGCGCAGGCGGACGCCGATCGCCGCGATCTTGTCTTCGTGGCCCGGTCCCTTGTCAGGCCGTCTAACCCAGACGCCGACGCGATCCTCCCGCCGCTCTCCCGTGACGTTGAAGGCGGCCAGCGCGCGGATGATCCATTCCTCGAGACCGGCCACGAAGGC
>JBEPUM010000378.1:0-3013 GCA_041691515.1 Pseudomonadota bacterium | reverse complement strand
CTCCATTGTGATGTCCGCGGGCTTGCGGTAGATACGGCGCTTCTTCGCAAAGGGGCTGTTCCCGATAACCCGCAAATGAGTGAGCATGGCGCGCAACATCCTGATTCTCGGAGCCTCCTACGGCTCGTTGCTGGCAACAAAGCTTTTGATGGCCGGTCACAACGTGACGCTGGTTTGCCGGAAGAACACCGCGGCCCTCATCAACGACAAGGGGACGGAAGTCCGCATCAAGCTGCGCGACGAGCCGAACCACCGCTCGATTTTTTCGCGCGATCTGCCGGGTAAACTCGACGCGAGCCCGCCCCAAAACGTCGATCTCAGCCGCTACGATCTGGTGGCGTTAGCGATGCAGGAGCCTCAATACACCAACCACACGATCCGCGTTCTGATGGTGAAGATCGCCGCGGCCAGTCTGCCGTGCCTGTCGATCATGAACATGCCGCCGCTGCCTTATCTCAAGCGGATCGACGCGCTGGCGGATATGGACCTCGAGGAAGCCTATACCAACGCGCAGGTTTGGGAGCGATTCAAGCCCGGATTGGTGTCGCTGTGCTCGCCTGACCCGCAGGCTTTCCGTCCGCCGGAAGAGCCCGCGAACGTGTTGCACGTCGGTCTGCCGACGAATTTCAAAGCGGCGGCGTTTGAAGATGAGGCCCACAACAAGCTGCTGCGCGAGCTGGAAGCCGATATCGACGCGGTGACGCTGGACGGCAAGGATGTGCCGGTCAAGCTCAAGGTGTTCGACTCGCTGTTCGTGCCGCTCGCCAAATGGTCGATGCTGTTGACAGGCAACTACCGCTGCATCACGCTGGAGGAACCGCAGTCGATCCGCGACGCCGTCCACGGCGATCTCAAGCGCTCGCAAGCGATCTATGACCATGTCGATGCGGTTGCCCGGAAACTCGGCGCCGATCCGGCCGATCAGGTGCCGTTCGAGAAATACGCCAAGGCGGCAGAGAGCCTGCTGAAGCCGTCATCGGCCGCGCGCGCGGTGGCGGCCGGTGCGCCGTTCATCGAGCGCGTCGATCTCTTGGTAAAACTGATTTCGCACGAGCTCGACATGCCCAATGCGGATATCGACAATACGGTGCAGGTCGTCGATCAGAAACTGAGCGAGAAGATCGTGGCGGGCGGCTCCAGCGGCGAGTAGTTTGCCGCTGGTCCAGTTCGTCTAAGGCATCAGCGACATCGCCAGCAGGGCGGCCACTAGCGCCGGCGGCATGACGACCATTCCGAGCTTCAAAAACTGCCACGCCGTCAAGCTCTCGCCTTCACGCCGAAGCGCGATCAGCCAGAGAATGGTTGCGAGCGAGCCGGTCACCGAAAGATTGGGCCCGAGATCCACTCCTATCAGCAATCCGCTCGTGATGTTGAGTGGGACGCCGGCCGTCTGGCTGACGTTGGCTGCGACGAGTCCGGTCGGCAGGTTGTTGAGCAGATTTGAAGCGAAGGCGACAATGGCGCCCGCGCCGACGGCAGTTTCTTGAGGCGATACTGCTGCGGTCTCGCGCAGCATCCGCGCCATCACCTGTAAAATTCCGGTCTGTTCGACACCTTCAACCAGGATGAACAGTCCGGCGACCAGCGGAAGCACGCCCCAGGAGACGTCCCGCAACACGGGCAACGGCGATTCCCGGCTGATTGCGAGAACGATGACGGTCACGGCCGCGCCCGCAACGAATGTCGGAAGGCCAAGCTGCCAGTCCAGCGCCGAGGCTGCCAGAAGCGCGACCGCCGTCAGGCCGATTCCGATCGCGACGCATTTGCCGCCGATCGAGAGTGGCTGCGTTACCAAGTCGGTCGCGATTTTCTGATTTAAAGCCTCGCGTTGCGTAAAGCGAAGCGCTGCATAGGTAACAAGGATCGCGGCCGCCGACGGCAGCAGGAAATGATAAAGCCACAGACCGAGTGGCGGCATGTGCGCGCCGAAAATAACCAGGTTGGCCGGATTGGAAATCGGAAGCACGAAGCTCGCGGCGTTGGCGATGAACGCGCAGATGAACAAATAGGGCAACGGTTCCACGCGAGCGGCGGTCGCCGCGGCGTAGACGGCCGGCGTCAGCACCACGGCGGTGGCATCGTTCGACAGGAACACGGTCACGACCGTGCCGACCGCATACACGATGAAGAACAGCCGCTTCGCGGACCCCTTTGCCTGCAGGACGGCGTGTGTCGCCAGCCAGTCGAACAATCCTTCCTGACGCGCGACCTCCGACAGCAGCATCATGCCGATGAGAAAAAGATAGACGTCTGTGCCTTTCCCGGCTGCCGCAAGCGCGTCTCGCCACGGCAGCAGCCCGGACGCCACCAGAACTCCAGCGCCTATGATGGCCCAGACGTATTCCGGCACTCGGAACGGACGAACGATGACACCGAGCGTGGCGACGCCGGTGATGCCCCAGATGATGACGTTGTTGTCCACCTGCGCGGGTGCTCCAATGATCCAGCAATGGTCCAGTATTTTCGAAATGAAGTCTGGAGGGCGGGGTATAGTCGGTAGCCGGGCCGTCGTCATGCCCGCGGAGCGAAAAAACAGCGCACCGCGCTGGCGCGCCTACGTCATTGCCTTTCGCATGACGCTTTCAATGTAGGCAGCTTTAGCGTCGGTATAGGCCTCGCGATCCCTGGGATGCTCGGCGGCAAGCCGTTTTTTGAGCCGCTCGTAGGTCCGGGCTTCCTCCGGGCGCGCGCGCAGATAATCCCTGAACGCGAGCCGCTGCCACATCTCTCCGTCCGGCTCCGTCACATGGAGATGGTGCGAACGCCGCGATCCGAAGGGTGGCATGCCCCGGACAAAGAACATGCGATCGGTCTTTGGATTTTCGGCCCAGTAGATGTAGTCGAGGGTCCGAAGGGGTTCGACAAACGTCGCTTGCGCCTCTGCCAACGATCGCACCGCAATCAGGATGTCGATGATAGGCTTGGCGGACAAGCCGGGGACGGCTGTGCTTCCGAAATGCTCAAGCCCCACGATCAGGGATGGGTCGAGAACTGTGCGCAACCGTTTGGCCTC
>JBEPUM010000377.1:0-3033 GCA_041691515.1 Pseudomonadota bacterium | reverse complement strand
AGCGAAGCCCGCTTCGCGGCCGAATGTGCCGCATTTCTCGTCCGGCCCCTGTGCCAAGCGCCCCGGCTGGACTCCCCAACTTCTCAAGGATGCTGTTCTCGGCCGTTCGCATCGCGCGAAGGTCGGCAAGGCCAAACTCAAGCTCGCGATCGAGATGACGCGCGAGGTGCTTGAAGTGCCGGCCGATTACAAGATCGGCGTCGTACCTGCATCCGATACCGGCGCCGTTGAAATGGCGTTGTGGTCGCTGCTCGGCGCTCGCCCGGTGACGACGATCGCCTGGGAGTCCTTCGGCGACGGCTGGGTCAGCGACATCGTCAAGGAATTGAAGCTCAAGGACGTCACCAAGCTGCATTCCGGCTATGGCGAAATCCCCGACCTCAGCAACGCGGATCCGAAATCCGACATCGTCTTTACCTGGAACGGCACCACGTCCGGTGTACGCGTGCCGAACGCGGACTGGATCGCGGCTGATCGCGAAGGTCTTACCATTTGCGACGCGACGTCGGCTGCCTTCGCGCAGCCGCTCGATTGGGCGAAGCTCGATGTGGTGACGTTCTCCTGGCAGAAGGCGCTCGGCGGCGAGGCCGCGCACGGCATGTTGGTACTCTCGCCCCGCGCGGTGGCGCGGCTCGAGAGCTACACGCCGCCGTGGCCATTGCCGAAAATCTTCCGCATGACCAAGGGCGGCAAGCTCAATCAGGGCATCTTCGAGGGCGAGACCATCAACACGCCGTCGATGCTGTGCGTCGAGGATTATCTCGACGCGCTGAACTGGGCCAAGTCGGTCGGCGGCCTCAAGGGTTTGATGGCGCGCGCTGACGCCAACACGAAAGTACTCGCGGACTGGAAAGCGAAGACGCCGTGGATCGATTTTCTGGCGAAGGACCCGGCTGTTCGTTCCAACACGTCGGTATGCCTGAAGGTCATCGATCCCGCGATCACGTCGCTGTCGGCGGATGCGCAGTCGGACTTTGCCAAGAAGCTGGTCGCCACCGTCGAGAAAGAAGGCGCGGGCTACGACTTCGCGCACTACCGCGATGCGCCGGCAGGCCTGCGCATCTGGTGCGGGGCGACCGTTGAGGCCAAGGACGTCGCGCTGCTGACGCAGTGGATCGACTGGGCGTTTGCCGAGACAAAGGCCACGCTCGCCAAGGCGGCGTGACTTCTTGAACCCTCCCCTTGAGGGGGAGGGTCGATGCACCGCAGGTGCGGCGGGGTGGGGTGGTTTTCCCCTAGTCGCCTCACACGAAATTTCACATTGATCGCTTCACCCCACCCCGGCGCTGCGCGCCGACCCTCCCCCTCAAGGGGAGGGTGGAGGACAACACCATGACCAAACCCAAAGTTCTCATTTCCGACGCGCTGTCGCCCGCCGCCGTGCAGATCTTCAAGGATCGCGGCATCGAGGTCGATTTCCAGCCCAACCTCGGCAAGGACAAGGACAAGCTCGCGGAGATCATCGGCAACTACGATGGCCTCGCGATCCGCTCCGCCACCAAGGCCACCGCAAAAATTCTGGCGCAGGCTTCGAGGCTGAAGGTGATTGGCCGCGCGGGCATCGGCGTCGACAACGTCGAGATTCCCGCCGCCACGGCGAAGGGCATCATCGTGATGAATACGCCGTTCGGTAACTCGATCACGACAGCCGAACATGCGATTACCTTGATGCTGGCGCTGGCGCGCGAAATTCCGCAGGCCGATGCCTCGACGCAGGCCGGCAAGTGGGAGAAGAACCGCTTCATGGGCGTCGAGATCACCAACAAGATTCTCGGCATCATCGGCTGCGGCAATATCGGCGCCATCGTCGCCGACCGTGCGCTCGGATTGCGGATGAAGGTGATCGCGTTCGACCCGTATCTGTCGCCGGAGCGCGCCAAGGATCTCGGCGTGGAGAAGGTCGAACTCGACGATCTGCTCAAGCGCGCCGATTTCATCACGCTGCATACGCCGCTGACCGAAAAAACCAAAAATATCCTCGATGCCGCAGCGCTGGCGAAGACCAAGAAGGGCGTCCGCATCGTCAATTGCGCGCGCGGCGGTCTGGTCGATGAGCAGGCGCTGGTCGATGCGCTGAATTCCAAACATGTCGCGGGCGCGGCGTTCGACGTGTTCGTCGAGGAGCCCGCCACCACGAACGTGCTGTTCGGCCATCCCAACGTGATCTGCACGCCGCATCTCGGCGCGGCCACCACCGAAGCGCAGGAAAATGTCGCGTTGCAGGTCGCCGAGCAGATGTCGGATTATCTGCTGACCGGCGCGATCTCCAACGCCGTCAACTTTCCGTCGATCACGGCGGAAGAAGCGCCGAAACTGAAGCCGTTCATCGAACTCGCCGAAAAGCTCGGCTCATTCGCCGGCCAACTCACCGAAAGCGGAATCTCCAAGGTGACCATTACTTATGAAGGTCACGTCGCGGAGATGAAGATCAAGGCGCTGACGTCGGCGGCGTTGTCGGGGTTGCTGCGGCCGATGCTCGGCGACGTCAACGTTGTCTCGGCGCCCGTCGTCGCCAAGGAGCGCGGCATGGTGGTGGATGAGGTCGTGCGCGCGGCGCAGAGCGATTACGAAAGTCTGATTACGGTGACCGTCACGACTGAGAACCAGGAGCGTTCGGTGGCGGGAACGGTGTATGCCGACGGTCAGCCGCGCCTGGTAGATATCAAGGGCATTCGCGTCGACGCCGAGTTTGGCAAGTCGATGATCTACATCACCAACGAGGACAAGCCGGGCTTCATCGGCAAGTTCGCGAGCCTTCTTGGCGATGCGAAGGTCAACATCGCGACGTTCCATCTCGGCCGCAACAAGCAGGGTGGCGACGCCATCGCGCTGGTCGAGGTCGACGGCGCGGTGCCGGCGGATGTGCTGGCCAAGGTGCAGACGCTGCCGCAGGTGAAGCAGGCCAAGGCGCTTAGATTTTAAGAGGCTTCGGCATTTAAAGTGTGGCTTTCACCCTCCCCTGGAGGGGGAGGGTCGCTGCGAATGAAATGAGCGGCGGGGTGGGGTGGATTTGTCTTCCGCGCTCACCCCACC
>JBEPUM010000376.1:0-3040 GCA_041691515.1 Pseudomonadota bacterium | reverse complement strand
ACAACTCGCCGCTCGCCGGCACCGAAGGCGACAAGGTCACCAGCCGCATGATCCGCGATCGCCTGCTGCGCGAGGCCGAAGGCAACGTCGCGCTGAAGGTCGTCGAGGCCTCGGACAAGGATGCGATGGAAGTCTCCGGCCGCGGCGAATTGCAGCTCGCGATCCTGATCGAGCAGATGCGCCGTGAAGGTTTCGAACTTTCGGTGTCGCGCCCGCGCGTGGTGCTGACCAAGGACGAGAACGGCCAGCTGCTGGAGCCGGTCGAGGAAGTCGTCATCGACGTCGATGAAGAATTCTCGGGCGTCGTCGTGCAGAAGATGAGCGAACGCAAGGCCGAGATGATCGAGATGCGCCCGTCCGGCGGCAATCGTCTGCGGCTGGTGTTCTACGCGCCGACCCGCGGCCTGATCGGCTATCAGGGCGAACTGATGACCGACACCAAGGGCACGGCGATCATGAACCGCCTGTTCCATAACTACTTGCCGTACAAGGGCGACATCCAGGGCCGCCGCAACGGCGTGCTGATCTCCAACGATCAGGGCGAAGCGGTTGCGTACGCCATGTTCAAGCTGGAAGATCGCGGCCCGATGATGATCGAGCCGGGCTGGAAGGTCTATAAGGGCATGATCGTCGGCGAGCACACCCGCGACAACGACCTCGAGATCAACATCCTCAAGGGCAAGCAGCTCACCAACATCCGCACCACCTCGAAGGACGAGGCGGTCAGGCTGACGCCGCCGATCCGCATGACCCTGGAAAAGGCGCTGGCCTACATCGAGGAGGATGAATTGGTCGAAATCACGCCAAAATCGATCCGGCTTCGCAAGAAACATCTCGATGCCACCGAGCGCAAGCGCGCCGAGAAGACCAAGGACATGGTGGCGTAACAGCCATTCCATAGATCTGATATTCGTCATGGCCGGGCTTGTCCCGGCCATTTACGTCTATAAACCTGTTTTGAGAAACCGGACTTCCCGGGCGGCCACAGACAAAGCGACGCCCTCCCCCGAACGGTCATATCCGGCCACGGCGATGCAGGTTTGAATGTCCCTTCCTTCCGAAGTCGATGTCGCAATCATCGGAGCCGGCGCCGCCGGCCTCGGCGCCGCGCGCGCGCTGGAAGGCTCCGGCCTCTCGGTGATCGTGCTGGAGGCACGCGAACGTATCGGCGGCCGCGCTCACAGCATTGTCCCTGCGCCCGGCATCATCTTCGACCTCGGCTGCGGCTGGCTGCATTCCGCCGACAAGAATTCGTTCGTCAACATCGCGGAAAAGCTCGGCTTCGCCATCGACAAGACGCGCCCCCCATGGCGCGAGCAGAGTTTTGACGCCGGCTTTCCGCTGACCGAGCGCAAGGATTACATGGCCGCGCTCGATGCGTTCTATGACCGTGCCGAACAAGCCGCCGAGAGCGACACCGACAGCGCGGCCAGCCTCTATCTCGAACCCGGCAACCGCTGGAATCCGATGATCGATGCGATCTCGACCTACATCAATGGCTGCGAACTCGATTCCGTTTCGATCCATGACATGGACGCTTATGAGGATACCGAGATCAACTGGCGGGTGCCCCGCGGCTACGGCGCCTTGATCACGGCCTATGGCCGTTCGTGTCCGCTCGCGCTGAACACGCGGGTCTGGCGCATCGATCATTCCGGCGCACGCATCAGGATCGAGACGTCGAAGGGCACGCTTTCAGCGGCGAGAGTGATCGTCACCGCGCCGACGACATTGATCGCGAACGAATCGATCCGCTTCGACCCGCCGCTGTCCGCGAAGGTGGACGCCGCGCGCGGACTTCCTCTCGGGGTCGACGACAAGGTGATGCTGGCGCTGAACGATCCAGAGAACGCACTGCCGAAGGACGGCAATCTGCGCGGCGCGACCATGCGCACCAAAATGGGCAGCTACCACCTGCGCCCGTTCGGCGCGCCGTGCATCGAGGGATTTTTCGGCGGCACGTTCGCGCGCGAACTAGAAGACGCCGGCGACGGCGCATTCGCCGCAACCGCGATCGACGAAATCGTAGCGCTGCTCGGCTCGAACTATCGCAAGAAATTAAGGCCGCTGGCGGAATCGCGCTGGGCGCATGATCCGTTTGCAATGGGCGCTTACTCCCACGCGCTGCCCGGCCACGCCGAAGCTCGCGCCGTGCTCGCGGCCCCGATCGACGGGCGTTTGTTTTTCGCCGGCGAGGCAACGTCGCCGAATTTCTTCTCGACCGCGCATGGAGCGAGAGACTCGGGCGAGCGGGCTGCGGGGGAACTCAAGGCTGCCAATCCCGTTTGATCTGCCAGGCGGCGCTCATCCGAAGCGGCGCCAGAGAGGTCATGGGAGACGTCGATGCGGATAATGGCGATTGCAATACTGCTGGCCGCTTCGCCGGCGTTCGCGCAGGATCCTTCACCGGAGGCGCTACGCGACTGTCCCCCGATCGGCCAGACAGCAAAAGGCGAACTGATTTACAAACTCGATTGCGCGGCGATCAAGCCTGAGAATCGGCCGATGCAGTACAAGCCCGACGTACCGGCCACCAACCTTCCGGACGCGGTGATTCCGAAGGCCGGTGCGAAGGAAATTCCGCCAGATGAGGCGCCGAAGGGACAGACAAAGTAGCGCAAGCTCTTATTCGATCACCCGTGTCCGCATTGCGGCATCCGGCACGAAGCATTCCTCATATCGTCCAAAAATCCGGTAACGGTTTTTCGCGGCGAGATTGTACACCGCATCGCGCAGCGGCTTCGGCACCGCGAACAGCGCGCGCGTCCATTGCCAGCCCGATAAATGCGGCAGCACCGTCAGCGCACCATCCGATTTGAAATATGCCACGCCGCCGTGCACCACCGCGTTGGTGTCGGGATCGGCCGGATCGATGCCAAAGGTTCGCGCCAACCGCGTCCCGTAGTCCGACTGGATCGCGGTGAAGCGAAATCGACGTTCCGCATCGCGCCCTGCGACGAACCGGATCCAGCGTGAGCAGAATACGCAGACACCGTCGTAGAGAATGACGTCGTCGTCGGGCCAGCGCTTGGGCGCATCC
>JBEPUM010000375.1:0-3040 GCA_041691515.1 Pseudomonadota bacterium | reverse complement strand
CGATCCAGATCGTACCAGGCGTGTTCTATCCGAGCTACCGCCTCGCGATCATCACTGTCTCGCTTGTAGTTGCTGCCCTGCTCTATCTCGTGGTGATGCGAACCCGCGTCGGCATGTTGATCCGCGCCGGTGCATCCAACCGGGAAATGATCGGGGCACTCGGCATCAACATCCGACTGTTGTTCACACTGGTCTTTGGCCTTGGCGCGGCGCTGGCCGGACTAGCCGGTTTGATGCAGGCGCCTATTCTGACGGTCCAGATCGGCATGGGCGAAAACATTCTCATTCTGGCCTTTGTCATCATCGTGATCGGAGGCATCGGGTCGATCCGCGGCGCATTCCTCGCGGCGATCTTCGTCGGGATGATCGATACATTGGGACGTGCCTACGCTCCTGACCTGCTGCGGCAAATCTTGAGTCCGGCGGCCGCGTCGACCGCCGCCCCCGCGCTTTCATCGATGCTGATCTATCTGCTCATGGCCATCGTCCTTGTGGTGCGGCCGGAGGGGCTGTTCCCGGCCAGCAAACGATGACGACTTCGTTCAACGCTCGCAGCGTCGTCTGGGCGCTGGTCATCGCCGGCCTCATGCTATTGCCGCTCTATTCATCGATGAGCGGAAATATCTTCGTGTTAACGCTGTTCACGCGCATTGTGATCTTCGCGCTCGCGGCGGTCAGCCTCAATCTCATCATGGGCTACGGCGGTATGATGAGTTTCGGTCACGCTGCTTACCTTGGCATTGGCGGATATGCCGTCGGCATTCTCGCCTACGAAGGCATCGGGTCGGGATTCATTCAGTGGCCAGTTGCGCTGGCGGCTTCGGCCCTGTTCGCGCTGGTCATCGGCGCGTTGTCGTTGCGTACGCGCGGCGTCTACTTCATCATGATCACGCTGGCCTTCGCGCAAATGGCCTATTACATCGCCTCCGGCATGGCCCGCTACGGCGGCGACGATGGCCTGACGATCTACAAGCGCAGCGATTTCGGAGGATTGGTCAATCTGTCTGACCGGACGCAATTCTATTATGTCTGCCTTGCCTGCCTGCTCGGCGGAATCTATCTGGTCTGGCGCATCGTGAATTCGCGCTTCGGGCTGGTCGTCCAAGGCGTGCGCTCCAACGAGCAGCGCATGCAGGCGATCGGATTTCACGCAAATCGCTACCGGTTGGTCTGCTTCGTGATTGCCGGAACGATGTGCGGTTTGGCCGGCGCGCTGCTTGCTACGAACACCGATTTTGTCAGCCCGTCGATCATGTACTGGACCCGTTCCGGCGACCTGATGGTCATGGTCATCCTCGGCGGGATGGGCTCGCTGTTCGGTCCGGTGATCGGGACGATTATCTTCCTCGTGCTAGAAGAGTCGCTGTCGCAGATCACTGAATACTGGGCGCTGATCATGGGCCCGCTGCTTCTGCTGGTCGTGCTGTTCGGACGCGGCGGCATCGACGGCTGGCTGGGGAGGCTGCGCCGTGGTTGACACCCTGCTCAGCGTCAAGAATCTCTCTCGGCGCTTCGGCGGCATTGTGGCGACCGACGACCTGTCGCTCGATGTGGTCAGAGGCGAACTGCATGCGATCATTGGCCCGAACGGCGCCGGCAAAACCACGCTCATCAGCCAGCTGACCGGACAATTGCAGCCGAACTCCGGCAGCATCCATTTCGCCGGTCAGGATGTGACCCGCCTGCCCGCGTACCGCCGCAGCGCGCTCGGTCTCGCCCGTTCATTCCAGATCACATCGCTGCTGAAGGATTTCACCGCGATCGATAATGTCGCGCTGGCGGCGCAAGCACGCGATGGACACTCTTTCCGATTTTGGGGCAACGCCCGCAAGGAAGCTCACCTGCGCAAGGCTGCAATGACCACGCTGGAGCGTGTCGGCCTCGGCGAACGTGCGGAGGCCATCGTTTCGGAATTAAGTCACGGCGAGCAGCGCGAACTGGAGCTTGCGGTGGCGCTGGCATCGAAGCCGCAAATGCTGGTGCTGGATGAGCCCATGGCCGGGCTCGGCGTGACCGAGTCCGCGCGTATGGTGAAGCTACTCCAGGAGTTGCGACGCGAAGTCACCATCGTCTTGGTAGAACACGATATGGACGCAGTGTTCGCGCTCGCCGACCGTATCACCGTTCTGGTTTACGGCCGCGTCATCGCCTGTGACGTCCCGGCCGCGATCCGGCAGAACTCGGAAGTTCGCCGCGCATATCTCGGCGATCAGCAAGTGGTCACGCATCATGGCTGACAGCGCGTCGCTCCTCGAGGTCGAGAACATCGAGACTTGCTACGGTCTCAGCCAGGTTCTGTTTGGCCTGTCGCTATCGATCCGTAGCGGCGAAATGGTGACGCTCATGGGCCGCAACGGCATGGGCAAGACCACGACCATCCGTTCCATTATGGGGCTGACGCCCGCGCGAACGGGAGTTATTCGCTTTGCTGGAACTGAAATCCGCGGCCTCGCCGCTTTCAGGATCGCAAAACTCGGGATCGGTCTGGTACCCGAAGGCCGCCAGATTTTTCCAAACCTAACCGTGCGCGAGAACCTTGTGGCCGCGTCTGCCAATCGGCTCGCGGCACCTGATCCATGGACCCTCGACAAGGTTCACGCGCTGTTTCCGCGGCTGGCGGAGCGCGGCAGCAACATGGGCGCGACACTGTCGGGCGGCGAACAACAGATGCTCGCGATCGGCCGTGCGCTCATGATCAACCCGCGCCTTCTGATCCTCGATGAAGCCACCGAGGGCCTGGCGCCGCTGATCCGCGACGAAATCTGGAATTGCTTGTCATTGCTAAAGGCACAGGGCCAGTCGGTTCTGGTCATCGACAAGAATGTCGAAAATCTGACCCGCATCGCCGACCGTCACTACATCATCGAGCGCGGCCGGGTAGTGTGGAGCGGAACGTCGCAAGAATTGATCGCCGAGCCCGATCTTCAGCACCGCTATCTCGGCATCTGATCGCGGGCTGCGCGCCCGCGACTCAAAACATCTCGAAATATTCACGCTGCTCCCATTCCGTGACTTCGGACTGAAAGCGCTCGATCTCGGC
>JBEPUM010000374.1:0-3041 GCA_041691515.1 Pseudomonadota bacterium | reverse complement strand
CGATCGTCGCTTTCGGATTTTCCGCCAGCGGGTCGAAGCGGAAGATGGTTTCGGCCGTCGAGGCGTAGATTTTGTTGTCCGGCCCGCGCTGCAAGCCGAACGGCTGATCGAGCCCGCCGATCAATTCTGTGATGCGATGTCCCGGCGGCTGCGCGGGGTCGAGCAGCAGCAGTTTTCCGCTCAGCGAGCCCCAGCCCACCATATCGGCGACGACAAATTTGTCGTCTCCCGGAATTTGCAGGATCGAGCGTGGAAATATCAGCCCGTCGGCCTCGGTCGCGACAAGTCCGGCGCAGGTGCCTGCGCGCATCCCGATGCGCACGGCGGGATAGGTACCGCAGAGATCGGGACCGGCCGCATAGCCGCCGGGTGTTGCGGGCGCAGCAATGGATGGCTGAATGGCGAATACGACTGCGGCAGCGGCGACGAATGAACAGATCGTGAGCGCTGCCAACCGCCGCCGTGGACTATCAGTCCGTCTCTGCATCACCAACGCCCCGCGTTGTTGCCACCGACATTATATCACGCCATGCGCTGCGAGCGACCGAGACGCGCGCGGCGACGCCGACATGGACACCGTTTCCTTGCTTCTCTAACGTGTTCTGAATGCCGTGCGTGGTTGCGCGTGCGGAATAGCCGGAGGAAACGGATTTGTCGCAGGTGCTCGCTGGCGTTCGCGTGCTGGATTTCGGCCGCTACATTGCAGGTCCTTACTGCGCGGCATTGCTCGCCGATTACGGCGCCGAGGTGATCCGCATCGAGAAGCGCAGCGGCGGCGAGGACCGCTTTGTCGCGCCGGTGTCCGAGTCCGGGGAAGGCGGTTTGTTCTTGCAGATGAACCGCAACAAGAAATCCGTGACGCTCGATCCGATGAAGCCCGAGGGCGCCGCGGTGGTCCGGCGTCTGGTCGCGACCGCCGATGTGGTGATCGCCAATCTGCCCGCGCCGACGTTGAAAGCGATGAAACTCGACTACGACAGCCTTCGCGCGACGAAGGACAATATCATCCTTGCCACGGCATCCGCGTTCGGCGCGACCGGCCCCTATGCCGAGCGCGTCGGCTTCGACAGCATCGGCCAAGCGATGTCGGGCGCGGTCTACATGACGGGCGAGCCGGGCCAGCCCTATCGCGCTTCGGTGCCCTATGTGGATTTCGGCACCGCGCTGGCGCTTGCCTTCGGCACCATGGCTGCGCTGATGGAGCGGGGCCGCACCGGACGCGGCCAGATCGTGGAAGGCGCGCTGCTCCGCACCGCGCTCAACATGATGGGCCCGGCGCTGATCGAGCAAGCCGTCATCAAGGCGGATCGCGAGCCGACCGCCAACCGCGGGCAGACCTCCGCGCCGAGCGATATTCTCCCAACCAAGGACGGCTTTGTGCTGATCGCGGTGGTCGGGCAACCGCTGTTCGTGCGTTGGGCGAAACTGATGGGCAACGAGGAGTTCTGGCTCACGGACGCGAGGTTCAAGGACGATCTGGCGCGCGGCGACAATGCCGTCGTAATCAGCGCGCGGATGCGCGAGTGGTGCGCCGAGCGCACGACGAATGAGGCGATCGCGGCGCTGGAAGCCGCGCGCATTCCCGCCGGTCCCGTGCTGTCGCTGCAGCAGGCGCTCGATGACGAACATGTCGTCGCGACCGGCTACCTTCAGCCGGTCGACTATCCCGGCATGCGTGTGGCGGCGCCGGTGCCGCGCAGTCCGGTCCATTTGTCGGAAACGCCCGGCGAGATCCGCACCCGCGCGCCGCTGCTCGGCGAACACACCGACGAAGTGCTGGCGAGCGTGGGTTATTCGGCGGACGAGATTTTGGGATTGCGCGAGAAGGAAGTGGTGTGATCCCTAGCAACCCGGGAGGCATTCGTTGAGTTCTTGAATGCATAGATTGTTGTTGCGACGACCGCGACCGTCGCGGCAGATGTTGTACGAGACCTTGCAGTTCATGACGCAGCGGTCGCGATAGTTCGACTGCACCTTGACCAGTGGGATCGCCACTTTGCCGCTATTGCCCGGCAAGATGCTTGCAATTTGCGTGGACCCGCTGGATAGGTCGGAGGCCATGGCGGCTGGGGTTGCAGTCATCGCCATCATCAGTGTCAACGCAAGTAGCAGATTCCTCTTCACGGCTATCCTCCTGTGCTTTGCGTATATCGCGAAGTCTCAGCTCAGAATAGGTTGAACGACGCAGCGAGCGTCCCCCAACTGGGGTATACGCGCGTGTTTATTCGGTTCGGTTGTCGCGACGATTTGCCTTGCCGGCGGCTTCAGCGGTCGCTTCGCTAGATGCACAAGCGCCTTGTTTCGGAGGACGCAGCGGCCGACACTTCCCGCCTCGATCCCGTTTTGGCTAGGGATGACGTATCGAGGCCGCTGAATCCGGACGCGTAGGGCAGAGACATGGCGACCTTTATCTTGATACCCGGAGGCTGGCAGGGCGGGTGGGCGTTCGAGAAAGTCGCGGACTTGCTCATCGCGCATGGGCACAACGCGGAGCCGCTCACGCTTGCCGGACTAGGCGATGTGTCGGCGCCATCAGCCAATCTTGATCTTCACATCAGTGAGGCCGTTCGCGCGATGAAATCTCATCACGGCGAGCTCATTCTGGTCGGGCACTCCTATGGCGGAATGGTCGTGAGCGGCGCTGCGGATGCGGAGCCCGCCAATATCCGTGCGCTGGTCTATTCCGACGCCTATGTGCCTGCATCCGGTGACTCGGTCTGGTCGCTGACAAGCCAGCAATTCCGCGATGCATTCATCGCCGGCGCTGCGGCCGATGGGTTGACCTGCGCGCCACCGCCTCATCTCGACGCGCGCTGCCGCCCGCACCCGATGGGGACGTTTCTCCAGGCCATCGATCTCAGCGGACGTTGGCGCGATGTTCCACAAAAAGTTTTCGTCGGAGCGCATGGATGGGAGGGAAGCCCGTTTCGCGAGCTCTATCGGCGTCTGAACGCGGACCCTGCGTGGACGACCTTTGCCTTCGATTGTGGGCACAATATTCCGCGCCTGAAGCCGGAAGCCTTCGTCGAGATATTGCTGGC
>JBEPUM010000373.1:0-3042 GCA_041691515.1 Pseudomonadota bacterium | reverse complement strand
ACGATGCGCCGATCACCAACGCCAGTTGGAGCGATGCCAGACAATTCGCTGCATGGCTGGCGGAAACGACCGGGAAACCGTATCGGCTACCGACCGAGGCCGAATGGGAATACGCCGCGCGCGGCGGCACCCGCAGCAAATACTGGTGGGGCGAACAGCTCCAGTTCGGCCTCGCCGGTTGCAAGAACTGCACCGATGTCGCAGCAGCGGAGATGCCGGGCAGGGTCGGCAGCTTCAAGGCCAATCCATTCGGCCTCTACGATATGGGCGGCACCGTCGATCAATGGGTCGAGGACTGCTGGCACAAGAACTACCAGGGCGCGCCGGTCGACGGCTCGGCCTGGGCGGAAGACAACTGTCCGTCACACGTCCTGCGATCCGGCTCGTGGCGAAACGATGCACGCTATGTACGCCCGTCGAACCGCGACAGCTATGACACCAATGTTCGTTACCCCACCCATGGATTTCGTATCGCGCTGACATTGTAGACATTTCAAGATCATTGATGAGGACGCGTCATGACCATCACCCGGCGCACTCTGCTATTCGTTGCGATGACCTCCTTCCCGGCCGTTGCGTTCGCCAAGGGCAAGCCCGCGCCAAAGGACGCCCAGCTCTACTTCATCTGGCCGCACGACGGCGCCGTCATCAAGGGCGCATTCTGGTGCCGGTTCGGATTGCGCGGGATGGGCGTTACCCATGCCGGCGACAATTTCCAGAACAGCGGCCATCATCATCTGCTGATCGACGTCAACGAGCCGCTCAATCCGGAAGAGCCGATCCCACAGGACAAGGCCCATGTCCACTTCGGCGCCGGCCAGACCGAAGCGCGCATCGAACTGCCGCAGGGCAAGCACACCCTGCAACTCGTGCTGGGCGACGCCGATCACTATCCCTTCGTTCCACCGCTGGTGTCGAAGAAAATCACCGTGCGGATCAAGTAAGACACGACGCGCGTCACGCGTCACCGGCGCGCAGGTTCATCCTGCGAAGCGATAGGCCCCGCCCTTTTCGACGCTGCGCTGGAATGCTGGCCGCGCATGCATGCGCGTCAGCCACGCGCTCAAATTCGCGTACGGCTCCAGCTTGCCAAAAGCCTTCGCCATCTCGGGCACAAAACTCATCTGGATATCCGCGCCCGTGAGCGCTTTGCCGACGAAGAACTCGCGGCCCTTGAGCGCACCATCGACATAGCCGAGATGGTTTTTCAGCTCGCTCTCGATACGCGGATGCAACGGCGCACCGGCATCTTTCAGCCTGGACACATAGAGGTTCAGCATCAGCGGCAGCATTGCCGAGCCTTCCGAATAGTGCAGCCACTCATTATAGGCCTCAAAGGCCGGGCTGTCCGGCGACGGCATCATTTTGCCCTCGCCGTAGCGGCGAATGATGTAATCGACGATGGCGCCGGACTCCGCGATCTTTACATCGCCGTCGGTGATAACGGGCGATTTGCCGAGGGGATGGATGGCCTCCAACTCAGGCGGCGCAAGGCGCGTCTGTGCGTTGCGCTCATAGCGCTTCAACTCATAGGACGTGCCAAGCTCCTCGAGCAGCCAGAGGATGCGCTGTGAGCGCGAGTCATTCAGATGATGGAGCGTCAGCATTGAATATCCCCTATCGTGTCGCGCAGAATTTGCGGCAGAACCGTGACCGTATCAAAGCAACGAGCGATGGCAAAGACCAACGCGACCGGCGGCACCTCCCCCGTGCATGTCCAAACAACAGGCACACATGAAATTTTGGCAACCTCGCCAATCCTCGGAACGTCGGCTGGTCGATTGCATTATCGCGGCGTCGATCAACTGACCAAGGAAATCACAATGAAGAAATTTGTTTTCGCTGTGTGCTGCGCAACGTTGATGGGACTCGGAACCGCATCAGCGCAGACGTCCGGCCCGCCGGCTCAGGACAACATGAAACAGAACGACACCATGTCCAACGGCTCGTCCATGTCGGGCGATCAGATGTCGAAGGGCAAGATGGCCAAGAGCAAGACGTCGAAACACAAGACAGTCGGCATGTCGAAGAGTTCGAAGATGAAAAGCGACAGCATGAGCAAGGACAACATGTCGAAGTAAAGCGCTTCGCATGATGTAAAAAAGCCGCGCGGCCTGACGGGCGCGCGGCTTTTGTGTAATCGGCCCTGAAGCACTCGCTTGGCGGCAGCGAATGATGGCGTGCTGCTCACGGGATTACCACAATTGTGGCTAGCATGAGGATCACGTCAAAAGGCGGCCGCCATGCGCGCATTGGTTTCCGGCGTTCTGGTTATGGGAATGGCGTCCCTGGCGGCACCGCTGTTCGCTCGCGACGACGGCCGCTATGCAAATTCACCCTTGCATGAATGGTTCGACAGCCTGCGCTCGGGCAGAGGGCCGTGCTGCTCCGACGCCGACGGCACCGTTATCAGCGAAGCCGACTGGGATTCGAAGGACGGCCACTACCGCGTATATCTTGGCGGCGAATGGATCGACGTGCCGGACGAAGCCGTCCTCAAAACGCCGAACCTTGCCGGGCGCACGATGGTGTGGCCGATGTATCGGGATGGAAAACGTCCGTTGATCCGTTGCTTCATTCCCGGTCCGATGACCTGAACGGCGCGGTCGGGCGCTATCGTCAGTTCGACTTACTTTGCAGCGTCACTCTATAACGTAACCTGGGCCTGCCCGCATTCCTTGCAGGTAAATTTCACGCGCGTCGCCCCCTTCGGAGCTTTCACCTTGTTTTCGGCACCGCATTTTCCACACTTGGTCATAATGCGCGTCTCGCCCTGCTTCACAGCAACGCCCTTGCGCTCCATCGCCTCGCGCATCAGCCGTTCGGCCTCTTCGCGCATTGCCTGCTTGTCCACCATGCCTCACCTACCCATCCGGATTCTCGACCGTTTGTAACTCGGAAACATGGCAACCGGAAAAAAATCGCGTTGCCTTATCCCCGGTCTCCAGGGCGCGGGTATATTTGCGCCGTCCTGCTCACGAGGGGCGCTTTCTAGAGGCGTCTTGAAGGCGGAACAGGATACGGCGTCCCGCGTGCGTGCCT
>JBEPUM010000372.1:0-3045 GCA_041691515.1 Pseudomonadota bacterium | reverse complement strand
GGATTCCCAGCGTCCGACGCTCGTAGCGGCAAAGACATTTGTCGCCGGCAACTAGGGGGCTGAACCCAAAGTTCGCGTGATGAGGAAAATCGTCGCGATAGCCGCACTGTTCGGCCTCGGGTTCGGGGCGCTCGGCGGAGCATTGGCCTATGTCGGGTGGCCGCAACCCAATCATCGCGGGCCGATCTCGCCCCCGAACCATCCCGTGTGGACCGAAGCACAGTGGCCGTTTCCGGCAGACGAATGGGGCAAAGGCAAAGCGTTTCGCTGCACCGCCGCCGATTGCGGGGTCGAGGTCAATCTCTATATCCGGGCCAAGATCGGCTTCTGCAATTGCACCACCGGCGTATCCGACGACGACGAGCTCAAGCGCCTCGCCGACTTCAATCTCATGGGCGACAAGCCGTCGGTGCTCAGTCCCGGCCGTCCCATTACGGTCGGATGGATGAAAGGCCGCAGCCGGCCGTATGCTCTCAGCACCCCCTATCGGGCACAGAATTCGGCGCTCGCGGTTGCGTTCAACGATCACTGCGACGCCGTCGTTGCCACCGCACTGATCGATCATGATCGTCCGGAGGCGCTCGAGCCCAGCGTCGTCGCGTTCCTCAACAGCAAGACCGTCATCGGCTGGGCCGAGGTGGCGCTCGGCCTGTAGTATCCCCTAGCCGCTATCGCTTATTGGACTTAACGCGCATTCCAGCGGCCGCCGCGATCTGCTTTAAAGTCGGTCAAAGTCATACAGGGAGAGACCTATGGATCGGCGAAATTTCCTGGCCGCGGGCGTCAGCCTGCCGCTGGCGGCCATGGCAGGCAAAGCGTCAGCCCAATCCGGCCCGGTGACCAAGATCATCTTCCCGTTCGCAGCCGGCGGCAGCGGCGACACGCTGTGCCGGCTGGTCGGGAATGCCATCAGCCAGCCGCTCGACCGCACCTTCATCGTCGAGGATCGCAACGGCGCCGACGGCCTGATCGGCATCCGCTACGTCAAGAATTCCAAGCCGGACACGACCACGATTCTCATGACCACCGGGCCAACCATGTATCTGCTGCCGATGGTGGAGACCAATCCGAGTTTCAACACCGAGAAGGATTTCATGCCGGTGTCGCTGCTGGCGCGGTTCGATTTCTGCGTCGTCGCAGGTCCCGCCGTCGAGGCGAAGGATTTTAAGGGTTTTGTCGCGTGGCTGAAGGCGCATCCGGACAAGGCAACCTTCGGTGTGCCCTCCAACGGCACCATTCCGCATTTCGCCGGCACCAAACTTTCGCAGGTACTCGACATTCCGATGACGCGCGTGGCCTATCGCGGCACCACGCCGATCCTCAACGACCTGATCGGCAGCCATCTGCCGTTCGCCATCACGCCGGTGTCGGACGTGGTCGCGCAGCACAATGCCGGCGGACTGAAGATCCTGGCGGTCAGCAGCGAGAAGCGCTCGCCGTTCGTTCCCAACGCGCCGACACTCAAGGAAGAGGGCATCGATCTTGTCGCCGACTCCTGGTACGGCATGTGGCTGCCGGCCGGTAGTCCGCCGGACTTCGCCAAAAAACTTGCCGCCGCCGTCGGCGACGCGATGAAGAAGCCGGAAGTGACGCAGAAGCTCGGCGCCGCCGGTCTTATTCCCGTGGGATCGACGACAGACGAGATGGCCAAGGAATTGGCGACCGACATCGCGCGCTGGACCCCCGTGGTGAAATCGACCGGCTACAAGATCAAGAACTGAGCGGGCGGCGTCAGCGTTGGTGCCGGATCGTGTCTCGGATCGTGTCCTGGCGCCGGGCGGGCAAAGATACCGTTGAGATCGCACCCCATCTGAAATAAATTCCGGACGGAGAATTCGGAATGTCAGGAAAGAATTGGGACAGAGTGCCGATCGATGCGCAGAGCATCGATGCACCGCTGTCATCAGCCGCGATCTTTCTCGTGGTTATCGTCGCGGACGACCAAAGCGCTCTCGCAAAAGTCTTCTCCGTGCTCGACGGGCTGGACGATCTCGTCAAGACCGTCGGCTTCCGCGATCTATCGGGCCGCCTGTCATGCATTGCCGGCATTGGCCGCGATCTCTGGGATCGTGTCGACACAGACACACGGCCGAAGGAGTTGAAACGATTTGCGCCGATCGAAGGATCGATCCATGCGGCGCCGTCAACGTCAGGCGACCTTCTCTTCCATATCCGATCCGAACGTCCCGACCTGTGCTTCGAGTTCGAGCGGATTCTCCTCGACAGTCTCGGCGCCGGCGTGACGGTGATCGACGAAGTGTCGGGCTTTCGATATTTCGATGCCCGTGACCTTCTCGGTTTTGTCGACGGCACGGCCAACCCCACCGGCCTCGATCTCCCCGCATCGGCGCTCGTCGGGGACGAAGACGCTGATTTCGCCGGCGGCAGCTACGTCGTCGTTCAAAAATATCTGCACGATCTCGTCGCATGGAAGCAAATTCTGACCCCTCTTCAGGAAGAGATCATCGGCCGCACCAAGATCGACAATATCGAAATCGATGACGACGACGCTCCGCGCAAATCACACAAGTCGCTGGCCACCATCGTTGATGCCGATGGAAACGAATTCGACATCCTGCGCGACAATATGCCGTTCGGCCGGCCGGGACGGCAGGAATTCGGCACCTATTTTATCGGTTATTCTCGGTATCTCTTGGTGATAGAGAAGATGCTGCAACGCATGTATATCGGCGACCCGCCGGGAGCTTACGACCGCCTGCTCGACGTCTCGGCAGCGCAGACCGGTACGACGTTCTTCGCTCCAACCCGTTCATCGCTGCAAAAGCTTGTTGAAGCGGCCCAGGAGAAGCACGCGGCCGGCCGATCGGCCGGCTCATAAAACAGATCAATATGGTCTCACTTGTTTCGACGTCCGTGAAATTCAGGAGAAAGGGCTGACATGCTTTTTAAAGGTCAGTGTCATTGCGGCGCCATTGGCGTGGAGCTCGTAACCGACCGGCAGCCCGCCGACCAGGTGCTTGGCGCCTGCCAGTGCTCGTTTTGCCGCAAGCACAATGCGCGGGCGTTCTCCGATCCCAAGGCGCA
>JBEPUM010000371.1:0-3070 GCA_041691515.1 Pseudomonadota bacterium | reverse complement strand
ACGACAAACTCTATCGCGATTTCCGCTGGGAGGTGCCGGCGCGCTTCAACATCGCGACCGCAGCCTGCGATCGCCATGCCGATGGCTCGGGAAAACTGGCGCTGATCTATCTCGACGCGGATGGCCGCGTCACCCGCACCAGCTTCGACGAGTTGTGCGATTTCTCGCGCCGGTTCGCCAACGTGCTGAAGGCGGACGGCTTGCAGCGCGGCGATCGCGTCGGCGTATTTCTGTCGCAGTCGCTGGAATTGCCGGTGGCGCATCTCGCGGCGTTCCGTTCGGGCCTCGTCTCGGTGCCGCTGTTTATGCTGTTCGGCGAGGATGCACTGGAATTCCGGCTCGAAAATTCCGGCGCGAAAGCCATCGTCACGGATCAGGCCGGCTGGGACAAGCTCAGCAAAATCCGCGAGCGGCTGCCGTATCTGCAGGACATCTACGTCATCGGTGGCGATGTTCCTGCCGGCGCCAAATCGTTCTGGCGGGCGATCGAGGATGCGCCCAGTGACTTCGCCACCGTCGAGACCGCGGCCGACGATCCGGCGATGATTATCTACACTTCGGGCACGACCGGAAATCCCAAAGGCGCGCTGCATGCGCATCGCGTGCTGCTCGGCCATCTGCCCAACGTCGAGATGGCGCACGACTTCTTTCCTAAGCCTGGCGATGTGATGTGGACGCCAGCAGACTGGGCGTGGATCGGCGGGCTGTTCGATGCGCTGTTTCCGGCGTGGTATCACGGCGTGCCGATGGTCGGTTATCGCGCGAAAAAATTCGATCCGCACCAGGCCATGCAACTGATGGCGGATCACAATGTGCGCAACGTGTTCCTGCCGCCGACCGCGCTCAAGCTGATGCGGCAGGCCAATGTGAAGCATGCCGGCGTGAAGCTGCGCAGCATCTTTTCCGGCGGCGAGTCGCTCGGCAGCGAATTGCTGGACTGGGTGCGCGCGACCTTCGGCATCGAGGCGCATGAGATCTATGGCCAGACCGAATGCAACCTCGTGGTCGGCAACAACGCAAAGCTGTTTCCGATCCTGCCGGGCTCGATGGGCAAGGCGACGCCGGGTTTCGACGTGCGGATCGTCAACGAACAGGGCGACGTATTGCCCAACGGCACCACGGGCATCATCGGCGTGCGTCAGCCGAACCCGTGCACCATGATCGAATACTGGCGCAATTCGGAAGCGACCGCGAAGAAATATGCCGGCGACTTCCTGCTCACCGGCGATCTTGGCAAGCGCGATGACAACGATTACTTCTGGTACATGAGCCGCGAGGACGACGTCATCACCTCCGCGGGCTATCGCATCGGGCCGGCGGAGATCGAGGACACGCTGATCAAGCATCCGGCGGTGGCGCTCGCTGCGGTGGTCGGCGTGCCTGACCCGATCCGCACCGAGGCGGTGAAGGCATGGATCGTGTTGCGGCCGGGTTTTGCGGCCAGCGAAGCGCTGGCGCGCGAGATCCAGGAATTCGTCAAGGTAAAGCTCGCCGCCCACGAATACCCGCGGCAGGTGCAGTTCGCCGAAAGCCTGCCGATGACGGCGACCGGCAAAGTGTTGCGGCGCGAACTGCGCACGCTCGGCTGATTTTGTTCCAATCCTTGCGCGAAAATTGTCGGTTCCTCTTCGGGGAACAACGTCCATAGCGCCGAGTTGTCGCACCAGCAAACAGGAGGCGAACATGGGCTTTGGACGCGGACTTCTTCTCTGGATCATCGGAATTCCGATTCCGCTGATCATTCTCCTCGCCATTTTCATGCACCACTAACCAAGCGAGGAACGACATGAGCATCGGCACAATCATTCTCATTATTCTCGTCATCGCGCTGCTCGGCGGCTTCAGCGGCCTCGGCGGCGGTCCGTTCTACGGAACGGGTTACTACGGCGGCGGCGGTCTCGGGTTGGTGATTATCGTCCTCGTCATCCTGTTATTGATGGGACGGCTCTAGCTCTATTCGAAATCAAAAAGGCCCCGGTTATCCCGGGGCCTTTTTATATTGCAGAGATTGTCATTACGCGGTGAACCGCGGTTGTTATTGGTGGTCAGATCGGTTGCTTCTGGGCGATGAAAACGATCACCCGCCCGGTGTCTCGATGCCGAGTTTTTTGAGCGCAGCCAGCATGCGCAGCGGCGGCTCCATCTTGACCGTAAGCGGTTTTCCGGTTTCGAGCAGGCTCTTCAGGCTGGACAAGATCGCAGGCCAGCCTTGCCGCCCACCTGACAGAATATCGTCGTCGAGCACGCGGTTATGCGACTCGGTCATGGTGAGCCGGACGGAGTCGCCGGCCTGTTCGATCGCGTAGGTGACGAGTGTTTGGCCGAGCTTGTCGACAAGTCCGGGCCAGTTGACGTTCCAGGTCACCGTTAGCCTGCGCGGCGGATCGTGTTCGATCACCTCGCCGTCGATGTGCAGCGATCCGTCGGGCGCGCGGACTGTGAAAGCGCCACCGGTCCTCGGCTCCATCTCGATCGCGAAGCCGAAAAAATATTGCCGGCTGAACTCCGCCGACGTCAGCGCCTGCCACACTTTCTCGGGCGTGGCGGCGATGTAGATGGTGTAGACCGTGTCGGGTCTGAAATCGGCGATGTTCATGGTTTCACCGCGACCGCGATGGTGCCGGTCTCGAGTAGTGACTTGAGGTTGGACAGGATCAGCGGCCAGCCGCCGGAAACAGCCTCGATGAATTTGGTGCCGTCGCCGTCGGGGGCGTGCGTGATCGTCAGCTTGACGGCGCCGTCGGCCGCTTCGATCTGCATCGTGCAGCGTGAAGTGCCTTCCGCCTTCAGCTCGGGTCTGAATTCGTTGCGCCACTTGATGACAAGGCGTTTCGGCGGGTCGGCTTCGATGATTTCGCCGGTGTCGGCGACGCCGCCGTCGGCAAACACGATCTTCCAGGATGAACCGGCCGTCCACTGGCTTTCCTGATGGGCGCCGAACCAGTATTTCTTGTTCATCTTCGGGTCGGTCAGCGCATCCCACAGTTTTTCCGCCGTGGTCTTGATGTAAATCACGTAGACGAATTGCGGCTTACTCATCACTGCTCTCCAGTTTGCGTTTCAAATCGCT
>JBEPUM010000370.1:0-3084 GCA_041691515.1 Pseudomonadota bacterium | reverse complement strand
TGCAGCCGGGCGATCTGCCGGGCCTCACGACCGTCATGGAGCGTGATGGCCGATGTCGTTCCTGTGGCAGTTGTTGCATCGACGAACGGATCGATCCGCGTGCCCGGCGCCAGCACAAGCCGGCCCTCGCGCGCGAGAAACGGTTCGGCAGGCTGGCTGTCGATCGCCATGACCCGAACATTGAGATTGTCAATTTTGACAGCAATTGCATTGCGCTGACAGGCATTGATGAAGCGGAGCCTGAGCCGGTCGTTGGCGCGCAGGGTGAGGTCGAGCGAGGGTTTCCCGTTCACCAGATAGAGCGGAGTTTTGGCTTCTCCGGCGCGGCCGGGAGCCAGCGGGAGACCGTTGGAATCAAGCCGCCAGTCCTCGATCAGGAGGAGTTCGTCGCGGTCGACCTCGACGGGCGTTTGCTCTTCGACAATCAGGGCGCGAGCGGGAGAGGACTGCGCCAGATCGTCGCCCAGCAGGCGGGTGTCGCACAGGAAGGTGCCGGCTTGGCGCAGCGGGAGCGTGTATCGCTCGGTCTTGCCGGGGAAAATTGGTCGTCGGGCGGTCAACGGCTCGATCGAGGAAACCCCATCGAACCCGTGCCAATTCAGGACCAGCGGGGCTGGAAGACCGTTGTTCAGGGTCAGTTCGGTCGTATCGCCTTGCCGGAAGCGGGAGACGGCTTCGGATGGATCTGCCTGGAGACCCCAACCCGGGGTTTCAGGCTGCCCGGCCCGGAGCGTGAGCATCGTGGGGAGGGCGTTCAAGGTCAGGGACCGCGCGCCCGGCACTTGCGTCTGCGCGGTTCCAGCGCGGCCAAAGGCGATACTGCCGAGGCCGGCCAGCAGATGCCGCCGGGTGAGTTGAATTGGGCGACGCGTCATCGACGATCCGGACCATTTTATCCCGGTTCTGTCCAGCTGCCGCGGCTCGGGCAAAACGGCCATTTTTTTGCTGCGAACCGGTATCGTCATGTTATAAGCCCGCCGCATTGAGCGCGTTGATGATGCCGGAATATCTGTCCGGCGCCGTTAGTGCGTCCGATTCAACTCGTTGGAGCATGACGTCTACCGAAAGCCGCTTCGCATTTTTCGGCATCATGCTTCGGCATCGCAGGCCGGATTTGATGCTTCTAGCGGGCGTGGCGGAACTGGTAGACGCGCTGGATTTAGGTTCCAGTGACGAAAGTTGTGGGGGTTCGAGTCCCTCCGCCCGCACCAAGCGCTGCAGCGTTTGAGCAGAAGGATTTCCGGAAGGCAGCTATCGAGATGGATAGATGCCGGCCGAACCACCGGTGCAGGCGTTTCGCCGTGCATCGACCGATTGACAATGATCCGGTCGCATTGACTGGACCAAGCGGAAGAAGATTGACGCCATGCAGGTGAACGAAACCCTCGCCGAGGGACTGAAGCACGAGTTCCAGATCAGCATTCCGGCTGCCGAAATCGAGGCGAAGGCGGATGCGCGGCTGGTAGATCTCAAGGACAAGGTGAAGCTCAACGGCTTCCGTCCGGGGAAGGTGCCGGTCAGCCACCTCAAGAAGGTCTACGGCCGTTCCGTGATGGCTGAGACGATCGAGCAAACGATCCGCGACACCAACACGCAAATCTTTGCCGACCGCGGCTTCAAGCTCGCGACCGAGCCCAAGGTCACGATGCCGACCGAAGAGAAAGAGGTCGAGGATGTGCTCTCGGGCAAGTCCGATCTCAGCTACAGCGTCGCCATCGAAATCGTGCCGGCAATTCAGCTCGCGGATTTCAAAACTTTCACCGTCGAGAAGCCGGTGGTCGATGTCGCCGACTCCGATGTTGATGAAGCCATCAAGCGGATCGCGGATCAGAACCGCAGCTATGCCGCAAAGGCTGAGGGTGCCAAGGCCGAAAACGGCGATCGCGTGACCGTGGCCTTCAAGGGAACGATCGACGGTGTGGCGTTCGATGGCGGCACGGGCGAGAACATCCCGGTCGTGATTGGATCGAATACCTTCATTCCGGGTTTCGAGGACCAACTCTCCGGAATTGGCGCTGGCGAGACTCGCACCATCAAGGCTTCATTTCCGAAAAACTACGCCAGCGAGCCGCTGGCAGGAAAGGATGCCGAGTTCGAGACCACGGCCAACCTGATCGAGGCGCCGCAGGACACCAAGATCGACGACGAATTTGCCAAGTCTCTTGGGCTTGAATCGCTCGACAAGCTGAAGGAAGCCGCGCGGGAACGCCTGGTCGCGGAATTCGCCGGCGCAACCCGGCAACGCGTGAAGCGCGGGCTGCTCGATCGCCTCGACGAGACGCACAAGTTCGATGCGCCGCCGTCGCTGATCGATGAAGAGTTCAACCTGATGTGGAATTCGATCAAGGCGGAGATGGAGTCCAGCAACAAGACCTTCGCCGACGAGAACACCACGGAAGATGCTGCCAAGGAAGAGTACCGCAAGATCGCCGACCGCCGGGTGCGGCTCGGTCTTGTGCTCTCCGAGATCGGCGAAAAGAACAAGATCACGGTCACGGATGACGAGGTTAGCCGCGCGGTGATCGAGCGCGCCCGCCAGATGCCGGGCCGCGAGAAGGAAGTCTGGGACTTCTATCGCAATAATCCCAACGCCTTGGCCCAGCTTCGTGCGCCGATTTACGAAGACAAGGTCGTCGATTTCATCCTCGAACTCGCCAACGTTACCGAAAAGAAGGTGACGCGCGAGGACCTCTACAAGGATGACGAGGCGGACAAGACTGCCGCTTGAGGACCGCGTATTGATCGGGCGCTGGACTTGTGTCCTGCGCCCGACATTAAGGATACCGCCCGAAACCAGCCTCGCGGCGCCATCCGCCGCTAGGTCTCGCGCCACGAATCGGCTTGAACTGCGGTTCGGTCGCGTCGGCGCGGGTGCTCTTGTTGCCGCGCGATTGGCTCATATCTGTGAGCTGTGTTTGCAAGTCCTGTCTCTTAAGTCCTGCATCACGGGACGTTCGTCCGCATCGGCAAGCTGGAGACTTTCCAGGTTCGACACGGATGCTCGCCTCCGCCAACTGCCTACACAAACTTTTGGGTGATCAATGCGCGATCCAGTGGAAACCTACATGAACCTCGTGCCGATGG
>JBEPUM010000369.1:0-3106 GCA_041691515.1 Pseudomonadota bacterium | reverse complement strand
CAAGCGTGGCGTCCACTGCGCGGCCCTGCCCTATACCTGTTCGATGACGATGCTGTTGATTTCGTTGGCGACGTCGTCGAAGCGATCGGCAACCTTTTCGAGGTGCTTGTAGATTTCAGCGCCCACCACGAAATCCATCGTGTTGGCGTTACGATGCTTGAGGAACAATTCCTTCAAGCCGATGTCGTGCAGATCGTCGACGCGGCCTTCCAGTTTGCCGAGTTCCTCGGTGATCGCCGTCAGCATCGCGACGTTGTCGCCGATCGCCTTGAGCAGCGGCAGTGCGCGGCCGACCAGGTTGGCGCACTCCACGAGCAGCGTGCCGATTTCGCGCATCGGCGGCTCGAACGTGCGCACCTCGAACAGCACCACGGCCTTCGCGGTCTGCTGCATCTGATCGATGGCATCGTCCATCGAGGTAATCAGGTTCTTGATGTCGACGCGGTCGAACGGGGTGATGAAGGTGCGGCGGACCGCCGTCAGCACCTCGCGCGTGATGCCGTCAGCGTCGTTCTCGAACTGGTTGACCCGCTGGCAAAACACCGGCGTTTCCTCGCCGCCGTTCAGCATGCCCTGCAGCGCCTGGGCGCCCTGCACGACGGTTTGCGAATGGCGGGCGAACAGATCGAAGAACCGCTCTTCCTTCGGCAGAAAGGACCGAAACCAACGCAGCAGCATCGCATCATCCACTTTGCGGAAAATTTTCGCAGGAAGGCCGAACGGCCATTCGCGTCACCGGACTGTCATAGACCATTTCGCCCAATAGCGGGCAACCCGCATCGCTGCGGGGGAGGTCTTCCACCGGTTTGTGCCGCCCTAAAATGGGCACTCCGCGGTGTATTTTTTACAGCGAGCGCTTGAAAAAATGGGCGATTTCGCCGATCACGCCGCGGCGGAAGGTCAGCACGCAGACAACGAAGATCACGCCCTGAATGACGGTGACCCACTGACCGAAGCCGGCCAGATACTGCTGCATGGCGATGATCACGAAGGCGCCGACCACCGGCCCGAACACGGTTCCAAGGCCGCCTACCAGCGTCATCAGCACGATTTCGCCTGACATACTCCAGTGCACGTCGGTCAGCGACGCGTTCTGGGCGACGAACACCTTGAGCGATCCCGCCAGTCCCGCCAGCGTTCCCGACAGAATGTAAGCCAGCAACTTGTATTGATCGGTCTTGTAGCCGAGCGAGATCGCACGCTGCTCATTCTCGCGAATGGATTTCAGCACCTCGCCGAACGGCGAGTTGATGGTGCGGTAGATCACCAGGAACCCGAACAGGAACCCCGCCAGAATGACGTAGTAGAGCGTCGTGGGCTGCGACAGATCGAGGAAGCCGAACATCTTCCCTTGCGGAATGCCCTGAATGCCGTCCTCGCCATGGGTGAACGGCGTTTGCAGATAGACGAAATACAGGAGCTGCGACAACGCCAGCGTGATCATGGCGAAATAGATGCCCTGACGCCGGATCGCGACGACCCCGGTGATAACGCCGAGCAGCGCAGCGGCAGCAACACCGGTCACGATTCCGAGCTCCGGCGGAAAGCCCCATACCTTCAAGGCGTGCGCACTGACATAGCCTGCCGTACCCAGGAACATCGCATGACCGAACGATAACAGGCCGCTGTAACCAACCAGAAGATTGAACGCGCAGGCGAGCAGCGCGAAGCAAAGCCCCTGCATCACAAAGAACGGATAAATTCCGGTCAGCGGCACGCTCACCAGCAATGCCGTCATGACGATGAAAGCAATCATCTCGTCGCTGATGACGCGGCCGCGCGGAGTCCGAATGGTATCGTCGGTCAATGTTGTCATGTCAGGTCGCCCGTCCTGTCAGTCCCGCCGGCTTCACCAGCAGCACCAGCACCATGAATACGAAAACCACGGTATTGGAGGCTTCGGGATAAAAATACTTTGTCAGACCCTCGATGATGCCGAGGGAGAATCCGGTGATGATAGATCCCATGATCGACCCCATGCCGCCAATCACGACCACCGCGAACACGACGATGATCAGATCCGCGCCCATCAGCGGTCGCACCTGATTGATCGGTGCCGACAGCACCCCGGCCAGCGCGGCGAGCCCGACGCCCAGCCCGTAGGTCAGCGTGATCATGCGCGGCACGTTGATGCCGAATGCGCGCACCAGCGTCGGATTTTCCGTCGCCGCGCGCAAGTAAGCACCGAGCCGGGTCCGTTCGATCAGATACCAGGTGGCGATGCAGACGATGAGCGAGCATACGATCACCCAGCCGCGATAGATCGGCAGGAACATGAAGCCGAGATTCATGCCGCCTTGCAGTTCACTTGGAATGGCATAAGGCAGGCCGGAAGAACCGAAGTAGTTCTGGAACACGCCCTGGATGATCAGCGCCAGACCGAAGGTCAACAGCAATCCATACAGATGATCCAGACCGGTGAGCCATTTCAGCATGGTTCGTTCGAGGAACATGCCGAAGATGCCCACGAGAATCGGCGCGATGATCAAGGCCGGCCAGTAGCCGATCCCCATCACGTTGAGCAGGAAGTACGCGCAGAACGCGCCCATCATGTAGACGGCGCCGTGCGCGAAATTGATGATGTTCAGCATGCCGAAAATCACAGCCAGACCGAGGCTCAGCAGCGCATAGAACGAGCCGTTGATCAGCCCGACCAGAAGTTGCGCGGAGAGTGCCTGCAGATTGATCGACATGATGCTCTCGACTTAATCAGTGTGTAACGGAGCCCCGGCGGCTGCGTGCCGCCGGGGCAATTCGAGCGTTAGTGCTTGACCAGCGAGCACTTGCTTTCCGACAGCGGCCGGAAGGCCTGATCGCCGGGCGTGGTGCCGATCAGCTTGTACAGATCCCACTCGCCCTTCGATTCCGAAGGCTTCTTGACCTCGAACAGGTAGGCCGGATGAATGCCGCGGCCGTCGATCCGGATCGAACCCTTGCCGAACAGCGGATCGTCGGTCGGCAGCTTCTTCATTTCGGCCACAACCTTCGCGCCGTCATGCGGATTGCCGCCGAGCGCTTCCAGCGCCTTGAAGTAGTGCAGCAGGCTCGAATAAACGCCCGCCTGCACCATCGTCGGCATGGCATGATTCTTCATGCGTTCGCCAAA
>JBEPUM010000368.1:0-3109 GCA_041691515.1 Pseudomonadota bacterium | reverse complement strand
ACGACGGCGGCCTTGACCTCCTCATGCAACAGCCCATCGATCTCGTCATGGAAGATCAACGGCAGGCCGGTGATGCAGAGCATCAGCATAAACACGGTGCAGATAATGCTGGACCACTTGTGGATCCAGCTCCACCGGCGCAATCCTCTAGACGTCATTCCGTCTCACTTTGTCACGAGGCGGGGAGCTGGATCTGCGTTCCAGCTGTACTTCAAAGTTCCGAGCACCGTGCGGCCATTGCCCATGGCGCAGTAGGGCAAGCCGGTCAGGCACGACTGAACATAGTAGTGGTCGGCCAAATTGGTCGCATTGACCTGAACCTTCCAGCCTCTCAGGTCGGGGCGCGCATAGGCAAGATCGTAACTTAAGACCGCATCGAACAATGTGTAGGCTGGAATCACAAATGTGTTTCCGGCATCGCCGTAGCTGTCGCCGACATAACGCGCACCGGCGCCGATGCCAAATCCAGCCAGTGGCCCGTTGTACCAGGTGTATTTGCCCCACAACGACGCCTGATCAAGCGCGGTGCTTTGCAGATACTTGCCGGCGTTGCCCGCAAGACTCTTGGTGACGCGCGGATCGATATGGCTATAGCCCGCGATCACCTCGAACTCGCGCGTGACGTTGCCCTTCGCCTCAAATTCAAAACCGCGCGCGCGGGCCGAATCCGTCTGGGTGCTGAAGAAGGGGTTGATTGGGTCGCCAGTCAGGACGTTATCCTGATTGATCTCGAACAGCGCCGCGGTGAGCATGAGGTTCAGGCCGTTGGGTTTGAACTTGACGCCGACCTCGGAGCCCGCGCCGGTCGTCGGCTTGAATGCGCCACCGAAGCGATCAGCGCCGAGATTCGGCGTGAAGGATGTCGCGTAGCTGACATAGGGGGCCAGCCCGAAATCGAACAGGTAATTCAACCCGACACGGCCGGTCTGAGCCGAGTCATAGCTGTTGTAGGTGCCCGCTGGCGGATAGACGGCCTTGCTGACGAAATTGGTGCTAGCCCAATCCTGACGGCCGCTGAGCGATAGCGTCCAGCGATCCAGCTTGATCTGATCCTGTAAATAGAGGCCCGCCTGACTCTGCTTGTCATCGCGCAGAATGAACGACGGCAGAGAGGCGAACGACGGAATCGCCGCACCGTACACCGGCGCATAGGCATCGATCGGCGCAATTCCCGCGGATCGGTAGTCTGTGCTGGCGGACAGATTGAAGTAGTCGAAGCCGGCTAGAACTTTATGTACAAGAGGACCGGTTCTGAAGTCCGCCTGCAACTGGTTGTCGAGCGTGTAGTTGCTCGCGTGCGCAACAACATAGTTGTAGGTGCGCGCGACCAGCCGATCACTCAGCATGCCCTCGCTGCGCGTCGCGGCAAGATTGTTCTCGACGTCGAAATAGCGGAAGTTCTGTCTGAACTGCAGATTGTTATCGAAGCGGTGTTCGAATTCGTAGCCCACCGAATATTGCTCGAGCTTGAAGCCATCCGGGCCGGGCTCGCCGATGTAGCGGCTGTAGGGAACATGGCCGTTCGGATTGGGCAGGAACGATACCTGCCCCGGCACATATTGCTGATAACCCTTGTTATCGACCTTCGAATACTGCGACAGGATGGTGAGACTCGTATCCGTGGTCGGACGCCAGGTCAGGCTCGGCGCAAAGAAAATCTTGTTGTCGGTCATGAAGTCGGTCTGCGTGTTGGAGTCGCGCGCCAGACCGACGAGGCGATAGAGAAACTCCCCGTTCTTGTCGACCGGGCCGCCAATGTCGAACGCGCCCTGAAAACGCTCAAACGACCCGAACGTGCCCTCCACGCTGTAGTGCGGCGTTGCCTGCGGCCGCTTGCTCACCATGTTGATCAGACCACCCGGATCGGACTGGCCGTAGAGGCCGGACGACGGCCCCTTCAGAACTTCCAGCCGTTCGAGGCCATAGGTTTCGATCCGCGGCACCGCAAACGTCGTCGCATCGTTCGGCAGACGTAGCCCGTCAAGATAGCGCGGCGCATCGAACCCGCGCAGCTTCAGGAAATCGAAGAAGGTGTTGGCGCCAAAACTCTCGAGCGAAACGCCCGGCGTGTAGCGCAACGCATCGTTGACACTTTGCGCGCCCTGCGCGGCAATCTGGTCCTGTGTGACCACCGAGATCGACTGCGGCGTTTCAAGAATCGGCGTATCGGTCTTGCTCGCCGTCGCGCTGCGCGTCGCGAGATATCCATCCACATGCCCCTTGGCGCGCTCCACGCCGGCGCCCGCATTGTCCTGCGGCGTGACCGCCTGGCGTTGCGCTGGCGCAGCGACGCGGCGGCCGGATCGCGATGAGCGCGTTGCGCTACGCTTCGGTTTCGCCGTGCGCACCGTCTGCTGCTGCGGCGCGTCCACAGTCACCGGCGGCAATGACGACTGCGCACGACCCTGTTCCGGTAAACTGATCGACAACGCGATCACACTTGCAGCTCCCAAGCTTACGCTCTTTAGATTCATTCTCAACATCGTGACTCGCCCCACATCGCACCGGCTCATCCGGCGGCCCAACTCTCCTTTCCCTTAACATCGAGATTTTCATTGACGACAGATGGCGCGTTAGAACGTCTACAAAACATATCGTTCAAACGGACGTGTTGCATTTATGCCTGCGGCACAGGGGTTTCCTGCGACAATCTGCAGCATAAATTTTGAATTGGTTTAATTCTAAAAAGCGATGCGGAGCGATCAATACCGCATTTGCTACACGCTCACGCCGCCGCTCCGTGCGAAGCGTTTGCGGATCCGCAGCAAGAGGCCATCGCAGACATCACGGTACGCCTGCATGCGTTGCTCGCGGCTGCCTTCGACACTCGTCGGATCCGGCGTCGGCCAATACTCGACATCGGCGGCAAGCGTGCGCGTCAGCTCCAATGCCTTGTGATGAGCTTCCGGCGACAGCGTGATGATGAGATCGAAGTTGAGGCCTTCCCAATCGTCGAGATCCTCGAACGTCATTGGCCGATGCTTCGAGATGTCCTGTCCAAGTTCGGCCATCACAGCGACTGCGAACGGATCAAGTTCGCCTTTCCGCGAACCTGCGGATTTCACATACAGGGTTTGCGGAAACATGTGCTGCAACAGGCTCTCCGCCA
>JBEPUM010000367.1:0-3120 GCA_041691515.1 Pseudomonadota bacterium | reverse complement strand
TCGCGATTGCGCCACGGGACGGCGGTGTGCGGCGGATGGACAGGCTGCATGTTCCACACCGCGCCGTAATAGTAGAAGTTCGCCGTCTCGCGCCGCGCGCGCCTGCCGGGGCCGTCTAGAAAGTCCGTCGCGCAATGGACGACGGGTCCTCGGTAGCGCGTCACCCGCGCGGTCTGTTCATCGAGCGCGCCGGGCTTGCAGCCAAACAGCCAGATCGAGGCGGGTGAGGGCCGATCCGCCGGCGCTGTCGCGAGCAGGCGACGATAGGCTGCATTTGCTTCGGGCTGGGTCGGATACGGAAAGCGTTCCGTCAGCACCGGCGCGAAGGTCGATCTATCCGGCGCATATTCGAGGCGGCCGGGCTTCACCTGGTCGGGACTGTAAAGCGGCTCCGGAATCGGCGGCCCCGTATCGACGACGGGCGCAGCCGGAGCGGCGCAACCGGCGAGCCCGATCAACAGCGGCGCCATAAGGCAACAGTGTCGGGCGTTCATGGTGTCGCCTCACCCACCGGCCGCTGCTTGGCATCGCGGCTGGCCCGCCAGTCCCACGGCATCTGAAAGGTGCTCGACCACAAGCCTCGATAGGCCTTGCGCGCATCCTGCTCGGCCAGCGCATAGATGCGGATCCCGGGGTCGTCCCGCGTGGCCGGCGTCACCACCGCCACCCCTTCGCGCACCATGTCCGCGGCGATGTCCGGATGACCCGCGGAGGCGCAACGCACCAGATGTTCGGCGGCGGCCTCGCGCAGCGTGGAGCAGGCCAGCCACGTGTTGAGCGTCGCCGTCAGGAGCCAAGCCGTCGCCATCGTGCCACAGGGCCACGCCTGACGGCCGCGACGCGCGGATTGGTCAGGTGCGCAGGTGTCGATCCCATAGAGCCGATACATCTGATGTGTCTCGATGTCACGAAAACGCGTGCCGTCGATCACCTCGACGCGCAGAGGCGGCGATTGGACGGCCGCCTTCGGCGAATAGACGCCGGGCGCGACGGCAGGCGTTTGCGCAACGCCCGCCGAACCGTTCAACACGGCTATCCCCGACACCATCCCGAGGACCAACCTACGCCGCCGCATCGTCGCGCGATCCGAGATCGAGCTTGTGAAAGACGTTGGCGATGATGTCGGTCGTGTAGACGGTCTCGCCGTCCTTCTTGTAGGAGCCGTCGGCGATCCGGCATTCCGCGTAGACGGCATCGCCCTTGGCGACGTTGGCGATCGCCCATTCGGCGGCCTTCTCGTTGAGGAGGGTGACCGTCACCCAGTCCGTTTCCTCGCGCCGCTCTCCCTTGCCGTCGGTCCAGGCGCGATCGGTCGCGACATTGATTTTGGCCGCCTTGTTGAAGGCCTTCGGCGCCTGGCCGACACGGCCACGAAGAATAAACAGGTTGGTCGTTCTCACGGTTTCTCTCCTATTGTGGTGGATGGATCTGAGGGTGTTGGCGTCGCCGCCGGCGGCGGCCCGGACGTGCGCGACGGCGCCTGCTCGTGAAGCGCACGCAGGATAATCGCGTTCGGATCGGGCAAATCAGCAAAGGCCCACAGGCCGGCGTTGGCGCGTTGCGCGACAAGCTGTGCGACGAAATAGGGCGCGTGGACGGGCTGACCGTCCGGCTTCAAGGCGGCGAAGGCGAATCCGGTCGCGATCAAGGCCGTGCCCAGATCGATGCGCGATCCAGTTCCCGCGCCCATTGTGCGGGTCGCGACACAGAACACAAAGACGGTTCTGGTCGAAGGCTGCTCTGCGGCGGCGTAGCATTGCGGGCGCAGATCGCGGGTGAGCGCGACGAGCATCGCCAGCGAGGCCTCGCCGCAATCACGCGGAAGACCGTGGGCGTTGGTGAACTTCGTCCCGCGTAAGCAGGATTGCACACCATAGAGGCGGTAGGTGACGCCGGCGTCCGACCAGCTATCTCCGGTGAGATAGAGAGCATTCGCGGGGACGGGAAACCAGCGGGAGGCTGGCGCTTGCCCGAATGCCGTATTGAGCGCGAACACCGGCGCGAAAATTGCGATGAGGACTTGCGCTCGCCTCATCTCAATAGCCCTGCAGCGAGAAGTAGAAGCGTTGCGTGCCATTGGCCGTGCTGATGTCGACGTAATAAGGATCGCTGCGCGGATCTCGCGCCGTCGTTGGATAGGTCGTGGTGCAGCCGCCGTCGCCACCCGAGCAGACCTGTTGCGGCTTCGAAAGATCGGCGCAGAGATTGCCGTTGGGCGTCTTGGATATACCGGCGCCGCCGTCCGCCCCTGATTGCACCGGCGTCAACCCGGCCGGACACGCTTGATAGGGCTCATAGCCAGGCCCGCTGGCATTGCCCTCGGCGCACGACGGCCAGCCCCCGCCCTTCGCCAACTGACGGAACAGGGTCTGCATCACCGGCACGCAATAGGGAATGCCCGGCCAGCCGGGTGCGCTGGCGGCCGCGCATAGCAACACTTTGCACCCGAACGACGCGTCCTGCGCGTGCGCGCGCTCGACGGCGTCAGACACGCACAACAGGCTGACAGCTATCCACAGGGCTGCACCGCGCTTCATCCAACCTCCGGATGTGAGAGCGAGCGACGGAGGCGAATATCCTGTTGCCAATGTCATCGCGGCACGATATCAACATCTAATATATTGTCTATTGAAAAGTGAGGGCGGGTGGCGTGTCGATCAGAATCACGGCGGTCATGTTCAGCGTCCTGGCAGCTCTCAGCAGCGCGCATGCGCAGGATGCCGGCAAGCCCGCCCGCCTCGCTGCCGTCGATGCCACGGGCAGGGTGCTCCCCGTTCAGTCGCCTCCGGCTGGGACCGGACGCATCGAAGGCGCCTTTGCCGCAGTCGCGCCATGTGCGGGCGTCAAGGCGATGACGCCCGGCGACGCCCACGCCCTCGTCGTGCAGATCGCGACGGAGGAGAACTTCTCTCCCGACTTCGTCCAGGCCGTCGCCAAGAACGAAAGTCACTACAATTCGATCGCGCTCTCGGACAAAGGCGCATTCGGGCTGATGCAGTTGACGCCTGAGACGGCACAACGCTTCAAGGTGGATCTCTGCGACCCCGCCGACAATGTTCGTGGCGGCGTCCGCTTTCTCCGCGCCCTGCACGCAAAGTACCAAAATCCGTTCTTCATCCT
>JBEPUM010000366.1:0-3126 GCA_041691515.1 Pseudomonadota bacterium | reverse complement strand
GACTTGATGAATAAGCACTTGGGACGGCTTTTGGGCGCTGTCAAGGCCGTTCCACCAGCCATGGGCCGGGAAGAGCAAACCATTGCGCATCCGGCCTCCGGCGGCTTATATACGCCTAATTCCCGTCATCGCTGATGACCAAAAGGCTTCGTCCCAGAGGGGTGGGCGAAGCGCAAAGGAGATTTGCCATGAGCAATGCACCGCTGATGCCGAAGGCGACTGCCGTGTGGCTCGTCGATAATACCGCCCTGTCGTTCGATCAGGTCGCCGATTTCACCAAGATGCACCCGCTCGAGGTCCGCGCTATCGCCGACGGCGACGCCGCCCAGGGCATCAAGGGCATGGACCCGATCTCGACCGGCCAGCTCACCCGCGACGAGATCGAAAAGGGCGAGAAGGATTCCGACTACCGCCTCAAGCTCAGCGAGAGCAAGGTGGTGTTGCCGCCCGCTGCGAAGAAGAAGGGCCCACGCTACACGCCGGTGTCGCGCCGCCACGAGCGGCCGAGCGCGATTCTCTGGCTGGTGCGCAACCATCCCGAGTTGAAGGACGCGCAGATCATGCGTCTGGTCGGCACTACCAAGACCACGATCGCCAGCGTCCGCGATCGTACCCACTGGAATGCCTCGACCCTGACGCCGATGGATCCGGTGACGCTCGGCCTCTGCTCGCAGATTGAACTCGATTTCGAAGTGCAGCGCGCGGCGAAGGAAAAGCCTATCAATCAGGAATACGGCGGTGCCACGCTGCTGCCGGCCTCGGAAACCACGCGCAAGGAAGCCGAGTTCGAGCCGACCGAAAAGCAGCGCGACGATCTCAACGTCGATGCGGTGTTCGCCAAGCTCAAGACCATCGGCGGCGGCAAAAAGCACGACGAGGACGAATAAGCAGCTCCGCGGCTCTCCTGCCGCGGCGACGATCTGGCGAGGAACCAGAACCCGCATCTCGACTTGTCTTTCCGAGAGGAAGACATGCGATGTTGTGGCTGGTTGTCATTGCCGTCCTTTACGGTTTGCCGGTCGCGGCGAGCGCCGCAAGCATCAACGCGCAAGCGATCAACGATGCGCAGTTCAAAGGGCAGAAGCTGAAGCGCGACCGGATCGATCCGGTCACCGTCAAGGCGCAAGTTTTGCTCGACCGCGCCCGCTTCTCGCCCGGCGAGATCGACGGCAAGAACGGCGAGAATTTTCAGAAGGCGCTGCAAGCCTTTGCCGAAGCAAATAATCTGCCGCTCGACCATGGTAGGCTCACCGCTGACGTGGAGAGCAAGCTGAACCAGGCGGGCGGCGGCGACCCGGTGCTGACAACCTATCGAATCACCGATGCCGACATGCGCGGCCCATTTCTCAAGCGTTTGCCGCACAAGATGGAGGCGATGAAGGCGCTGTCTCATCTGGGCTATACAAGTCCGCGCGAGGAGCTCGCCGAAAAGTTCCATATGAGTCAGGCGCTGCTCGGGGCGCTAAATCCGGGCGCGCATTTCGATCAAAGCGGACAAGCGCTCAATGTCGTCAATGTTGCAGGCAAGGCAGACAAGCAGCCGCAGGTGGCGCGCATCGAGATCGACAAGGAGCGCCAAACGCTGAAAGCGTTCAACGACGCCGGCGACCTGATGCTGTTCGACCCCGCAACCGTCGGCAGCGAGGAGAAGCCGACGCCGAGCGGCACGCTGAAAGTAGTCTCGGTCGATCGCAATCCCTGGTATCGTTACGATCCGAACTACCGGTTCAAGGGCGTCAAGTCGCGCAAGCCATTCAAGATCCGGCCGGGCCCGAACAATCCGGTCGGCACGGTGTGGATCGGATTATCGGACAAGGGCTACGGCATTCATGGCACGGCGGAGCCGTCGAACATCAGCAAGGCGGAGTCGCACGGCTGCGTGCGCTTGACCAACTGGGACGCCGAACGCCTCGCGGCGATGGTGAAGAAGGACGTGCCGGTCAGCTTCGTCGAGACTCAGGAGACGGCGAAGGCCGCAGGCCAGCCGGCGCGGCAGTAGCAGATGCATGCCGTCGTTGAGGCATCGCGCGAAACGCCTCAAGTTCCGGAGAAATCCCGCGCCATCTTATCCAAGCTCGATATCGTCGGTGATCTCGTGCGAGAGCGAAACGCCGCCAATCGTCAGCACCACCTTGGCCGGCAGCTTCTCATGGCCCCTGAGTTTGCCGTCCGCGATGGCATCCCGCACCGCCTTTTCGATCTCGCGCTGCGACGTGATGCCGACCTTCTTGAGAAACTTGCGCAAGCTGTTGTTGAAGACATCCTCGTTCATGGTGCTCTCTCCTGGCTCGTTCAAGCGAGCGTACACCTTTTCGCGTCCTTTCGCAGGACGTTGCGCCGACGGAGCCTACTGTCCGTTCAGCATCCGCTCGGCGAGATCGCGGTGGGTCTTCTCCATGCGATCCGAATGGGAGGCGGCGACGTCACGGTCCTTGCGGCAAGCAACATAGGCCGGCGAACCCGGCGGGCCGCCATTCGTCTTGCAATAAGTGTCGTCATCGGTGCGGCTTTCCGCCGTCGGCTGATGCCGCTCAAAGCTGGCGCAGCCGCCGAGCGACAGCGCGGTCACAGCGAGCGCTGCGATTTGCAGGGATATCTTCCGTCGCATAGGCACTCCTGGATTGCCGCGGTCGCTTGACTGTTCAGACTCAATTACGGGGATTGTAAGTCATCTGCGATAGCGCACATCGGTCGTTCCGGGTTCGCGAATAGCTCACCTGGAACACCATTTTATACCCGGCCCTTCAACGCGCCCTGAATCTCGTCGAGCACTTTTGGATCCTCGATGGTCGCAGGCATGGTCCAGGCATCGCCATCGGCGATCTTCTTGATGGTGCCGCGCAGGATTTTCCCCGAACGCGTCTTCGGCAGCCGGTTCACCGTGATGGCGAGCTTGAACGCCGCGACCGGACCGAGTTTTTCACGCACCAGCCCCACGACATCTTTCTCGATCTCCGCGGGCGGGCGCGTCACGCCGGCCTTCAGCACCAGCAGCCCGCACGGCACCTCGCCCTTGATGGTGTCCTTGATGCCGAGCACCGCGCATTCCGCGACATCGGGATGCGAAGCCAGAATTTCCTCCATGCCGCCAGTCGACAAGCGATGCCCGGCGACGTTGATGATGTC
>JBEPUM010000365.1:0-3134 GCA_041691515.1 Pseudomonadota bacterium | reverse complement strand
CGAAAAACGACGTCGCCATGATGTCGAACTGCCAGCCGAGCTTGCGCGCGATCACGAGGGCCTTTGGAACGTTGGGCGATTCCATGAAGCCGAAGCGCAGCCGGACCGTCGAAAACTTGTCGCTGATGTTTTCCATCCGGACCCGCTCTCCGGGATCGACACGCGGGGTTTGCGCGGTCTCGATCGTCAGAATGACGTTGTGCTCGTGAAGCACCTTGTTGTGCTTGAGATTGTGCAGCAGCGCCGCCGGCACGAAGTTGGGATCGCTGGTGAGAAAGACGGCCGTGCCCTTTACGATGTGGGGTGGCCGCTTCTCAAGACTCTTGATGAGATCCGCAAGCGGCACCTCGACGCGCCGGGTCTTGTTGATCAGGATCGCCGCACCGCGACGCCACGTCCAGATGAGAACGACCATGCTCAGGCCGAACAGCAGCGGAACCCACGCGCCTTCGAACAGCTTGAGAAGATTGGCGCTGAAAAACGTCATGTCGACCACGACAAACGGAATGATCAACGCGGCAGCCGTCGCTGCGCGCCAATTCCACAACTTCCAGACCACGACGAAGCCCATGATGCCGTCGGCGACCATCGTGGTGGAGACGGCGATGCCGTAAGCAGACGCAAGGTTGCTTGAAGTGCGGAACAGCAGCACCAGCAGCAGGACACCGATCAGCAGAAGCGTGTTGACGCGCGGCAGATAGATTTGTCCGGCATGGGTCTCGGAAGTGTAGCGGACTTCAAAGCGCGGCAACAATCCAAGCTGCACAGCCTGGCGGATCAGCGAATAGGCGCCGGTGATCACCGCCTGGCTCGCAATCACCGTCGCCGCCGTTGCAAGCACGATCAGCGGCAGCAAAAACTTCTCCGGGACCATACGGTAGAACGTGTTCTCGATCGCGGCGGGATGCGACAGCACCAGCGCGCCCTGCCCGAAATAGTTGATCAGCAGTGCCGGCAGAATGAAATACAGCCAGCTCGCCTGAATCGGTTTGCGGCCGAAATGGCCGAGATCGGCGTAAAGCGCTTCACCTCCGGTGACTGCGAGAAATACCGCTCCCAGAGTCACCATGCCGATCGTGCCGTGCGTGAGAAGAAAATGAATCGCGTGCCAGGGATTGATGGCAGCCAACACCGACGGATCGTCGGTAATATGTATCACACCGAGGACAGCCAAAACGGCAAACCAGATCACCATGACAGGGCCGAACGCTGTTGCGACACGCGCCGTGCCGCCGCTTTGGACGGAAAACAGGATAACGAGAATGAGAAGTGTCAGCGGCACGACATAGTGCTCAAGCGCCGGGGCTGCGATCTTGAGACCTTCGACCGCCGATAGAACTGAAATCGCCGGCGTAATCATCGAATCGCCGATGAACATCGACGCGCCGACTACGCCCAGCGCCAGAAGCACCCAGCTCGACCGGCCGAGCGCGCGCTGCCCCAGCGCCATCAGCGAAAGCGTTCCGCCCTCGCCGTTATTGTCGGCGCGCAACAACAGCAGCACGTACTTCGCCGTCACGACGACGAGAAGCGCCCAGAGGATCAGCGAGAGAACACCAAGAACAATCGCCCGCGTCACCGGCGCGCCTTGCGCTGCACCGCTGACGGCTTCGCGGAACGCGTACAGGGGCGATGTTCCGATATCGCCAAAGACCACGCCAATGCTTCCGAGCGTTAAAGCCCAAAAACTGGTCGTCGTTGCCGAAGCTTCGCCCGTGGCTTCGACTGGTGTTTCGCTGACGGCCATGGTGTGTTGAGAACGCTCTGATGGTTATTTTGATCCGGGGCTATCGCCCACAAGCAAAAGCCCGTCAATCCACCATCATAACATTGGCGGCCTGCATTGACCCGGCCAGCAACTCATTAGCCTGTGGTAAAATAATACTGTAGATAATCAAGGCTTTAAATTGGGGGGCAATGGTGGCGCTTCGCGCATCAGAGTGATCGTGACACGCCGGTTTGCCGCCAGCGAGGGATCATCTGGAAATAGCGGCATCCCATCCGATTTGCCCGACACCGCGAAGATGTGGCTCGGCGGCAGCCCTTCCCGCTCGAGGATCTGGCGCACGGAATTGGCACGGTCCGCGGAAAGATCAAATCCGTCATAGTCACTGCGCACCGGCATGAAATTGGAGGCCGTGTGGCCGGTGATCGAAATCCGCAAAGGGGTCGCCTTGAGCGGCGCGGCGAGTTTTTTGATCAGCAGGCGCGTACGCTCATAAGGAACTTTTGAGCCGTCCGCGAACATCGAACGTCCATCCTGGTCGACGATCTCCAGGTTGAGGCCTTCCTTGGTTTCTTCGAACATGATGTGTTTCGAGAGCTCGGTCAGCTCCGGCATATCCTGCAACGCCTGCCGCAGTGACGCGGATGCGAGCGCAAACTCCCGATCCGTCTTGAGACGCGCGCCGGCTGTTTTGGAGCGCTCCTGTTCGTCGGGGGTCGGCGTGTTGGACGCTTCTTCAGGCGGGATGTGCGCGGTGTTCTTCAGTTTCGGCCGCGTCGGTAACCCATCGGATTCGATGATTCCGGAATATCGGACATCGGTCTGAACACCGAAGGCGTCACGCATCGAGCCCGCGACGATCTTGAGCTTGTTGTTGTCCATCGTGGAGAACGCGACGAGCATCACGAAGAAGCTCATCATCAGACCCATCAAGTCGGCGAAGGTGACGAACCAGCCGTGCCCTCCGCCATGCGCATCGCCGCGTTTTTTCTTGGCCATTGCTGGTTTCCCGAGTCGGCGTCAGGTCACGCCGGAACCGGCTCGCCTTCCTCGTGACGATGTTTCTCCGGCAAGTAGGCCAGCAGCATTTCGCGTACCAGCGTTGGGCTCTTGGAATCGCGGATCATCAGGATGCCGTCGATGATCAGGGTGCGATTGGTTTCCTCGTCCAATAGCTTGCCGTGCAGCTTGTCCGCGATCGGCAGGCAGAACAGGTTCGCAACGAGCGCGCCGTAAAGGGTCGCAAGCAGCGCGGTCGCCATGAACGGGCCGAGTTTGGAGGGGTCCGTCATGTTGGCGAACATCTGCACCATACCGATCAAGGTACCGATCATGCCGAACGCCGGCGCGCAATCGCCGATGGCGCGGTAGATCTTGCTTCCCTCGTCGAGGTGCATGAGAAAATTGT
>JBEPUM010000364.1:0-3162 GCA_041691515.1 Pseudomonadota bacterium | reverse complement strand
CAGGGCAGCAGTTCGTCGAGCCTTTGAACAGGATGCCCGGCGATCCGTGCCAGAACGTCGGCGAGCCATGCTTGCGGATCGATGTCGTTCATTTTGGCGGAGACGATCAGGCTGTACATAACTGCGGCGCGGTCGCCGCCACGATCGGAGCCGCAAAATAGCCACGACTTCCGTCCCAAAGCGATACCGCGGACGCCACGTTCGGCGGCATTGTTTGATAGGCAGATGCGGCCGTCGTCGAGGAAACGGGTGAACGAGGCCCAGCGCTTGAGCATGTAGTCCATCGCCTTGGCGACATCGTTGCCACGCGAGAGTTTTGCGCGCTGCTCGCGCATCCAAGTTTCCAAATCGGCGACCAGCGGCGCGCTGAGTTGCTGGCGAACGGCCTTGCGCCGCTCCGCGCTCTGGCCGTTGATGCCTCGCTCGATCTCGAACAAGGCGTCGATCCGGCGAACTCCTTCCAGCGCCAAGGGCGAGATCACCGCTGGCTTCTTACCCTGAGCCTTGCGCCGCGCATTCTCGCTCAGATCAGCCATCACGAAGAATGGACGCCGACCATGCACCCAGCAGGCCGCTTCCAGAACCGAACCAGGCGTGCGGCCGCCCTCGTAGAGCTTGGTATAGCCGTCATAAGCGTCGGCTTGGAAGATTCCGCTGTAATTCGCCAGATGCGCCTGCGGATGTTACCCGTGCGGTCGCGCGAGTAATAGAACACTGCGCCCGGTGGTTCAGGCCCGCCAAACGGCTTGTCATCGCGGACATAGACCCATATTCGGCCGGTGTCAGTCTTGCCTTTGGCCAAGACTGGCACCCAGGTGTCGTCCCCATGCAAGCGCTCGGCGCTCATGACGTGGGCTTCGAGCCTTTTGAACAACGGCATCAGTGCGGCCGTGCAGCCGCCAACCTGATCGGCCAAGGTCGACAGGCTGATCGGCACGCCTTCCCTCGCATAGCGCTCCGCCTGCCGGTTGAGCGGCTGATGCTGGCCAAATTTCTCAAACAACACCATCGCCAGCAGGCTTGGGCCGGCCCAGCCGCGAGTAATGACGTGGAATGGCGCCGGCGCCTGGCTGATCTTCTCGCAATCCCGGCAAGTGAACTTCTCCGGACGTGCTGGATCACCTTCCATTGCCGCGGAATCGATTCCAGCGTTTCGGTGACGGTCTCGCCCAATTTGCGCAGCCGCTCCCCGCCGCAGCAAAGGCAGCCCGTCGGGCCCGGTACGATGACGCGTTGGCGCGGCAGATGATCCGGGAACGGCTGGCGCGATGGCCGCTTGCGCGCGAACGACGCCACGGCCGTCGTCGCGTTCGCGGTCCTGGCGGCGGCAATTTCCGCCGCCAATTCGTCCTCCGTAGCCGTGGCTTCAAGTTCTTCCAGCGTGAGCTCAAGCTGATCCAGCAATCGAGCAGTGCGCTCGGAACGCGGACCATAGCGATCGCGATTGAGCTTTTCGATTTGCAACTTCAGATGCGCGATCAGCGCCTGGTCGTCGGAGGCCCTGGCTTTGGCAAACGCTGCGTCCGTCTCCGCGACGATCCGTCTGCCACGCTCGGCAACCAGCGCAGCTTTCAGTGCATCGACATCATTTGGCAGCGATTCAAGGCTGTCACCCATCCCCAGATGGAATCACAAAAGCAGCAATTTGGCGCGACCTTTTTACAATCTCACGCGATTTTTCGCAGCCTATCCCGCGCTCTGCGGCCGCCAGGTATGTTGTGGATTTCTCCAGTCGATCGCCTCCAGCAAATAGCCCATCTGAGCCGCGGTCAGTGCCACCACGCCGTCCACCGCTGCCGGCCAAACAAAGCGGCCACGATCCAATCGCTTCGCATAAAGCGATAGCCCAATGCCGTCATGCCATAGGGCTTTTATGAGCGAACCGGCGCGTCCCCGGAAGACTAACACATCGCCGGCGAATGGATCACGACCCAGCCCCTCCTGCACCAGCAATGCCAAACCTTGCATACCCTTGCGCATATCGGTAAGTGACCGGTCGCGATCCAGATCCGCACGCCTGTCGCGACCGGGATCATCGCCGTTCCAGAACTTTGAGCACCCGTGCCAGTGCGGCGGAATCAACGCCAGCGTCAACAATGACGTGACAATCCTTCCCGACGACAATCACCATGCGGCCGCTCGCTGGTACTGCAGCAACTGTCGGTGCTGCGACGGATCAGGCACCACCGTCGCCGGCACAAAGCCGGTTCGTTCGGCTTCGGTACCGTCCGGCGCCGGGCAGAACAATTTATGCCACTGCATTAGAAGGGAACGCGATATTCCATACCGCCGGGCCGTCGACGAGATCGCTCGCGGCACCTGCAAACTCTCCAGCACTATCCGGAGCTTCTCCTCATCAGACCAGCGGCGGCGCCGACCGGTCTCAACGACCTCAAGCCGTTCAATCTGAGTACTGTACTTATTGACGTCCATAAGGACTGTTACAAATCAATCAGCCAGTCCCAGCAAGGCGGTCTCCGCCGGAGGGAGACTGACGAGGCTACTTTGACTGCCGATATCATCGAGCTTGCCGCCAATATGGCCGCTACGGATATCGCCGGATTACGGCGTGGCTTCGCAGAGCCGGCTGGACGGTGAACAAGAAGCGTGTTGAGCGGATCTGGCAAAGCGAGGGGCTGAAAGTCCCCCTAAAACAACCTAAACGCGGGCGTCTGTGGCTCAACGACGGCTCGTGCATCCGTCTGCGGCCGGAGCGGCCCAACGATGTCTGGTCGTATGACTTCGTCGCTGACCGCACCCACGATGGCAAGGCGTTCCGGATGTTGTGCATCATCGACGAGTTCAGCCGTGAAAGCCTGGCCATCCGTGTTGCACGGAAGCTCAAGGCAACCGATGTCATCGAGGCACTCTGCGAACTGTTCGTCTCGCGAGGCATCCCTGCGCACATACGTTCAGACAACGGCCCTGAGTTCGTCGCCGAGGCGCTCCGGCATTGGATCGCCACCGTCGGAGCCAGGACCGCTTACATCGAGCCGGGCAGTCCATGGGAGAATGGTTATTGCGAGAGCTTCAACGGCAAGCTGCGCGATGAACTGCTCAACGGTGAAATCTTCTACACATTGAAGGAGGCACAGATCGTGATCGAGAGCTGGCGCCGCCACTACAACACGGTGCGTCCACACTCATCGCTGGGATATCGAC
>JBEPUM010000363.1:0-3175 GCA_041691515.1 Pseudomonadota bacterium | reverse complement strand
GATAGAGCATCGGATTTCGATTCCGAGGGCCGGGAGTTCGAATCTCTCCGAGCGCGCCAAATTGCAATCGATCCCAAGCAAGCCGGGACCTGCGCCGCCTCAGCCGAGGCGGAGCCATGGGTGTCGCGCACGCCTATTGCGTCGCGCCAACGACAACGGCGAAAACAGAAACGGGCTGGTCAAAGCCCTTTAACGTCCGTGCATCGAGTTCAACGAGAGGTACGCGCGAACCGACCGCGTCGGCTGCGACGCGATCGATCAGGATCTGGAAATCGTCCGCGCTCGAACAAAGCCGCGATGCGAGGTTTACGACATTGCCGATCGCGCTGTAGTCGAGACGGTTTTCCGAACCGATCCGCCCGACTGTGGCAGGGCCCAGGGCCAGTCCGACGCCGAAGCCTAGCTGGTGACTCAATGCGCGCCAACTGACAAGAAGCGCCTGCACGCTCAATTGCATGTCGTTCGCCATGTTGACGGCGCGCAGGGCTGGCTCCGAACAGGGCACCGGCGCGTTGACCAGCACCATCGCGCCATCGCCAGAAAAATTGACCAGCGTTGCCCCATGGGCGCTGACCACCTTTTCCAGGGCGTCGTAGTACTCGCGCAGTACGCCCATGATGGTTTCGGGCTCCGCCTGAGCCGAAAAGGCGGTGAAGCCGCGCAAATCGCAGAACACCACGACCACTTCGACGCGCCGTCCGTCGAGAACGCTGTCGTCACCGGTACGATCAACCAGTTCGGCCACCTGCGGCGCGAGAAAGCGCTTGAGCCGGCTGATGCGCTCGGACCGATCCTGTGAGATCGCCAATTCGCTCGCCATCTCGTTGAATCGGGTCGCAAGCCGCTCGAATTCATCACCTGTTGCAATGTTGATGCGGTGATCGAACTCTCCGGCGCCGATGCGGGCGACTCCGTCTTCCAGAAGATGTATCGGTCCGACCATGCGCTGGGTCAGCCAATAAGCGAGCGCCGCGGTAAGAGCGGCGCCGGCGACGAGCAACGCCGCGGTGCGCCAGAGCGCGGCATAGATCGGAGCGAAGGCCTCCGTCAGCGGCTGCTTGACGATGACGCTCCAGTCGACGCCGGGAATCTGCACCATCGCCGCGAGTACCTTGGTGCCGGAGATGTCCCGGCCCATGGCGGCTTGACTGGGGCGCGCGAGAAGAGTGGCGCGCAGGCTTTGCAGCGGACGCTGCTCGGCTTCGTCGGCCCGCAGCACTAGGCTGATATCAGGATCGGCAACGAGGTGGCCAGGCTGGTCGAGTACGAAGGCGTCGCCGGTTCGTCCGACGCGAATTTCCGAGATCACCTCCCAGATGAACTTGAGGTTGACCTCGGCGACGGCGACGCCATCGGCGGCGCGATTGCCTGCGATGGCGATGGTCATGAAGGGTTCAGAGCCGCCATGGAATGTGACCGGCCCAAACCAGACTCGATCTGATCGTGCTCCTGCCACAGCGGGTTGGGCGGAAAGATCGTCACCGCTCTCGATCCTGTTCAGCCCGATGCGCGAGACGAAAATGCGCGCTCTCCCGCCAGCATCGACCAGACTGAGACTTTCAACGGCGGGGACCTGCCGCAACAGGCGCAAGGCGTCGAGCCGACGCCTATCGCCGATGTCCTCCGTCCACGGCAATTGCACGGTCCAGCCAAGCTGATCCTGGATTCCCTCGATGAAATCGTGGATCTTCACTGCGGCGAAGCGGGCTTCGGCATTGAGCAGGTCGTTCAACCGCGCGCGCTGGTCGTAATAGCCGAACCACGCTTCGCTTCCGCCCGCGATCAAAAGGGGCCCGATCGTCGCGGAGAACAGCGCAAGAAAGTATTTTCTGAAAAGCGATGTGCGCGGAACCGTTGGCGGATCGGACATATTGTTAGCTCGCGCGACGGCCGACCGGACCGGTCATTCGATCACGGTGTCGGCACTACTTAAAATCGAGGGCGGGAAGGTAACGCCGAGGGCATTGGCAGCCTTTAGATTGATGAACATCTCGACCTTGGTGACCCGCTGTACCGGCAGTTCGGACGGCTTTTCGCCCTTAAGGATACGGCCGGCATAAATGCCGGCATGACGATGCGACTGGTGGAAGTCGCCGCCATAGCTCATCAGGCCGCCGGCGAGTGGGAAATCGCGGGACTGGGTCACCGCGGGCACGGCATGGCGCACCGCGAACTCAGCGAGTTGCCCGCTGCGGTAGGCGAAATAAGGATCGGAGCTGAAGACGAGTCCGCCCGCGCGCACCTCGCGCACAGCCGCGAACATGCCGTCGAACTCGCGTTGCATGCTGGCTCTTAGGACGACAAGCTCCAGTCCGAGACTGGTTGCGGCAGCCTCGAGATTCTTCAGTTGCAGGTCTGCGGTCGGGCTCGTCGGGTTGAGAGCAACTGCGAAGACATTGGTGTCCGAGCGCACCTCACGCAGGAATTCGAGACGCTTGCGCGAAACTTCGACGCTCAGACTTGACACGCCTGTGAGATTGCCGGGTGGCCGGGACAGGTTATCGACCACTCCGAGGGCGATGGGATTGCCGCCCATCTCGAAGACAATCGGAATTATCGTCGTCGCCGATTTGGCCGCGAGTGCCACCTCTGCACCACCCGCGGCCACGATCACCTTCACCGGACGGCTGGCAAGATCGTTTGCGAGCGCTGCCAGCCGGCTGTACTGGCCTTCTCCCCAGCGAAACTCGATCGCGACATTGTGCCCCTCCGTGTAACCGGCTTCCGCGAGACCTTCGCGGAAAGCTCTGAGACGGCTGGCGTAGCGTTCCGGATTTTCGGAGCCGAGATACCCGATGACCGGGAGGGTCTGAGCGCGGGCCGGCGCTATCCACGCGGCCGCACCGCCGATCAATGCGATGAAATCGCGCCGCCTCATGCGACAGGCGGTTTCGGCGCAAGCGTGAGGCATGGTACGCAAGGTTGTTTCTCCCTCCAACCAAGGTCGCCCAATCACACGAGGCTACCATAGCCCTGTTGCCCGGGTTACGGAACTGGTTGATTGATACGTGATGGCTTGAGCACGCTAACGAAGCCATGAGGTGGTGCGGGTTCGAGCTCAGGTGCGAGCCGATCAATCACGCCGTCGTGTTGGCGGATCAGGCGTTACTGCGGCCGGCATCTGGCACGCCAGCACGTGCATACTCCCATCAGTTGCAAGCCATCCCGCATGACA
>JBEPUM010000362.1:0-3178 GCA_041691515.1 Pseudomonadota bacterium | reverse complement strand
GAACGCGGGGAAATCCCGCGGGATGGCCGGGCTTGATTGCTCGGCACCTGCACCCGGAAGCGCGGCCCTGAAACCCAAAATCGCCGCAAGTGGAGCGCCGCAAGGCGTCGCGCTGTCCAAGTGCGGGTTCGCATCCGTGTTCGGGCAGCGTCACTTAAACATCGGTTGCGCCGTGCGGCGCTCCGCTCCCTCGCTTTGCCGGCGAGGGTTCACCGGGCCAAGGCGTATCCGGCGCCTCCAACAATACGGAGGACGGCGCATGCCCTTTCCGATCGGCGGTTTGACATTTCACGGGCGCACGTTTGAATGGCGCGCATTGGGAGATCACGACACCATGAATTTTCGTCACTGGCTTGCGGCCAGCCTTTTCCTCACCGCCGCCTTTTCAATCGCCGTCTCACCCGCCCTCGCCGACCGCTGTGACGATCTCGCAGGCCAGCTCAAGAGCCAGATCGACGGGCTCAAGATCGGCAAGACCGCGGCCAACGTCATCTATCTTTCGCATCCCGCAGCCAAACAACTGATGCTCGGTTGCCCGAACCGCAAGTTCACCTTTGAGCTGATCGCAGGCAGCGAAAGCCGCAAACCGAAACCGGCTTTCGCCGATCTCGTCGCGCGGGCCTCCGCCATCATCTTCACGATCCCGAAGGCCGATACGGTGAAAGGCGTCAACCGCTGCCTCAAGCGCATGGGCATCCTGCACGGCAGCGACGTGCGCACGCGTTACCGGCGGCTGAATATGCACTGCACCCGCACCAAAACCAGCGCCGCCATCGCGGTGTCGCGCGGCAACGACGAGTGAGATAACGATGACACCGGACACAACAGAAGAGGCTCCAATGCCCGCACATCCATCGCTGACGCGCCGATCGTTCGCGGCGTCGCTGACCGCATTCGCAAGCCTCTCGCTCGGCCGCACGGCCTTCGCCGCGGCCGATTATCCATCGCGGCCGGTGCGGTTTCTGGTGCCGTACGCAGCCGGCGGCGGTACCGACCTGATTACCCGCGCGCTGACCGACATTGTCGCACGGGCGTGGAACGCCTCCGTGGTGATCGAAAACCGTCCCGGCGGCGGCACCACGATCGCCAGCATGGTCGCACTCGGCGCGGCGCCGGATGGCTACACCCTGCTCGCCGTATCGAACGGTTTTCTGGTGTCGCCGATGATGATGCCGTCCCCGCCCTATGTCTGGGATCGCGACTTCACCGGCATCTCGCTGTTCGCGGTCAGTCCGCACATTCTCGTGGTGCATCCGTCGGTGCCAGCCAAGAATTACGCGGAGTTCGTGACCTGGGCGAAGACCGAGAAGGACAAGGCGACCTATGCTTCGTTCGGCAACGGCGCATCGAACCAGATCGGCTTCGAGATGCTGAAGCACAAGGTCGGTCTTGCCACCACCCACGTTCCCTACAAGGGAAGCGCGCCGGCGCTGAACGATCTGATCGCCGGACACGTCAAATGCATGCTCGCCGATCTTCAGAACGTGGACCAATTGCTCAAGGCCGGCACGTTGCGCGCGATCGCGGTCGCCAACGAGACGCGGCTGCCATCGATGCCGGACGTGCCGACCTTCGACGAGCTCGGCGTCAAGGGATTCACCTCAAAATCGCTGTTCGGCGCGGTCGCGCGCAAGGGTACGCCGCCGGAGATCATCGCGAAATGGAGCGCCGGGTTCGCGGACGCGCTGAAGCAGCCGCAGTTGCAGCAGCGGCTCGGCGGCCTTGGTGTCGAACTGGTCGGCTCGACGCCGGAGCAGATGAATGCGTTCCTCACGGCCGAGGCCGTCAAGGCCGCGCAGGCCGTCAAGGAATCCGGCGCAAAAATGGAGTGATGCGCGTAAGGCCACGGAGCTCGCCGATGCGTGGCCTTTTAACGAACGCGCTCAGACATCCCACACCATGCGGTCGGAAATCGCGCGAGGGTGAAGCGCGCACGCCGTCTGATTCATGAATCCTTGGCATTGCCCCGGCGACCATCGGGCCAGCAATGTCAAAGGACAGATCATGACGATTTCGAGCGTGAGCGCGCCGCCGCCGGTGAGCGCGCCGGTGATTGCGGACACCGCGTCTCCGGACGCAAAGAACAACGCGGCCTCCGGCAACACCGATACCTGGCAGCCGCCCGCAAAATCTCCGCTGCCCCCCGGGCAAGGCACGCGGATCGATCAGCTCGTCTGACGTCACACGATCCTCAGCGTTTTGCATCTGGCCGCAAACACCGATGCAGATTTTCAAAAATTCAAACGCGGCGGTTCCCGATCAGGCCGTCTCGTAAGCCGCTGTCGCAAGTTCGCCGCGAAGATGCGATACTCCAGATCGCATGGATGACTCACGCGATCTGACCCGGCGCCTCGTTCTTCAGAACGTTGTCTGGATCGCCACCCTCGGCGCACTGTTGTTCGTCTCCGCTGGCACGCTGCGCTGGCCGGCGGCTTGGCTGTTCCTGGCGACGATGGGCGCCCTCGGCCTTATCGGCGGATTGTGGTTTATGAAAACGAATCCCGGACTGCTGGCCGAGCGCATGCAGCCGATGATGCAGAAGGACCAGCCGAAGGCCGACAAGATCTTCATGGTGGTGCTTGGCCCCGTCGCCCTGATCTGGCTGGTGATCATGGGCCTCGACGAACGTTATCAGTGGTCGGGCATGAGCTTTGGATTTCAAATCTTTGGCTTCGCGCTGTTCATGCTGTCGCTCGCTATTTCGTTCTGGGTGATGCAGGAGAACACGTTCGCTGCGCCGGTCGTGAAGATACAGACCGAGCGCGGTCATCAGGTGATCAGCACCGGCCCCTATGCTTTCGTCAGGCATCCGATGTACAGCGGCGTCATCTTCTTTTTCTTCGGTGTTTCATTGCTTCTGGGATCCTGGTGGGGCGCCGCGATCACGCCGATATTCGTTGCCTTGTTCGCGGTCCGCTCCGTGATCGAGGAAAAAACCCTGATCGCCGGCTTGCCTGATTATCCCGATTACACCGCCCGAGTCCGTTACCGGCTTGTGCCGGGAATCTGGTAGAATAACCGCGCTGACTGATTCAGTACCCCGCAGGAGTTTCAATGTCCGACATGAAAACATGCACCGGCGGCTGTCATTGCGGTCAGGTGCGCTTCGAATGCACAACAGACCTCGCAATGGTCACCGCGTGCAATTGCTCGATCTGCACCAAGAAAGGACTGCACT
>JBEPUM010000361.1:0-3180 GCA_041691515.1 Pseudomonadota bacterium | reverse complement strand
GAAAGCTATGTCTTGAATGAATTTTCGCGCCCCTTATAGTCCGCGCCAGCCTTCGCGCAAGCCAAGCTCCCGACAAGAGTTGCACATTTCCGTTATGACAATCCGGACCCGAAAATTCCTTGGTACGATTGCATTGCTCGTACTCGTCGTCATCTGGTCGCTGTTGGGCATGACGATTGCTCAGACGCCGTGGCTTGCAGCATCGGGACTCTATCAGGCGATCTTCTACGTTGTCGCCGGGCTCGGATGGGTACTTCCCGCCATGCCGATCATCAGCTGGATGGCGAAGCCGGACGCGTAAGCGCGCCGTCACGCGCCGAAACGCATGCCGGACAGAATGACGCGCATGGCGCGGAGTGAACGCCGCCGGCCATCCCAATCCAGACGCGGCAGCGCATACAGATTCGATTGCCCGTCAGCCCGGATCGTGCCCGAAACTGCCGACACCGCGCTGGCGAACCCCGCCTGTTCGGCCATCAGACCATGCTTCGCAGCGAACGAACCGGAATGGCCGAACGGATAGGCGAAATGTTTTAGCTCGCGGCCGATCGCCGCCTGCGCGACCGCCTTCCCCATCGCGATTTCGCGGAGCGCAAGATCGTCCGGCAGTGCCGAGAGCATGGGCGAGTTCACCGTCGAACTGCCGATGGTCACCCGTGGATCTGCCGCCAGCTGCGCGACATGCTCCCAGGTCATCGAGGCATCGCGTGACACCGCGGCGAGGTCAACGGAATAGCGCTTGCAGAGATCGTTGATCGCGGCGGATAGCTCCACGGGCACAAGCAATTGCATCCAGTTGGCGATAAAGTTGTAGAGCTCATGTTTTTCAGCGACGCTTGCGGCGCCGAAGTGTTGCTCCCGGCCATCCATCATGAGGCTAACGCGGTCATGCCGCGCAATCACGCCCTGAAGCGCGAGCCACCAGGCTTCACCAAGGCCGTCGGGGAAAGCCGTCGGCAGATATATGGCGAACGGGATGTCGTGCCGTGCGAGGACGGGATACCCGTGCGTCACGACGTCGCGATAACCGCCATCAAAGGTCAACGCCACGAAACGGCGGCCAGCTTTCGGCTGACGCGCACGCAAGCACACCTCATCCATCGATACGATGTCGAATTTCCAACGCTTGAGCGCCTGAATGATCCGCTCGAGAAACTCCGGCGTTATTTCACGTGCCTGCAGCGGCTGGAATCGGCCCGCCTGAGCCGGGCGAATGCGTTCAAGTCTCAAAATGGCACCAGCGCCACCGGTTCTACCCTCCCGCAAACGCGCAAGACCACTGAAATAAGCGAATTCCAGCCCGGCAGCGGTCAGAAATCTAGTTGCGGATGACACCCCATGCTCCTCGCCTCGCCTCGACCCCCGGCGAGTGCGATATTGTCATTACCCTTTGTTGACATTTCTTTGCAAAGGTCCCCCAAAGTGAAAAAGTAAACAAACTCCGAAGACAGGCTTTGCGATGCTCATGGCTGCTGTGATGGAAAGTCCGACGGCAGAAGCAAGGGCGCGGTCAGACGCAAGCCGTATCGTGCACGTCGAAATTCTGCACGACATGCATGCGGCCGAACCGGTCTGGCGCGGCTTCGAAACCGAGATGCTGACGCCGTATCAACGGTTCGACTTCCTCGCGCAGTGGCAAATGCATGTCGGTGCGCGCGAAGGCCTCCAGCCTTGCATCGTCATCGCCTACGACAAGGACCGGCAGCCGCTGCTGTTGCTGCCGCTTGCGTCTGGCCAGGAGAATGGCGTGCGCGTGGCCCGTTTCATGGGCGGCAAGCATGTGACCTTCAACATGGCGCTGCTGCGACGGGATTTTGCAGCGGCGGCCACCTCTGCCGATCTCGAAGCTTTGCTGCAGGCCATTCGCGAGCATCCGGCCCACATCGACATCCTGGCATTCACGCGTCAGCCCGAGCGCTGGTGCGATCAGCCGAACCCGATGGCGTTGTTGCCGAGTCAGACCGCCGTCAACGATTGTCCTTTGATGACGATCACGTCGGGGGCTGCACCCGCGGACCGGATCAGCAACTCGTTTCGCCGCCGGCTGAAAGGCAAGGAGCGCAAGCTACAGGCGCTGCCCGGCTATCGCTATCATCTGCTGGAAACCGACGCCGACATCAAGCGCACCCTCGACTGGTTCTTCGTTGTCAAACCGCAGCGCATGGCCGCGCAGAAATTGCCGAACGTGTTTTCCGATCCCGGTGTTGAGGATTTTCTCCGCGCCGCGTGCATGACGCAGCGTCCGGGTGGCGCGCGCGCCATTGAGATCCATGCGCTCGAATGCGACAGCGAAGTCATCGCGATTTTTGCCGGCGTCTCCGACAACAACCGTTTCTCGATGATGTTCAACACCTACACCATGTCGGAAAACGCCCGCTACAGCCCGGGGCTGATCCTGATGCGCGACATCGTCGATTGCTACGCGGAACGCGGCTACACCTCGATCGATCTCGGCATCGGATCGGATGATTACAAACGGCTGTTCTGCAAGGGCGACGAGCCGATCTTCGACAGCTTTCTGCCGCTGACGACGATCGGCAGGCTCGCCGCCATTGGCATGTCCTCGCTGACCCATGCCAAACGCATGGTGAAGCATACGCCGGCGCTGATGCAATTGGCGCAGATGTTACGCAGCGCCCTGCACCGCTGAAAGTTCAGATCGCCTGGACTGCCCGCGAGATCAGGCCGCTACCCGCGGCCCGGTCTGGATATCCATGGGCTGCGACGACCTGCTCAACATCGTCACTGACATGAAACCGATCGCCTTGAGCTGCTCGCTCATGCGCATTCGCGCCTCGGCACTCATGGAAGGATCGGGAACGACGATCGCGCGCGCATTATCCGTCAACAATTTGGCCGCGAGATCGGTCGCCGTCCCGGCATCGAGCAATACGTGATCGTACACCCGCAGCAGGGCATCGAGCGCAAGCGTGAGGCGCGGCGATTGCAGGAGCGCGCGATCGGTGCCGGCACGTCCGGCGCTTACGAGATGAACCGGCGATAACCGATCACGGGTGATGATCTCTCCGAAGGAAGCCTCACCAAGCATCAGGTCGGCCAGTCCCGGTGCCTTTGGATCGACTGACACCGCCGTCAACGTCGGCGACGATACCGACAAATCCACCAGCACGACCTTGGCATTGCGCGCCAGAAGCCGCGCCAGGGTCAAGGCTGTCAGCG
>JBEPUM010000360.1:0-3181 GCA_041691515.1 Pseudomonadota bacterium | reverse complement strand
GCTTCATCTCGCGGAAAATACCCTCGCGCTGCATCTTCTTCTTCAGCGCCTTGAGGGCTTGATCGACATTGTTATCGCGAACGAGAACCTGCACGCGGCATCCTCTTTCAATTGACCGGATTGGAATTCTGAGACATGGAGGGCCGGCAGAGGCCATGCCCTCAACGTCAAGGGCGCGGATTTACCAGATCAAACCGGGAATGTCCACCTCAGAAGCGCGGCGTTTCGGGCCTTTTGAGGCGTCTTGGCCGGGACTTTTTAACCGGTTATTGCGCACGCGGGCTGGGTCAGGGAACTCGATCTCGACAGTTCCGTGAGGCCGGCCGCATATTTGACGCCGGGCGATTCGCTGAAATCGTCTAACGGCAAATATGGGGTTTGACATGAATGCGCAGAAATATGCCGCAGAAGCCATCGGCACATTTTGGCTGACCTTTATGGGTTGCGGAAGCGCAGTAATCGCCGCTTCATTTCCTCAACTCGGAATTGGTTTTGTCGGGGTTGCGTTTGCGTTCGGGTTGAGCGTCGTAACAATGGCTTATGCCATCGGTCATATCTCGGGCTGTCACCTCAATCCAGCGGTGACCGTTGGGCTGGCCGCTGGCGGCCGGTTTCCGGCGGCACAGATTGCTCCGTATATCATCGCGCAGGTAATAGGAGCGGTCGTAGCTTCGTCGCTGCTTTATTTGATCGCCAGTGGCGCGGCGGGCTTCGACGTCAGCAAGGGCTTCGCTTCGAATGGCTACGGGGCGCACTCCCCGGGGCAATACAGCATGTTGGTCTGCTTCATCACCGAAGTGGTGATGACCATGATGTTCCTGTTCGTCATCATGGGATCGACCCATGGCAAAGCACCGGCCGGTTTCGCGCCGCTGGCGATCGGTCTGGCGCTGGTGATGATCCATCTGGTCAGCATTCCCGTGACCAACACGTCGGTCAATCCGGCGCGCAGTACCGGGCCGGCTCTGTTCGTAGGCGGCTGGGCCTTGCAGCAGCTATGGATGTTCTGGGTCGCGCCGTTGATCGGAGGCGTGCTCGGCGGGGCTCTGTATCGATGGCTGAGCGAGGAGCCGACCGGCATTGTCGTCGGCAAGACGGCCTGAGCGAAGCAAGGGACCATGGTTCGCCATGGTCCCTTTTCTGATTGCGGCCGGTGGACGCGGGAAAGCTAGGGTTCGTCCGCGGTGCGTGATGTGCCGACCTCGGTGATATGGCCCATCTTGCGGCCGGGGCGTGGCGCGCCCTTACCATACAAGTGCACGGTCGCGCCCGGGACAGTGAGCCATTTTTCGTAGCCGAGGAAATCGTCGCCGATCAGGTTGGTCATGGTGACCTTGCCGTGGCGAACGGGCTTGCCGAGCGGCCAGCCGGCGACGGCGCGGATGTGCTGCTCGAATTGCGAGATGGAGGCGCCGTCGAGTGTCCAGTGCCCTGAATTGTGCACGCGCGGCGCGATCTCGTTGACGAGCAGCGTCGGCCCGTTCGCACCCGGCACCACGAACATCTCGACCGCCATCACGCCGATATAGTCGAGTGCGGTTGCGATCTTGCCCGCGATGTCGCGCGCCTGCGCGGCGAGCGTGTCGGGAATTGCAGCAGGGACGCGCGAGTATTTCAGAATGTGATCGCGATGCTCGTTTTCCGTGACATCGAAACATTCGACGCTGCCGTCGGCGCCGCGCGCGACGATGACCGAAATCTCGCGTTCGAACGGCACGAAGGCTTCGAGGATGGCCGCCTTGGTCGCGAGGTCGTCCCACACCTGATCGAGATCGTCGCCTTCGCGGATAAGGGTCTGGCCTTTGCCGTCATAGCCGAAGCGGCGCGTTTTGATCACGGCCGGCAGGCCGATGGTTTTGACGGCCTCGCGTAAGCCTTGCGCCGATTGCACGTCGGCATAGTCAGCGGTGCCGATGCCCAGGCCGGTCACGAAATTTTTCTCGATCAACCGGTCCTGCACCGTCTCCAGGATGCGATAGTTCGGCAGCACCGGGCGGCGCGCGGCGAGGATCATCGCGGTCGCGGCCGGGATGTTCTCGAATTCATAGGTGACGACATCGACGTCGGAGGCGAACAATTCCAGCGCCTCGACGTCGGCATATTCGGCGCAGGTTGCGTTCTGCACCACGTCGAACGCGGGCGAGTCCGGATCCGCCGCGAACACCTGGCACTTCAGGCCAAGACGCGCCGCCGCCAATGCCAGCATCCGGCCCAGTTGTCCGCCGCCGAGAATTCCGATGGTGTCGCCCGGCTTGAGCGTCACCCGATCTGAGCCGCTCACGCCGAACCCTCCGGACGCTCGCCCACCGCATCGGTCTGTTGCTTGCGCCAGGCGGCGAGCCGTGTGGCCAATCCGTTGTCCGTCAGCGCCAGCATGCTGGCTGCGAGCAGGGCGGCGTTGATCGCGCCCGCCTTGCCGATCGCCAGCGTTCCCACCGGAATGCCGGCTGGCATCTGCACGATCGAATAGAGTGAATCGATCCCGGAGAGGGCCTTGGATTCAACGGGCACGCCGAGCACCGGAAGTTCCGTCAGCGCCGCGGTCATCCCGGGCAGATGCGCCGCGCCGCCGGCGCCGGCGATGATGATCTTGAAGCCCGCGGCTTTGGCACCCTTGGCGAACGTAAACAACCGGTCCGGGGTCCGATGTGCGGAAACGATGCGCTTTTCACAGGTGACCCCAAGCGCGGCGAGGGTTTCCGCGGCGTGGCGCATGGTTTCCCAGTCCGACTGGCTTCCCATGATAATGGCGACGGCGGCGGTCATTTAGTAATTCTTTCGGGAATCCAGAAGCATAGCCTGGATTATAGGAGGGCGTCTTGACGAGGCAAGCGGTCCGGAATGGACTATCCTTTCTTGGTGAATGGCGGCAAGCCTTGTGACGATGAAAAAGACACCGAAAGCGTCCCCTTCCACGGCCACGAAACGGAAAGTGAGCCGTCGCAAGACCGCGCCTGCTGCGCGGCAAGCCAGTACGCCATCGGCTCGGCTTGCTGCTCTGGCGCCAAAGCACGAGCCGAGTGGGAACGATGTCGCCGCACATGCCAAGGCGACCATTCGCCGGCTGAAATCTCAACTCGCGACGGCACAGGCGCGAATCGGCGAACTCGAGGCTTCAGCGGATATCGATTTTCTGCTCGGCGTCCTCAATCGCCGCGGCTTCGAACGCGAACTCAATCGC
>JBEPUM010000359.1:0-3181 GCA_041691515.1 Pseudomonadota bacterium | reverse complement strand
TGTCTTCAAGTTCGATTTCCTTGGCGACGGTGACGCCGTCCTTGGTGATGCGGGGTGCGCCGAACGACTTGTCGAGCACGACGTTGCGGCCCTTGGGACCGAGCGTGACCTTCACCGCGTTGGAGAGGATCTCGACGCCGCGCAACATCTTGTCGCGAGCCTCGACACCGAATTTGACTTCTTTAGCTGACATGTTGGATTTCCTTGAAAATGGTCAGAGGGGAAAGGCGCTTAAGCGGCCTTCTTCTTGGCAGCGGGAACGTCGGTGAGGACGCCCATGATGTCGCTTTCCTTCATGATCAGCAGTTCCTGACCATCGAGCTTGACCTCGGTGCCGGACCACTTGCCGAACAGCACGCGGTCGCCGACCTTGAGATCGATCGGGATCAGCTTGCCAGCTTCGTCGCGGCCACCCGGACCGACGGCGGTGATTTCGCCCTGCGAGGGCTTTTCCTTGGCGCTGTCCGGAATGATGATGCCGCCAGCGGACTTCTCTTCGGCGTCGATACGCTTGACCACGACGCGGTCGTGAAGCGGACGGAATTTCATGCAGTCCTCCTAGAATATTGAAAGTGTTCGATGTTTTCGAGCTTTGGCAATCATGACTGGCGAGTGCCAGTATGGCCGATCAGGACATAGGCCGGTCCCGGGATGGCGGCAAGTGCCCTTAGCAAAATAATTGGCACTCAAAAATGGCGACTGCCAAAATTCCTTCAGCAGTATTAACGCTGTTGACCGGGCTGTTAGCAGGCGCGGTAAGCCGCTGCCAGTGCTTGCTTTATCAACACTTTATTAAACTTTTAAGCTTGTGATTGTCAGGTCGCGTGCGTCACATTTCGTTCATGTGAGCGCAAACTGGACCGGGTGGTTCAAGCGGGCCACTCTCGTCAATGCGCTCCAGCAATGGAGGTTGGCATGGTGTCGAGGGCGTTGGGTTCGAAGGCGTCGGCGGCGGGCGGAATCGTTTCGGACGATTTTCGCAAGCAGGTTTTGGGCTACGGTTTGACCACCGCGGAAATCCTGTACCGCCGTCCAGATCGGCAGTGGCTGCTGCAAAGCTACGTCTGGCAGAACTACGACCTGTTTCCGAAATTTCCGGCGCTGAAGGATTTCCTCGCCTTCTGGGAGGAGAAACTCGAAGGGCCGCTGGTGTCGGTGACGGTCGCGCATTCGAAACTGATCAAGCCGGCGGAATTGCGCGCGGTGGACGGCGTGTTCCGGCTGCATTGAGCGAGTGGATTGATTCTTGTGAGCGTCATCGGACGCGACTAACCTTCCGCGATGCGACGCGCGCTGAAAAGCCGGCGTCGCTTTCAGGGAAGGAACGGCCGATGGCAAAAGCAAAAGCGAAAAAGAAGACATCCGCAAAAACCAAGTCCCGCGCCGCACGCGCACGGTCGGTTTCGAAATCCAGCACGCGGAAAAAGCCGGCGGCAAAATCGGCGTCAGCCGCACGGCGCAAGGCTGCTCCGGCTCGCGCCTCGAAAGCACGCGTCGCAAAACCCCGGTCCGCGCCGAAGGCCGCTGTGCCGCCGAAACGTCTGCCGCAGAAGGTTGCGGTCAGCCATTACAACAATGCCGATTTTGAAACCGGTCTGCGCACCTATGCGCAATACCGCGATCTCGGCATGGTGGAGGCCACCCACGGCATGGTGCGCGCGCATGTGCTGCGCTTTACAGAGCCCTGCGACCCCAAGGTGGTGTCGAAGCTGCACTTTCACGACACCGAATTCCAGATGGTCTACGTGCTCAAGGGCTGGGTGAAGACCGAACTGGGCGGCGAGGAGATGACGATGCGACAGGGTTCGTCCTGGACCCAGCCGCCGAAGATCAAGCACAAGATCAACGACTATTCCGAGGACGCCGAATTGCTGGAGGTCATCCTGCCGGCGGATTTCGAGACCGAGGAACTCGCGGGGTAGGATAGCAGCCGGCCACGGCGATCGCCGCGATTTCAAGAACGCGAATGCCGTGAGACAATTCCGCGTTGGAATTGGCGACCGGTGGAATTACCGAAGCGGCTCCGCTGCCGGGAATTCGTTACGCCACCAGATATTTCGCCACGGCCGTCTCGTCCCATTCGATGCCGCAGCCCGGCTGTTCGTCGAGCAGCACATGGCCGTCCTTGATCGTCAACGGTTCGCGGAGCACAGCGTCGGCCCAGTCGACATATTCGAGCCAGTGCGCGGTCGGCGTCACCGTCATCAGATGCGCGCTGACTTCGGAGAACAGATGCGTCGACATCTCCAATCCGGCGGCGTGCGCCAGCGCCGCCGCACGCAGCCAGCCGGTGACGCCCCCGATCCGCTGCACGTCCGGCATCACGAAATCGCAGGCGCGATGGGCCAGCGCTGTCTGCATCGAAAACGCGCTGTCAAAATTTTCGCCGATCTGGATCGGCGTATGCGTGGCGGCAGCGATCTCCGCGCAGCCGGCATAGTCGTCGTGCCGGATCGGCTCCTCGATCCAGAGCAGCCCTTCGCCATCGAGCATGGCGCAGCGGCGGATAGCCTCGGCCGCGGTGAGCGACTGGTTGAAGTCGCACATCAGCGTGACGTTATCGCCGACGGCCTTGCGCACGGCGCGTACGGTCTTGAGGTCGTCGTTGGCATCTGATCGTCCGAGGCGGATCTTTGCGGCTTGAAAACCTTCCGCGATCAGTTTTATGGCCTCGTCGGCGGCGGCGTCTGAAGGCATGATGCCGAGCCCCTTGGAATTGTAGGCGCGGATCGGTTTTGGTACGCCGCCGAGCAGGCGCGCCAAGGGCAGCTTGCGTGCATGGGCGAGCGCGTCCCATACGGCCATGTCGATGCCCGATTGCGCCAGCCGCTGCAGGCCGGCGAGGCCGAGCAGGGCGAATTTTTGCGTGAGTTTTCGTTCGATCTCATGCGGGATCAATTCGTCGCCCGCGATCAGCTCCGACATGGCGCGCACCATTTCGGTCAGCGCCTTCAGTGCAACGGGCGTGATCGCGAAGATATAGCTGTGGCCGCGCACGCCCCGATCGGTCTCGCAGTCGATCAGCACCAGCGGCGCCTTGTCGACCGCGCCGGAACTGGTTTGTAGCGGCATCTTCATCGGCACGACGACGGCGCGTGCAGCAAAGCGCTTGATGCGAAGGATGTCGGACATGTGCGGTCTCCCGGTTCTTGATTTTGGAGACCGTCTAGCACGGGTGGGG
>JBEPUM010000358.1:0-3192 GCA_041691515.1 Pseudomonadota bacterium | reverse complement strand
GTGGAACGGCCTTGACAGCGCCCAAAAGCCGTCCCAAGTGCTTATTCATCAAGTCTTTAATGCATATTGGCCGTTCCCGCCCCGCCGGTGTTGGGTGATTCGGTCCCGGATCGCCCCATGAACGCCAAACCGACCCTCAAAATCGTGCTTTGTTCCCCCCGCGGCTTCTGCGCCGGGGTCGTCAGAGCCATCGATACCGTGGAACGGGCGCTGACCCTCTACGGCGCGCCGGTCTATGTGCGTCACGAAATCGTCCATAATAAATATGTCGTGGACAGCCTGCGCACCAAGGGCGCAATTTTCGTCGAGGAACTGGCCGAAATTCCGGACAATACCAATGCTCCGGTGGTGTTTTCGGCCCACGGCGTGCCGAAATCGGTTCCCGCCGACGCCAAGCAACGGAATTTCTTCTCGCTGGATGCGACGTGCCCGCTGGTGACCAAGGTTCACCGCGAGGCGGCGATCCATTTCAAGCGCGGCCGTGAAATCCTGCTGATCGGGCATTCGCACCATCCGGAAGTGGTGGGCACGCTCGGTCAGCTGCCGCCGGGCGCGGTGACGCTGATCGAGACCGCGCATGACGCGGCCACCTTCACGCCGAAGAATCCCGACAACCTCGCTTTCGTGACGCAGACGACGCTGTCGATCGACGACACCGCCGAGATCGTTGCGATGCTGAAGCAGCGATTCCCGAACATCAACGGCCCGCACAAGGAAGACATCTGCTACGCCACCACCAACCGCCAGCTTGCGGTGAAGAAGGTGGCGCCGGTGGTCGATGCGCTGATCGTGGTGGGCGCGCCGAACTCGTCGAACTCGCAGCGCTTGCGCGAGGTGGCCGAACGTGAGGGCTGCCGTATCGCCGTGCTGGCGCAGCGCGCCGGCGATCTCGACTGGAGCCTGTTCGAAGGCATCAGGAGCCTCGGCATCACCGCGGGCGCCTCGGCGCCGGAAGTGATTGTCGAAGAGATCATGGGCGCGTTCGCTGCGCGTTACGATCTCGATGTGGAGACGGTCTCGGCGGCGGAAGAAAACGAATTCTTCCCGCTTCCGCGTTCACTGCGGCCCGACGCGGCGTAACCAAAATGGCGGTCTATACCGACGTCGCCGCCGAAGACCTCGCGGACTTCCTGAAAGGTTACGACATCGGCGAACTGCGCTCCTACAAGGGCATCGCCGAAGGCGTCGAGAACTCCAACTACCTGCTGCACACCTCCAAGGGAGCTTACATCCTCACGCTTTATGAAAAGCGTGTCGCAGCGGACGATCTGCCGTATTTCCTGACGCTGATGGCGCATCTCGCCGCGCGAGGCGTGCATTGTCCGCAGCCCGAGAAGAACCGGCGCGGCGAAGTCTACAGCCAGCTCGCCGGCCGGCCCGCGGCCATCATCAATTTCCTCGAAGGAATGTGGCCACGCCGCCCCACCGCGGTGCATTGCGCTGGTGTCGGCGATGCGCTGGCGCGGATGCATCTCGCAGGGCGTGATTTTCCGCTGATCCGGCACAATCCGTTGTCGGTCGCGGGCTGGCGATCGTTGTTCGACGCGGCCGCGCCGCGCGCCGACAGCGTGCAGGCCGGCTTGCGCGACTTTATTACGCGCGAACTCGATCATCTGGCGTCGCGCTGGCCGACGGATTTGCCCGTCAGCGTCATTCACGCCGACCTGTTTCCCGACAACGTCTTTTTCCTGGGCGACAAGGTGTCGGGGCTGATCGATTTTCCGTTCGCCTGCAACGATATCATCGCCTATGACGTCGCGATCTGCCTCAACGCCTGGTGTTTTGAGCCGGATCATTCCTTCAATGTCACCAAGGCGCGGGCGTTTCTTGGCGCCTATGGCCGAACCCGTCCGTTGTCCGAGGCCGAGCAGAATGCGCTGCCGCTGCTGGCGCGCGGCGCCGCATTGCGGTTTCTGCTGACACGGCTGGTCGACGTTCTCAACGTTCCGCCGGGTGCGCTGGTGAGGCCGAAGGATCCGCTGGAGTACGTCCGCAAGCTGCGGTTTCAGCAGAGCGTTGACAGCATGCGCGATTATGGTGTCGCGGCATCGGGGCTCGTGGCGTGAACCTGTCGCTGCCGCATGTCACGATTTTCACCGACGGCGCGTGCTCGGGTAATCCGGGGCCGGGCGGCTGGGGCGCGATCCTCCGTTTCGGCGAAGTGGAGAAAGAGCTGAAGGGTGGCGAGCCGCACACCACCAACAACCGGATGGAATTGCTGGCGGCGATCTCCGCGCTGGAAGCCTTGAAGAAGTCAGCCTCGGTCGATCTCACCACCGACAGCCAATACGTGCGGCAGGGCATCACGAGCTGGATTCACAACTGGAAGCGTAACGGCTGGCGCACCGCCGACAAGAAGCCGGTGAAGAATGCGGACCTTTGGCAGCGGCTCGACGAGGCGCTGAAGCCGCACCAGGTGCGCTGGCACTGGATCAAAGGGCATGCCGGCCACGACGAGAACGAGCGCGCCGATCAGCTGGCGCGCGAAGGCGTCGCGATGGCGAAATTGAAGTAATCGGCAGGTCGTAAATAGCGCGCCGTCATCCTGAGGAGCGAGGCGCAAGCGCCGAGCCTCGAAGGATATTTATTGAAGCGCCGCCATCCTTCGAGGTTCGCCAAGATGGCTCACACCTCCAGATGCGCAATCGCGCATCGAGGATGACGGCGAAACAGCTCTATCCGATTACAGCTGACCCAACAGCGTGTCTCCGCCGGAGACCTCGACCTTGCCGGGCGCCGGCTCGAGGTTGAGCTTCTTCACCACGCCATCTTCCACCAGCATCGAGTAACGATGCGAGCGGGTGCCGAGGCCGTTGCCGGAGGCGTCCAGCTCCATGCCGATCGCTTTGGTGAATTCCGCGTTGCCGTCGGCGAGGAAGGTCGCTTCGTCGCGCTGGTCGGTGTCGCGCTTCCAGGCATTCATCACGAACGCATCGTTGACGGAAACGATCGCGATCTCGTTCACGCCCTTGTCCTTGATGGCATAGGCGTTGAGGAAGATGCTCGGCAGATGCATCTTGTGGCAGGTGCCGGTATAGGCGCCGGGCACCGCGAACAGTGCCACCTTCTTGCCCTTGAAGACGTCGTCGGTGTTTTTCACCTGAAGGCCGTCGGCCGTCATGACGCGGAATTTCGCGTCGGGCAGGCGGTCGCCAACTTTAATAGCCATCGTCAATTCTCCCTGAAATGTGC
>JBEPUM010000357.1:0-3226 GCA_041691515.1 Pseudomonadota bacterium | reverse complement strand
TGCGACCAAATGGCCCGGAACATCTTTCGCCGCCGCCCGTTATCGGCGCGGCCTCCCGGCCTGAAAATGCGAGCTGGACATGTCAAATACCTACATTATCGAAGTCGGTTCGGAATCCGCAGGGATCGTCGTGCGCGACCGCGCCGGTTACAGGTTCTTTTCAGCGAACCGCCGCTTCACGCCTCTGGATGGCAAGCTGTTTCGGAGCGCCCGCGACGCCGAGCGCGCCGCGATGCAATGCCTCGCGCAACGCAGGCCGCAACCGGCGCTCTGACGGCTTTACCACGATCGGCTTTTGAGCGTTTTTGACCCAAAAAGCCAAGGAATCGTGCGTTGACCCGGCTAGCGAACATCAGCACCATGGGCTTTACCAGAAGCCGCAAGGTGCAGAAGTGACCGGTCTAACGCAGCGTCAATCCGATATCCTGAATCTCGCCCGCGCATTCGGCCGGGTCATGGTGGACGACCTTGCCCGCCGGTTCGAGGTGTCGGCCCAGACCATCCGCAAGGACCTTAACGACCTCTGTGACCAGCGCTCGCTGACGCGTATCCACGGCGGCGCCATCATAGCGTCCGGCGTGGAAAATCTGGCCTACGAGGCCCGCCGCTTCGTGGCCGCCGACGAGAAAAAGGCGATCGGTGTGGCGGCGGCGGCGCAGATTCCAAACGGCTGCTCGTTGTTCATCAACATCGGAACCACGACGGAGGAGGTCGCGGCGGCGCTGACGTCGCATGAAGATCTGCTCGTCATCACCAACAACCTCAACGTGGCGATGCAACTCTATCGTCATCCGCGCGTCGAGGTGATCGTCGCGGGCGGCAACGTTCGCCGCTCCGACGGCGCGGTGATCGGTTCGAGCGCGATCAGCCTGATCGGCCAGTTCAAGGTGGACTATGCCATCATCGGTGCGTCCGCGATCGATGAAGAGGGCGCGCTGCTGGATTTCGACTATCGCGAGGTGCAGGTGTCGCAGGCGATCATCGCCAATGCCCGCAGTGTGATGCTGGTGGCCGACAGCACGAAACTTCGCCGCAGCGCGCCGGTGCGCATCGCCCATATCAGCCAGATCCAGACCTTCGTCACCGACGCGCCGCTGCCCGCCGGTCTTCAGAACATCTGCCAGGCAAAGGGAATTGAGGTCATCGCAGCGATGCCCGGCGCGTCCGGCGATCTCGATGATGCTGACGCCGACATCGGATCGAGCAATGGACGCTCCGGAGCGATGCCCTGACCTGAAGCATTCCCGTCACCGGTCGGCTCCGGCGATCCAGCCCGCGCGACCTCAGGTCCTGATCCAATCTGAACGATTTCACGCATAGACCCCGCGATTGCGATTGCTTTCACTTTCGATTGTGATTTAATCGGAATTCGCAAGTAAACCGCTGTAATCGAACACCGGCGGGTCCGCAAGGTACTGAAATACCAGTACTTTTTGCGACAAAAGTATAAGGGGAAGCGTCTGTGGGTCAGGTTTTCGACCTCGCTATCATCGGTGGCGGCGTCAATGGTTGCGGCATCGCGCGGGACGCGGCCGGGCGGGGCAATTCGGTTTTCCTTTGCGAAATGAACGATCTGGCGAGCGGCACTTCGTCGTGGTCGACCAAGCTCGTGCACGGGGGCTTGCGCTATCTCGAATATTACGAATTCCGGCTGGTCCGCGAGGCGCTGATCGAGCGTGAAATCCTGTGGCAGATCGCGCCGCATATCATTCGTCCGCTGCGCTTCGTTCTGCCGCATCACGCGGGCCTGAGGCCGGCATGGCTGCTGCGGCTCGGTCTCTTTCTTTACGATCACATCGGCGGCCGCAAATTGCTGCCATCGACGCGCTCGGTAGACCTCGCGCACGATGAGGTCGGCAAGCCGCTGATCCCGGGCCGCTACCACAAGGGCTTCGAGTATTCCGATTGCTTCGTCGACGATGCGCGCCTCGTCGTTCTGTCGGCGCGCGATGCGGCGAACCGCGGAGCGGATATCCGCACTCGGACCCGTGCAGTCGAGACGCGGCAAGCCGACGGCCTCTGGCACATCACGGTCGAGGACACGCTGACCGGCGAACGCAGCACCATCATGGCGCGCATGCTGGTCAATGCGGCCGGCCCGTGGGTCGAGAACGTTCTGACGCTTGGCGCCGGTATCAACACCAAGGCCAAGGTGCGGCTGGTGCAGGGTTCGCATATCGTCGTCAAGAAACTCTACGACCACGATCGCGCTTACATCTTTCAGAACGGTGATGGCCGCATCGTCTTCGCGATTCCGTATCAGGACGATTTCACCCTGATCGGTACCACGGACCGCGACTACGACGGCGATCCGGCCAAGGTGAAGGCGACGGACGAGGAGATCGCCTATCTCTGTGCCTCGGTCAGCGAGTATCTCGCAAAGCCGGTGAAGCCTGAGGACGTAGTCTGGACCTATGCCGGCGTGCGCCCGCTTTACGACGACGGCGCCAGCGAAGCCAAGGCTGCTACCCGCGAATATGCGTTCGAACTGGATGCACCCGGAGGCGCGCCGCTGCTCTCGGTCTATGGCGGCAAGATCACGACCTATCGGCGGCTCGCCGAAGAAGCGCTCGAGAAGCTGTCGCCTTATCTGAAGGGCACCAAAGCGCGCGAGGGCTGGACTGCCAAGGCGTCGCTGCCGGGCGGCGACATGGATGTGTCGGCGGTCGCGGCGCTGGCGGCGGAACTGCTGCGCGACTATCCCTTCCTGACGCCGGCGCATGCGAACCGGCTGGCGCATGCCTATGGCACCCGCGCCGTCAATGTGCTGGGCCCGGCAAAATCCATGGGCGACCTGGGCCGCGGATTCGGCGGCACGCTGACAGAGAGCGAGGTTCGCTACCTGATTTCCTACGAATGGGCCTCTACCGCCGAGGACATCGTCTGGCGGCGATCCAAACTGGGCTTGCGAATGTCGGCGGCGGAGATCGCGGCGCTCGACGAGTGGCTTACCGCGGACCGGGCACAGACCGGACGCCCGCCGAGGGAAGCGGGAGCGCGCTTATGACCGTCGCCCTCGACCATGTGACGCGCGTGGTTGAGGGTGTTGCAACGATTCGCAACGTGTCACTGAATTTGGAGCGCGGCGCGCTCAGTGTGCTGCTTGGGCCAACGCTGTCGGGGAAAACCTCGATCATGCGGCTGCTCGCCGGGCTCGATAAACCGACCGAGGGCCGCGTGCTGGTCGACGGCAAGGATGTCACCGGTTTCGACGTGCGCAAGCGCT
>JBEPUM010000356.1:0-3230 GCA_041691515.1 Pseudomonadota bacterium | reverse complement strand
ACATCGCCCTTGATCTGCGGACAGGAGGTCGATCCGGTGGATGAGACTGTCACGACACGTCCGATCGTGGCGCCCCGCTGTAATTCCTTGCGGCCCAGGAAGCGGAGAGTTGCGCGAGGGTGAGCGGCGCAAAATCGGGACAGCGTCCCCGCGGTGGCGGGAATGGTGTCCTGTTTTGGAATCGCGGCGATGCCGCCGTCACGCAAGATAAAGGCATCCTTCACGTTGGGCATGGATAAGGTGTCCTGGCAAATCTTGAAAAGATTGCGATACGCCTCTGCCGGCCCTGGCAAACTACCGGCGTTGCCTTCGAGCAGGTAGTCGCGACTTCTGGTGCAACTTTCCGCGTGTGCCGTCGTGGCTGAAAGTGCGGCGATCGCGAGGAGGGCGATCAGGTAGCGGTAGAACTGGCGGTTTTCCAACCCATGTCGTCTGACGATCGGCGGAAAACCGAAATCGTTCATCGTTTGCGTCGCCGCACCGTCGCGTCCTGTGGGATGCGGCAGACCATAAGTTTCAGCGGCGCAGCGCTCCCATGACAGAGTGCGCGCATGGACGAGAGCATGCTCCGCCATCCTCGCGCGGATATCCGGTGCGCTCACCATTCGCTCAATCGCACGCGCGATATCATTGACCGATGGCGGCACCAGAAAGCCGGTTTCATCATTCACGACAGCATCGGAAACACCGCCGATTGCGGTCGCGATGCTCGGCAGGCCACATGCCGCAGCCTCGAGGTAGACGAGCCCGAACCCCTCAACGCGGCCGGACGGGTCATCGGGTACTCCGGTCAGGCAGAAGAAGTCGCTTGCACCGTAGAGGTCGCGAATTTCGCGATCCGGCAGCGGGCCGAGGATACGGACGTCACAATCCGCTTCCTTGGCAAGACGGCCTATGCCTTCGACGTAATCGGATTCCCCGGGAGGTCCGACCACCAGCCAGACGATACGTTTGCGTACATCGTGAGGCAAACGGGCGAGTGCTGCGAGGGTCATGTGATGACCCTTGCGCCGCGTGAGCCGAGCGACACTCACGATGACAATCTTGTCGTCTGGAAGCCGATGGGCCCGCCGAGTAGTATCGCGCGAGGCGCGGGGTCCAAACCAGAAATCGGACACGCCGAGCGGGATCGCCTTGATCTGCTTTGGATCGATGGAAAAGCATTTCTGGAACAGGTCACGCGTATACCGGCTATTGGCGGTAACTTCGGTGCGCGAACCGAAAACGCCGGTCGCGTCGATCGCAAGACGCTTCAGCCGTGTCTGGGTTTCGTTGATCTCGGTGCCATGAACGGTGACGATGAGGCGAGCATCTGTGCGGCGTCGCGACAAGGCCAGCGGAATAAAAAAAGGCCAATCCGCCGCATGCACGATGTCATAGTTAGCCGTTGTGACCTGTCCTCGCGCGAGTCGAATCTTTGATGGCAGGTCGCGCATCGAATGAAGGCCGCCGCGAAAACGCTGAATCTGAAACGGCAGGGCCCGATCGTCGGACTCCGAATCACGTTCGTAATCCGGAGCCATCAGCGTCACCTCCGCGCCGAGGCGCATTGCTGCCAGCGCGATCTCGCGTGCGTAGGTTCCGATGCCTCCCATTGCTGGAGAAAATTCACTCGTAAGAATCAAAATCTTCAAGGGTGCCTCAATAAGACGGGACCGCATTGACGATGCCGCGCGCGTTCTGGATTTCCTGATGATAACGGAAGACGCGCGCGAGCTGTGTATTCGGCGTAAAGGTCCGGATATTGCTGGCGACGTTGGCGGGATCGATCGCGCCGGCTTCGATCTGCTTTTCGATGTCGATAAACCGTTGAACCAGTTGCTCGGCCATATCCTCGCGCGAGACGCTGCGCGGAACCAGGAATCCACTTTCGCCATCATGAATAACGGCTTCGAGTTGCGGCAAATGGGTGGCGACCACGGGACGGCCAACTGCGAGGGTTTCGAGAACGAAACGCGGCATGCCCTCGAACTCCGAGGTGAGAATACCAGAATGCGCGTGGGCAAGGGTGGCCGCCATTCCGACTGCGTCCTTGAATCCATGACGGACGGTGATGTCTTCGATCATCTTGAATTCGGCAAAGCGATGCGGATCGCTGGTGCCGACGTAGTGAAATTCGACCGGGCGCCCCAATCGCCCGCGTAACCGGCCAATGGCGGTAAACATCAGGGCGGGATCCTTGAACTCGTCGAGGCGGCCGGCGAAGACGATGCGGAAGGTTCCGGCGTGATCGGAGAAGGGCTGCGGCTGGAATATCTCGGTATTTACCCAGGTCCAGAGCGTGTCGATCTTGCCTCGACGGCTTGGATAGGTGTTTTGCAGCCGCTCCGTGATGAACGGATTAACGCAAAGGAATTTCTCGCTTGTCGCCACCGCAAAACGCTCGCCTGCATTGTGGACGAAAGCATACTTCCTCAGCAGTGAATCCATCTGCAGCTTTGGTGCGCCCTCGCCGTGCAGCATCTGTATGAAGGGCGAGCGCAGGACAGCCGGCAGCCACGAGAACTCGACCCGTCGCAGATCGATTGAACAGCGCCGCTTCCGAACCAGCCGTGCGATCATTCCGAAGTGGCGGATCAGCGCGACAAAGAACTGGCCGGTAAGCGATGTTCGGATGCTGCGCGCTGCTTCGCGCGCGTGCTGATCCGAGTAGTGCAGGATAGGCAGAAAATCCAGCGTACGCCCCCTGAACGTCAGCCGGTGCACCTTGCCGAGTTCCATTTCGCCGGTGGAATCCACGCCGATTAACAGCAGGTCGGTGTCGTCGGGATGAAACGTGATAAAATCGCGAATATAAGTCTCGAGGCCGCCGACTTTCTCGCCGCGCGGATCGAACGGATGAATCAGGCAGATATTGTAGCGTGGCGCGTTGGCAGGCCGCGCGTAGCGCGCGCGCTGTGCGAGTGTGACACTCGAGATCATGCGGTTTTCCTCATGCGTGCGTTCAGGATTTGCGGAATGCTGCGGATTGCCAATCTGGGAATGACCGCCATGCAACGGGCATAGCGTGGCCCGAGGCGCCGCGGATCGCGCATCATGCGCCATGCCCATTCAAGACCGGCCTTTTGGGTGAAGCGCGGAGCGCGGTTTTGCGTATTCGCGATGAAGTCCAGCGCCGCGCCGATGCACAGGAGTCCGGTGCCGGGAAGCTTGTCGAGACAGCGCGCCGCAAAAATCTCCTGACGAGGTGCTCCCAGCGCAGCGAAGCAGAGTCTGGCGCCGGACGCGCG
>JBEPUM010000355.1:0-3257 GCA_041691515.1 Pseudomonadota bacterium | reverse complement strand
GTGCCGCAGCTGTTCGTCGCCACCGGCGCCACCAAGTGGAACGATCCGAAGGACTTTCCCTGGACCATGGGCTGGCAACCCAACTACCAAAGCGAGACCCGCATCTACGCGAAGTACATCCTTAAAAACATGCCGAATGCGAAGATCGCCGTGCTGTATCAGAACGACGATTACGGCAAGGATTATCTGAAGGGATTGCTCGACGGTCTCGGCGACAAGGCCAAGACCATGATCATCGCGCAGGAAAGCTATGAGCTGTCCGAACCGACGATCGACAATCACATCGTCAAGCTGAAGTCCTCCGGCGCCGATGTGTTTGTGAACATCACCACGCCGAAGTTCGCGGCACAGGCGATCAAGAAGATCGCGGAGATCGGCTGGAAGCCGACGCACTTCCTCAACAACGTATCGGCTTCCATTGGTTCGGTTATAAAGCCCGCAGGTTTCGACAAGGCGCAGAACATCATTTCGGCCGCCTACCTGATGGATTCGTCCGATCCGCAGTGGAAGGACAACGCCGGCATGAAAGCCTTCGACGACTTTCTGACCAAACATTTCCCCGAGGGCAACCGGCTCGATGGCAGCGTCATGGTCGGCTACAACGTCTCGCAGACCATGGTGGAGGTACTCAAGCGGTGCGGAGATAACCTGACGCGCGCAAACGTCATGAAGCAGGCCGCCAGCCTGAAGGACTACCAGACCACCAACCTTCTGCCGGGCATCAAGATCAACACCAGCCCGACGGACTTCGCTCCGATCAGCCAGCTTCAGCTCATGAAATTCACCGGCGAGCGCTGGGTGCTGTTCGGCGACGTCATCAGCGGTGACGTCAGCGGCTAATTGCGATAGCCTGTCCGAACGTCCCGGACTTCGAGTTCGAAAACCCCCGCATGGACCGATGCGGGGGTTTTCTTATGAGCTGAATTGACCGATAACCGGTCCCCCAATCGCTTACCGCAGAAAACTCACAAGCTCGCCGATGACCGATCACCGCAAGTTGCTGTGCGCCATTTTCGATGCGGCCGTTGCCGCCGCCCACCCTGACAGCATTCTCGATGCGCATCTGCCTCGAGCGCCGAAAGGCCGCGTGATCTGCCTCGCCGCCGGCAAGGGCGCAGCCGCCATGGCCGCGGCCGCCGAACGGCACTACCTCGACGGTGCGGGCCTTGATCCCGCACGGCTGATCGGCATTGCCACAACACGTCACGGCCACGGCGTTCCGACACGCCGCATCGAGGTGATCGAAGCCGGCCATCCCGTGCCCGACGAAGCCGGCCTGAAGGCCGCGGATGAAAGCCTCGCGCTCGCAGGCACCGCGACGGCTGACGACCTGCTGCTGGTCCTGCTGTCGGGCGGCGGCTCAGCCAACTGGATTGCGCCTGCGGATGGCGTCTCATTCGCGCAGAAGCAGCAGGTCAATCGCGCCCTGCTCCGCTCCGGAGCGCCGATCGGCGAAGTCAACACAGTGCGCAAGCATCTGTCGCGCATCAAGGGCGGACGGCTGGCGCGGGCCGGCCAGCGCGCAGAGATCGTGACGCTGGCGATTTCCGATGTGCCGCGCGACGAACCCACGGCGATCGCGTCCGGCCCGACCGTCCCCGATCCGACCACGCTGGCCGACACACGCGCGCTGGTCGCGAGGTACAATCTCAAACTCGACGACGCCGTTGCGCGCGCCCTGAACGATCCTGCCAACGAAAGCTGCAAGCCGGGCGATGCGGCCTTCGCGCGCGCGCGGTTCGAAATCATTGCTCGTCCGCAGGCGTCGCTCGACGCCGCCGTGAAGATTGCGCGCAACGCCGGCTACGACGTGCTCGATCTCGGCGCCGACCTCGAAGGCGAGGCCCGCGACGTCGCCGCCGGCCACGCAAAGCTTGCATTGGAAGCGCGCGCAGCCGGGCGAAAGCTCGCAATCCTGTCGGGCGGCGAACTCACCGTGACCGTGCGCGGCAATGGGCGCGGCGGGCCCAATCAGGAATACGCGCTCTCGCTCGCATCGCTGCTCAAGGACATGCCCGGCGTCTCCGCGCTGGCCGCCGATACCGACGGCGCCGATGGCGGCGCGGGCAGCGCGACCGATCCCGCCGGCGTCATCATCGACGCCCGAACCTTCGCGGCGATGCGCGCGCAAAATCTCGATCCCGCCGTCTATCTCGCTAACAACGATGCGACTGCCTTCTTTGCCGCGACTGGCGATCTGTTGGTGACCGGCCCAACCCTGACCAACGTCAACGACGTCAGGGTCATTCTCGTGGACCGCGTCTAATCCAGCGAGGAGCCTGGCGTCAGAAGTCGCGCGCGATCCTGGCGAGCATACCGAGCAGCGCCTCGCGCTTCTCGGGGCCCAGCAATTCGTTAAGCCGCGTCTCGTGTTTGGTCGCGACCAGTTTCTTGGCGCGCGCCAGAATTGCGCGCCCCTTGTCGGTCAGCATCAGGACATGCGACCGGCGATCGTTGGTGGAGCGCATCCGCACACACAACTCGCGGCTTTCGAGGCCGTCGAGCATCGATACGAAGTTTGGACGCAAGATGCCTAGCGTGCTGGCGATCTCGGTCTGGTTGCGGCCCGGATTCCGTTCCAGCAGCAGCAGCACCGAGAATTGCGCGGGCGTCAGCTGCAGCGGCGCGACGCAGTGAATGAAATCGTCGAACACCTTCAATTGGGCCCGCTTCAGCGAGTAGCCGAGCAGCTCCGACAATTCGCCGAGTTTGAGCGCGTCACCCTCGCCGGCATCGCCAGGCGCCGAACCGCGCACCGTCTTGGTCAGATCCAACGCGGGAGTCTTGGAAACGGTCATCGCCTGCTGCTCGCAATCCCGATAGATTGAAAAAGCCACGCCCGGTATCGTTGCGGGCCTTGCGGTTATATTTGATAATTGTTATACGATATATCAAATATATCCAGCGGATTCAACCGCGGCATAGAAATAGCCGGGACTTACACACCGGCGCTGAGGGGGGCTTTCGGCCTTGAATACGACGATTCTGCTGTTCCTGGTGCAGGACGGCATTACCAATGGCGCGATCTACGCCCTGCTCGGCCTGGCGCTGGTGCTGGTGTTCGCCGTGACGCGGGTGATCCTTATCCCGCAGGGCGAGTTCGTCACCTATGGCGCCCTGACCTATGCGACGCTGTCGGCCGGTCAGGTGCCGGGCACCGCGCAACTGGCGGCCGCAATGGGCATCGTGGCGTTCGGCCTCGATCTCTACCTCGCCCGCAAATCGCTGCATGCGAAGCGGATCCTGCGCGCGTTCGC
>JBEPUM010000354.1:0-3278 GCA_041691515.1 Pseudomonadota bacterium | reverse complement strand
TTCTTGATCCAGATGCCGTCGCCCTGGGTGTACATCTCGTAGCTCGCGCCGCCGACTTCGAGCGTGGCTTCCGAACCGGGCTTAAGCCCATAGCCGATCATGATCGAGACTTCGTTCGCCACTTTTTCCGCCGGCCGGGTTGACACGAACGCATAGGCCGGATCGCGCGGACGGTTTGGCGGATTGGTTTTCGATGAAGAGGGTTTGGCGAGCGCGAAGCAAACCTTCTTGCCGTTCGGCGACGCGGTATAGGCACCCCATGTGCCGAATTGTCCGAGCAGCGTCGGCTCGGCACTTCCCGCAGCGGCAGGCTTCGCTTCCGGCTTTGCCGGCGCACCTTTGGCCGCTTTCGGCGCACTGAATGCAGGCGTGAGACCGAAGGTCCCACACACCAGCGCACTCCCAAGCAAAACTGTCAGCAATTGCCGCATGGACATCATCAAATCTCGTCCCTCATCATTGTGACTGGAAGATGGCTTGACATGCGTCGGTCACGCAACAACGGGAATAACCGGAAAAATCCATTTTGGGAAGGCAGCCGCATCCTTGCTGCAAGCAATGCGATTCGCAAGCTCACGTACCATGAACTTTAGCAACACACGCCCAGAACCTTCGCAGCGTCAGCGCGTATCGCAATCAGCCGCGATCCTTTTGACGCGACGCACGTAATTTGTCCCACTGCGAATCGGTCCAGTGCAGCAGATCTTCCGCGCCCGAACTGCGCAGATGCGAGCCCCCGTCCTGCACCACCATTTCACCGTTGATATAGCCGGCCTCATCCGAGATCAGGAAACTTGCGAGATTGGCCAACTCCGCGTGCTCGCCGACGCGGCCGAGCGGGTTGCGCGCCGCATTCTCGTCGCGGCCCTGAGGCCGGAGTTGTCCCGATGCGCCTGTCGTGGGAAATGCACCCGGCGCGATTGCAACGGTGCGCACGCCTTTCGGACCCCATTCCACCGCGAGACTTTTCGTCATCGCAAGCACCGCCGACTTCGCCATCGCCGACGGCACGGTGAAGGCGCGACCGGTGATAGTTGACGTCGACAGAATGCTAAGCACCACGCCGCGATGACGAGCTTCGATCCAGCGTTTGCCGACGGCGAACGTGCAGTACATCGTGCCGTGCAGCGTCGGCGCGAGGATCGCATCGGCAGCGCGCGACGACAGATGTTCGGTCTGCGCGATGAAGGTCGCGGCGGCATTGTTGATGAGAACGTCGAGCGGACCGTCGCGCCAGATCGCGTCCATCATCGCGTCAACCGCAGCCGGATCGCGGATATCGCAAGCGGCTGTGCTGACCTTGCCACCGGGATCGCCGCGAAACGCCGCCGCCGTTTGCTCAAGCAATTCGTGCCTACGGCCGCAAATAGTGAGGTCCGCGCCGAGCTCGAGGAAACGGCGTCCCATCGCGGCACCGAGCCCGGAACCGCCGCCCGTGACCAGGATCCGCTTTCCGGCGAGCAGGGTCTTTTCAAACATCGTTTTAAACCTTTAACCGCCGGTGGGCCGCGCCGGTTCGAATCGGATTGTAGCCCGGCTTTAAATCCGGCATGAAGCTTTTCGACAATGTTTCCAGCTCAGGTGCCCTGCCATGAAAGCCATTCTCTGCTCGCAATATTGCGGCCCCGACGACCTCGTTCTGGCCGACGTGCCCGATCCGGTCGCGGCACCGGGTGAGGCCGTCATCGCCATCAAGGCGGCGGCGTTGAACTTCTTCGACATCCTGATGATCCAGGGCAAGTACCAGATCAAGCCGCCGTTTCCATTCTCGCCCGCCGCGGAAGTCGCGGGCGTGATCGAAAGCGTCGGCGCCGGTGTCACCGATCTTAAGGTCGGCGATCGCGTGATGGCGTCGTGCGGCCATAACGGCGCGCGAGAGAAGATCGCGCTGCCGGCATCCTCGATCATCAAGATCCCCGACAATCTCAGTTTCGATCGCGCCGCCGGCATTATCATCATCTACGGCACCACGTTGCATGCGCTGGAGGATCGCGCTTCGCCGAAACCCGGAGAGACGCTCGCGGTGCTCGGCGCCGCCGGCGGCACCGGACTCGCGGCGTGCGAAATCGGCAAACTCATGGGCCTCAAGGTCATCGCCTGCGCATCATCGGACGAGAAGCTGGCTTTCGCGAAGAAGCATGGCGCCGAACTCACGCTGAATTACAGCAAGGAGGACCTCAAGGAGGGTCTGAAGAAACTGACCGGCGGCAAGGGCGTTGACATCATCTACGATCCGGTCGGCGGCAGTTATTCCGAGGCGGCGCTGCGCGCGATTGCGTGGGAAGGCCGCTTCCTCGTGATCGGTTTTGCGGCCGGCGACATTCCGAAGATGCCGCTCAACCTTGCGCTGCTGAAGGGCTGCGATATCCGCGGCGTATTCTGGGGCGCATGGACGCGGATCAATCCCGAAAAGAATCGCGCCAATCTGGAAAAGCTCGCGAAGTGGACGGCGGAAGGCAAGATCTCATCGCATGTCGATCGCACCTTCCCGCTCGCGCAGACCGCGGATGCGCTCAAAGTACTCGCGGGACGTCAGGCCATGGGCAAGGTGATCCTGCATCCGTAATCGGCGATTTCAGCCCGTCGCTGAATCAATCCCGCGCTTCAGCGTCGCGCGCGCGGCCTCGCGATGTTCTGATGTGACGTGGCTCGCCACCATCCTAATCGCGGTCGCAAGCACCGCGGCATCGTCCGTGAAGCCGAGCACCGGCAGCATGTCCGGAATAAAATCGAACGGCAGAATAAAATAGGCGATGGCGCCGAGCAGCGCCGCCTGCACATGGCGCGGCGTCTGCTTGTCAAACGCGCAGTAGTAGGCGGCGAGCAGATCTTCGGCGAACGGCAACGTGGCGGCGACCCGCTTCAGCTTGCTCCAGAATCGTCGGCGCACGCTATCGCGGTCCTTTGCCAACCGGTCGGCCGGCTCGAATCCCACGCTGTGTTCGGATGCCATTCGTCGGGTTCCCTAAGGCGCATCAGGCGGCGTATTGCCGCAGCCCGCGCATATCCTTCCGTCTCAGTTGGGAAGGCTGGATGGCGATCGCAAGATCGCGCGTACCACCTCCTCAGGTCACACCGAGTTGCTTTGCGATTGCGTTCATCGCCTCCGCGAGCTTGATGTCGTTCGCGGTGACGCCGCCAGCATCATGGGTCGTGAGTACGACCTCTACCGTCTTGTAAACATTACGCCATTCCGGGTGGTGATCGCTCTTTTCAGCGACCAGCGCGACACGCGCCATGAACCCGAAAGCTTCGCTGAAATCTCGGAACGTGAAGGT
>JBEPUM010000353.1:0-3280 GCA_041691515.1 Pseudomonadota bacterium | reverse complement strand
GGCCGAAGATCGACACCGCGACCTTCACGCGCGAGCGCGCCTCGTCGATTTCTTCCACCACGCCAGAGAACGAAGCGAACGGGCCATCGGCCACGCGCACGTTCTCGCCGATCTCGAACGATACCGATGCCTTCGGCCGCTCCACGCCTTCCTGCACCTGGTGCAGAATACGCATGGCCTCAGCCTCGGAAATCGGCATCGGCTTGTTCTCTGCGCCGAGGAAGCCCGTGACCTTCGGGGTGTTCTTGATGAGATGGAACGCCTCGTCGGTGAGGTTCATCTTCACCAGGACATAACCCGGGAAAAACTTGCGCTCGGCATCGACTTTGCGGCCGCGCCGGACTTCCGTGACTTTTTCGGTGGGGACCAAGACCTGCTCGAACAGGTCTTCGAGCCCTCGCTGCTTGGCCTGCTCGCGAATCGATTCCGAGACCTTCTTTTCGAAGTTCGAATAGGCGTGGACGATATACCAGCGCATGCTCATGAGTTCAGTTCCGTGCGCGTGTCATTAATGAAAGCCGAGCAAAAACGTGATGAAAACGCGGATGATCTGATCCGCGAAAAAGAAGAAGATCGACGCCAGCGCCACCATCACGAACACCATGATCGTCGTGATCATGGTCTCGCGGCGGGACGGCCAGGTGACCTTCGCGGTCTCCGTGCGCACTTCCTGCAGGAATTTGAACGGGCTGAAAGCCATCGTTGATAATCCGCGTCCGTCTTGTGTCGGTCAGGTTTCAGAAATCCGGACAGCCCTCTCGCGCGCCCAACCCTCTGTTTGAGAGCAGAGCCGCCAAGCGGGCTCGATTGTCCGGGAAATTCAAGGCCGCGTCGGATATCCGTCAAAGCGGGCCGACAGCAGGTGCCGCTATCTACTGCCGACGGCTGGAAAGGTCAAGGCAGCGCTGGATCGCAACCCAAGATTGAGCCGATCAGACGGACTGGCAGGGGCTGAGGGATTCGAACTCTCGACCTACGGTTTTGGAGACCGTCGCTCTAACCAGCTGAGCTAAGCCCCTAGCGTCGTCCGTGACCGTCAGATGCCCTAATGCGCCCGGATTTTCAAGGGCAACCGTGCCCGTATCCGGCGAACAGTCCTTTGCCAGTTCCATCGGCGGGACCGGCCAAGGGCGTGGTTAATCAGATATTGACGCTCGTGACCTAATCGTGGCCGGACCCATTTATTCCAGCCAGGACAGCGCGAAGCCATGCTCAAATTCAAGTCAATCTCGATACGGATCATGGTGGCGATTTCACTCGTCGCAGCGGCGTCCTGCGCGGCACTGGCAGCTTTTGGTCTCTGGCGGCAGCAAACGACCATTAACCTCGCGCTGGATCGCGAACTGCACGATGATTATGCCAACATGACAGCGGCCATGGATAGCGACGCCCGCAGCGTGCTGGCGGTTGCCGAAACGCTCGCGCATATGCCCGAGGTCAGGGCCGTGGTGAAATCCGGCAACCGGGACGCGACGCTCGGTCTCCTTAACGACGCACTGGCTCATCTCAAGCCGCTCGGCATCGAGCTGATCACCATACAGGTGCCTCCGGCCACGACATTCGCGCGCGTCCATAACCAGAAGGTATTCGGGGACGATGTCTCCAAGCGGCGCAAGATGATCGTGAAATCGATGGAAACCCACAAGCCGTTCAGCGGGATCGAAGCGGGCCACGATATCCTGAACATCTTCGGCGTCGCTCCCCTGATGGACGGCGATAAGATGCTGGCCACCGTGGATATCGGCCAGCCGTTCGGCGCCACGTTCGTCAAGATCATGAAATCCCGCTTCGGGGTAGACGTCGCGATTCATCAAATCAGCGACGGCGCGGTGAAGACCCTTGCCTCGACCGCAGCAGCCGAGGTCCAACCGTCGAAGGACATCATGCAGCGCGTCATGAGTGGCGCCACTGTCATTGAAACGGGCGAGCGAGCCGGTAGGCCGGTCGCCGCGACATTCGGCCCGATCAGAAGTTTTTCGGGCGACCCGATCGCCGTCATCGAAATCGTGCGTGACGCCAGCATCTACCAGCAATACGCGCGCAACTCAGCCGCATGGCTTGCCGGGGGCGCTTTCGCCGCAGTCCTGATCGCGGCCCTGATCGCTGCGTGGCTCGGACGCGGGATGGCAAAGCCGATCCTGGCGCTGGAAGGCGCAATGCGGCAGATGACCACGGGCCGTCACGACATCGACGTTCCCGGCGCCAAGCGCACCGATGAAATCGGATCGATGGCCCGCGCGGTCGATGTCTTCAAGGAAAGCCTGATCGAGACCGATCGTCTGCGCGCAGCGCAGGAACAACAGCGCACAACGACTGAAGGTGAGCGCCGTGCGACACTGCACGCCCTCGCCTCCAGCTTCGAGAGCGGGGTCGGCACCATCGTCGATGCGGTCGGCAGCGCCGCCACGGGATTGCGGACTACTGCCGAGTCGATGTCGGCAACCGCCGAAGAGGCGATCCGCCAGACCACAACGGTCGCAGCCGCCTCCGAAGAGGCCTCGCAGAACGCCGAGGCCGTTGCCGCGGCGGTTGAAGAACTGAATGCGTCGATCAACGAGATCGCGCAACAAGTCAACGAATCGGCACGCGTCGCAGGGACCGCTGCTTCGCAGGCCAACGACACCAACGTCCAGGTTCAAGGACTGGCGAGCGCGGCTCAGAAGATCGGCGACGTCATCAAGCTCATCAGCGAAATCGCTGAGCAGACCAATCTGTTGGCGCTGAACGCCACCATCGAGGCCGCCCGTGCCGGAGACGCGGGCCGCGGTTTCGCAGTTGTCGCCTCGGAAGTGAAGGCGCTGGCGAGCCAGACCTCCAAGGCAACGGAAGAAATCTCGGCTCAGGTCGGTGCGATCCAGACCGCGACCCAGGCCTCGGTCACCGCCATTCAAGGCATCAATGGGACCATCACCAAGGTCAACGAGATTGCCAGCGCGATCGCCTCTGCCGTTGAGCAACAAGGCGCGGCTACGCGCGAAATCGCCCACAACGTCGCGGAATCCGCGCGTGGCACCGGTCAGGTGTCGCAGCACATCTCCGGCGTCAACGAAGCCGCGCACCAAACCGGAACGGCGGCCTCGCTCGTCGTGGAGTCAGCGGCCGAATTATCGAAGAACGGCACAACGCTGCGCGCGCAGGTCGACGCATTCCTGCGCGACGTCCGCGCGGCCTGATCCTCACATCCGCCAAAACAAAAGCGCAGGTGCAAGCACCCGCGCTTTTTCTCTTTTGCGGACCTGTGTCTCGATTATTCGATAATCGAAGCCACGACGCCTGCACC
>JBEPUM010000352.1:0-3292 GCA_041691515.1 Pseudomonadota bacterium | reverse complement strand
CGCACCTATTCCACTGGCACAATCACGCCCGAGCTATTGGCTGCGCTGGCGCAGGTCGAGAGTTCGGGCAATCCGGTGGACCGCACTTATTGGCGCTGGCGGTTCAGCTTCAATCCGTTCGCGATCTATCAGCCTGCCTCCAGCGCTGTCGGACTTTTCCAGATGACCGATCCGGCTTACGCCGAGATTGCGCGGTTCTGTATCCGGGCAAACGTGGTCACAGATACAGGATGCGGCTTTAGCTCCTATATTCGCACGCTTCCGAGTCATGCTGTCGAGTTGGCATCCATATATCTGGACCGCAATGTCGCCGCCGTCCTCGCCCGAGCAGGCGAGGTGGCAGCTACCTCGCAACAGAAGCAGGATCTCGCCGCCTTTATCCATCTCTGCGGCGGAGGTCCTGCCACTGCTTACGCGCGCCGCCATTTTCAGATGAGATCGGGCGAACGGTGCGGCGATCATCTCGTCGCAGCCTACATCTCCAAGGTCAACGCGATGAAGCGGCAGTTCCTGCGCCTTGCAGCCGACGACAGCAATTAGCAAGCCCGTAGCGGCCTATTTAAACGCACGGCTGGTCAGACCGCCCCGCCCTTGGAAGTCCCGAATATCCCGCCAAATTCAAACCCATCCGGGCCTGACACCTCACCCGCAATTCCAGACCGGGCCGATCGGCGTTTGCGTCCAGCACGGGCCGACGCTGCCGCCGTTGTAGCGGCCGCGATAAAAGCCGGGCTGGCCGAAATAATACTGGTTGCCGTCATAGCGGTAATAACGCGGGGTCGGGCCGATGTACCAATGGCGCCGGTCGCGGCGCGCGTTGCGCAGCACCGAGGCTTCCTGCTTGAACAGCGGCGCGGCGTTGTTCAGCGGCTGTTGATAGCCCGGCAGAAAGCCGTAGCTATGGTGACGCGCGTGCTTTTTATGAAGCGGCGCCGCCACCGCGACGGCGGACACCAGCGACAGGACGACAGCAATCGATAGACACATGAATCGCGACATGAACCGACCATAGACAGCCGGTGGCCTGGAGACCATTCAAATCAAGGCGAACTGCGCAGATGAGCGCGCGGCATCCGGGCGCATCGCGGACCACGCCGGTTCCAACGCGCCCTTCCCTCCGCTACCATATCTCCGGCCAAGGCTAAGAATTCCAGCGGCGGAGGCGGTCCTGCGAAATATCGATTTCAGTTCCTGGCACAGCGTGCTTGCGACATTGATCGGCCTGGCGCTGATCACCCTGATCGGCGTCGGCATCCGCCTGCTTGTGATGGTCACCATCCAGCAGCGGCGCGAACGCATGAACCGCCAGATCAACGAGCGCTTGCGCACGCTGATCGCGGCCTACAAAGTGCTGGGTGGATCGTTCACCGGCGATCTGACGGTCGATCCTCGGCATCTGCGCGATCTGCAGCGGCGTGGCGGCACCGCCACCGAGGGCGAGGTCACGGAGGCTGCTGATCCGGCCGCCGAGGGGATCGGGCGATCTGACCGCGCGCGGCGCATCCGCGACGCGGTCGAGGCGGCGCTGTCGGACATCATCCTGCTTGGGACCGAACAGCATGTCCGTCTGGCCGAACGCGCCGCGCGCGAACTGGTGGCCGGACGCCCCGTCCACACCCATGAGCTCGTGGTCTCGCTTCGCGATTTCATCCGCGTCGCGCTCGATCTCGATCCGATCCCGGCCGGCCTTGCGATTCCGATGCAGGGTCCGACACGCCCGTCGAATTCCTCCGGGCGCGGCAGAGGCGAGCACGGCAAGGAAGGCGGTCAAAAAGGCGGAGGCGGCATGGGAATGGGTGGAGGCATGGGTGGCGGCGGCTTCGGAGCAGGCGACGACACCGAAGATTCCGCCTCGTCCGATCACCGCGGCTAGTCTCCCGATTCCGAAATTCGCTGGTTCAATGCAGCCGCGCGCATGCGGGACTTGCGCCCTCACGCTCCCCCGATACTGTGCCCGCGTTCTTTCAAAGGGGTTTTCCATGGATTTTTCCGGCCTGTTTGCGCGCGTCGTCGCGGTCATCGGTGGCGTCGCGCTGCAATGGCGAAAACTGCAAGGCGCGGGCGCGCATGCGCCGGCCTGGGGCAGCACGCCGGTCGTGCCGGAAGCGAAGCCGCAAGGCGCGATACCGACGCTGAAGATGCCGTCGGCGCGCGGATGGAGCGACGGGCAAAAACCCACCGTCGCGCCGGGGCTCAAGGTCAACGCGTTCGCGACCGGTCTCAAGCATCCGCGCTGGATCAACGTGCTGCCCAACGGCGACGTGCTGGTTGCCGAATCCAATCAGATCCCGGGGCCGGTCCGCAGCATGTTTCACTACGCGATGCAGGCGACGATGAAACGCGCATCAGCGCTCGGCGTCAGCGCCAACCGCATCACGCTGCTGCGCGATCGCGACGGCGATGGCGTGGCCGAGGTGCAGCAGCCGTTCATGGAAGGCTTGAGCCAGCCGTTCGGCATGGCGCTGGTCGGCGACACCTTCTATGTCGGCAACACCGACGGGGTGGTGGCCTTCCCCTATGCCGCGGGCGCGGATCAAATTACGTCGGCGGGGCGAAAACTCATCACCTTCAAGCCGAGCGGGCACTGGACGCGCAGCCTGCTGCCGAGCCCCGATGGCAAAAAGCTCTATGCCGGCGTCGGCTCCCTCACCAACATTGCCGAGAACGGCATGGCCGTCGAGGAAGGCCGCGCCGCGGTTTACGAACTCGATCTCGCTGATGGTTCGAGCCGCATCTTCGCAGGCGGCCTGCGCAATCCTGTCGGCCTAGCCTGGGAGCCGCAGACCGGCGTGCTATGGACCGTCGTCAACGAGCGCGACGGCCTCGGCGACGAGACGCCGCCGGACTATCTGACCTCGGTGCGCGACGGCGGCTTCTACGGCTGGCCCTATTGCTACTGGGGCCAGACCGTGGACGACCGCGTGCCGCAGGATGCGGCGCAGGTGGCAAGGGCCGTCACGCCGGATTACGCGCTCGGCGGCCACACCGCGTCGCTCGGCCTGTGCTGGCTGCCCGCCGGAACGCTGCCGGGCTTTCTCGATGGCATGGTGATCGGCCAGCACGGCTCCTGGAATCGCAGCACGCTGAGCGGCTACAAGGTGGTGTTCGTGCCGTTCGTGAATGGACGCCCTTCGGGGCCGCCGCGCGATATCCTGTCGGGCTTCCTCGCGCCCGACGAGCGCGAGTCCTACGGACGGCCGGTCGGCGTTACGCTCGCTCGCGATGGCGCACTGCTGGTCGCCGACGACGTAGGCGACGTGATCTGGCGCGTCACCGGCGCGTGAGCGGTGCG
>JBEPUM010000351.1:0-3318 GCA_041691515.1 Pseudomonadota bacterium | reverse complement strand
GTCGAAGCCGATGCAATGATCGCAGCGATGAAGGCCGGATCGTAGCCCTCGCGCTTCATCGGTCCACCGAGCGCGCGGCTCATCACTGCGACGTCGGCGGTGGTCGATCCTGACATTTCAGAAAAGAACATGCTGAAGACGACGACAACCTGTGACAGCCCGCCCCTGATATGCCCGACCAGCGACAGCGACAGATTAGCTATTCGCACCACCACATTGGCCGAGCTCATGAGCTCGCCGACCAGAAGGAAGAACGGGATCGCCAGCAGTGCCTCGGAATCCACGCCGTCAAAAATCTTCTGGATGATCGCGGCAAGCGACACGTCCGCCAGCAGCGCGCCGACGAACACACCTGCCATCAGCGAGAACGGCACGGGCACGCCGAGATATCCGAAGAACAGGAAGCAGAACGTCATCAACCCGAGAATGACGGGAGCGCTCATGGCCGCGCCCCGCTCTGGCCGCTGAGGTCGATCTGCGGAATCGAAGCATCGTCCTCGGGCGGTTCGGGATGGTCAAACCCGTTACGGATTCCATTGACGAGCTGCTCGATCGCAAACAGCGCCGTCAGCACGCCCGACAGCGGGATCGCCGCATATAACGAGGCAATCGGCGTGTTCGATGGCAGGCGAAAACTACCGAAGCCGCGCAGGAAATTGATGTAGCCGAAATAAACCATACACAGCGCCACGCCGAGAACCACGAGGCGGATGATGATCTCGACCGCGAAGCGCGGCGCGCCGTGCAGCGATTCCGAAACGGCTGTCAGGTAGAGATGATCGCTGCGCCGGGTCGCTGCCGCCGAGCCGATGAAGATCGCGTAGATGAACAGGGTCGACGTAACCTCCTGCAGCCACAGCCAGGGATGGCCGATGGTGCGGGTGACGATGTCGCATACGACCGACACCGTGAAGCCGAAACACAATACGCCGCAAATGATCATCAGGATCAATTCGAGCCTGTCGAACGACCGCCATTTCAGATGAAGCTGGCGCTGGAGCACCAGTTTGTCGGAGATGGCCATCGAGCAAGTTCTCCCGGCGAGCGGCGCAGCGGCCTCCGCCGCTGCCGGTCAGCTTAGTTGATGGCGCGAACCAAAGTCTTGACCTTCTCGGCGTGTGGACCGAGCTCCTTCGCGAGCTTATCGAGATAAGGATCGGCGATCTTCTGGAAGCTCGCCTTGTCCACATCGGTGACGATCTTGACGCCCATCTTCTGAAGCTTGGTGGCCGCCGTGTGCTCGAGATCGAAGGCCTTCTTCGGCTCCTGCGTGCTGACCTCGCGGCCGGCGGTCAGAACCCATTGCTTCTGATCGGCGTTGAGGCTCTGCCACAGCTTGTCGCTGATCCAAAGGATCGCATTGTTGGCCTCGTGCTCGGTCATCGACAGCACCGGCGCAACTTCATAATGCTTGTTGATGAGATAGACGTTCACCGCGTTCTCGCCGAACTCGACGACTCCGGTCTGCAGCGATGTGTAGACGCTGCCGAACGGCATGTGCACGGTCTGCGCGCCATAGGCCGGGAACATGGTGTCCTCGGTGGCGGTTGCCTGCACGCGCACTTTCAGACCCTTGAGATCCTCGACCTTGTGGATTTCCTTCTTGCCGTACATGTGCCGGAAACCCTGGGTGCCCAGGCCGATCACATGGATGCCTTGCGTTGTCTGGTCGATCATGTCGCGGATCGCCTCAAACACCTTGGGGTCGCCGAGCGCCTTGATGTTGTGATCTTCCGATTTGAACAGATAGTGCAGCGACATCACGCCGGCCTGCGGCGAGATGGTCGAGGTGTTCGCGGACGATACGATCGCGAAATCCAGATCGCCGGATTTCACGAGTTGCAGAAGCTGCGACTCCTGGCCGAGCTGCGCGCCGGGATACTGATCGACGATCATCGTCCCCTTGCTCAGCTCCTTGAGCTTCGCGGAGAAGATGTCGTAGGCGATGCTGTAACCGGAATTGAGTTGCTGGTCGTGGGCGAAGCGGAAATGCTTCACCTGTGCCTGCGCGCTGCCGCCGAATACCATTGCCGCCGCGATGACCGCGCCCGCCGCCTTCCACAGACTGCCCATGACGTCTCCCCCTTTGTTTAATTGCGATGATCTTCCCATCACCGCAGGGGGATTGTCAATAAAACAAGCATCTAGCGGCCTTCAGACAGGAAAAGTACGGTCCGGGGCCCGCTTATTATAGATAATCATGGCAGCGCGGATGAAACGCGCACCGGCCGCCGCCAACTCCAGCGGACCGAATCTCAGGGACAGCAGATGGACGGTTCGGAACGGGCAGCGGCGATGGCGCTGCGGCCGTCAGGCCTTGCCTTTGCCGGTCATGAAATCGAAATCGCAGCCCTCGTCGGCCTGCAGGATGCTTTCATTGAAGAGATGGGCGTAGCCGCGGCGTGCCCACTCCGGTGTTGCCGCCTTCGGGAGCGCGGCGCGGCGCTTCTCCAGTTCGACGGCATCGACCAGGAGGTCGATCCGGCGGCCTGCGACGTCCAGACGGATCTGGTCGCCGCTCCTGACCAGCGCCAGCGGACCGCCGTCCGCGGATTCCGGCGTGATGTGCAGCACGATGGTGCCGAACGCCGTGCCGCTCATGCGCGCATCGGAAATACGCACCATGTCCTTCACGCCGGTGCGCGCGAGTTTCATCGGGATCGGCAGATAACCGGCCTCCGGCATCCCCGGCGCGCCCTTCGGTCCTGCGTTTCGCAACACCAACACATCGTCGGCATTCACATCGAGCGCGGGATCGTCGACCCGCAGCGTCATGTCTTCCACTGACTCGAACACCACGGCGCGGCCGGTGTGCTGCAACAGCTTTGGCGACGCCGCCGAGTGCTTGATGACCGCACCGCGTGGCGCGAGGTTGCCATGCAGCACCGCCATCGCGCCTTCCGGCTTGATCGGCTTGGTACGCTGCCGGATGACGTCCTGTCCCGGCACCTCCTCCGCTCCCGCAACGACGTCGCGCAGCGTCTGCCCCGTGACCGTCTTCTGATCGAGATCGATGAGATCGCCGAGTTGCGCCATCAGCTTCGGCACGCCGCCGGCATGATGGAAGTGCTCCATGTAGTGATCGCCGGATGGCTTCAGATCGATCAGCACCGGCACCTCGCGTCCGAGTTTGTCGAAGGCGTCGAGGTCGATTCGCGACAGCGTGCGATGCGCGATCGCGGTGAGATGAATCAGGCCGTTGGTCGATCCGCCGATCGCCTGCAAGACGACTTGCGCGTTGCGAAACGAGGCCGGCGTCAGAATCTCGCTCGGCTTCGGTCCCTTGGCCTTGGCCATCGCTGCGGCAACCCTGCCGCT
>JBEPUM010000350.1:0-3320 GCA_041691515.1 Pseudomonadota bacterium | reverse complement strand
TTTTATGCCGTCTTTATGTGCGGCCCTGAAAATCCGTATCGTTTCCTTATGTGCATCGGCCTATCTGCGTGGAAGCTCCACATCTGGAGGGAGTTTCCATGCTCGATCTGCTCATGCTCGTCACCGGTTTTGCCCTCTTCGCGCTGACGATCGGTTACGCCGTCGCCTGCGATCGGCTCTGAAGAGGTGCGTCATGTCCATCGACTATACCCTGGCTGCGCTCGTGACCGCGGGACTGCTTGTCTATCTCACCTACGCGCTGCTGCGTCCCGAACGGTTCTAGGAGACGTGCCATGACCGTCCTCGGTTGGGCGCAGATCCTCCTGTTCTGCGCCGTCATTGTCGCCCTTGCGCCGCTGCTTGGCGGTTACATGACGCGCGTCTTCAGCGGTGAGCGCACGGCTTTCTCGCCGGTCCTGCGGCCGGTGGAGGTCGCGTTTTACCGGGTTGCGGGCGTCGACCCGGCACGGGAGCAGCGCTGGCTCACGTACACCATCGCGATGCTGCTGTTGCATGCCGCGGGCTTTCTGTTTCTGTACGGCTTGATGCGGCTGCAGGCTCTGCTGCCGTTCAATCCCGCCGGCCAGTCGGCGGTCGCGCCTGACCTTTCGGCCAATACCGCCGTCAGTTTCATCACCAATACCAACTGGCAGAACTACGGCGGCGAAAGCACGATGTCCTATCTCGTGCAGATGCTGGGCCTGACTTCCCAAAATTTTTTGTCGGCGGCGACCGGCATCGCGCTGGCAGTCGCGCTCATTCGCGGCTTCGCACGAACCTCGGCACGAACGGTGGGGAATTTCTGGGTCGATATCACCAGATGCACGCTCTATGTTCTGTTGCCGATCTGCATTCCGTTCACGCTGTTTTTGGTTTGGCAGGGCATTCCCCAGACCCTCGGCGCCTACATCGATGCGACGACGCTCGAAGGTGCCCGGCAGACTATTGCGGTCGGGCCCGTAGCGTCGCAGGTCGCGATCAAGATGCTGGGCACCAACGGCGGCGGTTTCTTCAATGCCAATGCCGCGCACCCCTTCGAAAATCCGACGGCGTTGTCGAACTATGCTCAGATGATCTCGATATTTGTGCTCGGCGCGGCCATGACCAACGTCTTTGGCCGCATGGTCAGCAACCAGCGCCAGGGCTGGGCATTGCTCGCCGCGATGGGCGTGCTGTTCATTGCCGGTGTCGCGGTTTGTTATTGGGCCGAAGCCAATGGCACGACGTTGCTGAATGGGCTCGGTCTGGCCGGCGGCAACATGGAAGGCAAGGAGGTGCGTTTCGGTATCGTCGCTTCGGCCTTGTTCGCGGTCGTCACCACGGCGGCCTCATGCGGCGCGGTCAACGCCATGCATGATTCTTTCACCGCGCTCGGCGGCATGATCCCGCTGATCAACATGGAGCTTGGCGAAATCGTGGTTGGCGGCGTCGGCGCGGGTCTCTACGGCATGCTGCTGTTCGTCATCGTTACCGTGTTCATTGCCGGTCTGATGGTTGGCCGTACGCCGGAATATGTCGGCAAGAAGATCGAGGCCCGCGAGGTCAAGATGGCGATGCTCGCCATTCTGGTGCTGCCGCTGATGATGCTGGGCTGGACCGCGATCGCAGTGGTTTATCCGCCCGCGGTTGCGTCGATGGGCAATGCCGGGCCGCATGGCTTCAGCGAGGTGCTGTATGCCTTCACGTCGCAGGCCGCCAACAACGGCTCCGCCTTTGCAGGACTTACCGGCAATACGTTCTTCTACAATCTCGCCGGGGCAGTGGCGATGTTCGTCGGCCGGTTCTGGATGATCATGCCGGCCGTGTCGATCGCCGGCTCGCTCGCGGCGAAAAAGACCGTCGCCGCCTCAAGCGGGACTTTTCCGACCACGGGCGGCCTTTTCGTCGGCCTTCTCGTCGGCGTCATTCTCATCGTCGGCGGCTTGACCTTCTTCCCGGCACTCGCGCTCGGCCCGATCGTCGAGCATCTCGCGATGCAGTCCGCCACCCTGTTTTAAACCATCGGAGTCCGCCATGGACACTCTCAAATTGCGCAAGCGGATGCCGGCGACGGCACTGTTCGATCCCGCAATCGTGTTGCCCGCAATCGGTCAGGCGTTCGTGAAGCTCGACCCACGCACGCTCGCCAAAAATCCCGTCATGTTCGTGCTGGAAGTGGTCACGCTTTTGACCAGCGCTCTTCTCGTGCGCGATATTCTGACCGGGCAGCCCATCGCCTTCGAACTGCAGATCGTGGTCTGGCTGTGGTTCACGGTGCTGTTCGCCAATCTCGCTGAGGCCGTGGCTGAAGGCCGGGGCAAAGCGCAGGCGGACGCGCTCCGCAGTACGCGCACCCAGACTCGCGCAAAACGCTTGTTGACAGCAGACGATCATGACCTGTTCGAGGGCGTGTCCGCGGATGAGCTTGAGGCTGGCGATCTCGTGGTCTGCGAAGCTGGTGACATCATTCCAGGCGATGGCGACGTGATCGAGGGCATTGCGTCGGTTAACGAAGCGGCGGTGACAGGAGAATCCGCGCCGGTGATCCGGGAATCCGGTGGCGATCGCTCCGCAGTGACCGGGGGAACGACCGTCCTTTCGGACCGCATCGTGATCCGCATCACCTCGTCGCCGGGCTCGTCGTTTCTCGACCGCATGATCAAGCTGGTCGAGGGCGCCGAACGCCAGAAGACGCCGAATGAGATCGCGCTGAATATTCTCTTGATCGGCCTGACCATCATCTTCGTGTTCGCAACGGCGACGATCCCGAGCTACGTCGCCTACGCGGGTGGCACGATTTCTGTCGTCGTGCTGGTGGCGTTGTTCGTAACGCTGATTCCGACGACCATCGGCGCGCTGCTGTCGGCAATCGGCATTGCTGGCATGGACCGTCTGGTGCGGTTCAATGTGCTGGCGATGTCGGGCCGCGCTGTCGAGGCGGCCGGCGACGTCGATACGCTGCTGCTCGACAAGACCGGCACCATCACGTTCGGCAACCGGCTAGCGACCGAGATCATTCCGGTGCCCGGCGTCAGCGAGCAGGAAGCGGCCGGCATCGCGTGTCTCGCCAGCGAGGCGGATGAAACCGCCGAAGGCCGGTCGATCGTCACGCTCGTGCAGGAAAAATACCGCATCGCCCGCGAGCCTACTACGGCGGGCGCGACCTTCATTCCGTTCTCGGCCGTGACACGGTTGTCCGGTGTGGATTTGACCGGCCGAAAGCTGCGCAAGGGTGCCATCGATTCTATCCTGAAATTCGCCCGCGACCAGGCCGGTCACGATATTCCCGAACCGCCCGCGTTTCGCGCGGCGGTGGACAAGATCGCCCGTGCCGGCGGAAC
>JBEPUM010000349.1:0-3336 GCA_041691515.1 Pseudomonadota bacterium | reverse complement strand
CCGCTATTGTCGAAATGCCGCAGCTCGCTGTTCTTTACGGCGAAGGAATGCCACTCGCCGGGGCGAATGCTGGCCTCGGCGACGTGGGCCGGCGGCAACTTCGCTGTGATGAGCTGCTTCGATTCAAAGCCGTCCAGCACGCCGTAGACGATCCGCTCCGAACCGAGATATTCCGAGCGATCGACACGAAACTTGAATTCGGTCGCGGCCCCTTCCTCGATCATGTTTCTGGGCAAAAAGTTTTCAGGACGGAAGCCGAGGTATCCGCCGCCATTGAGAGTGACGATGTTCATCGGCGGCGATCCGACGAAAGTGGCAACGAAGAGATCCGCGGGATCGCCATAGATTTCAATCGGCGTCCCCACCTGCCGGATCTTGCCATGGTCAATGACCGCGATGCGGTCGCCCATGCCCATCGCTTCGACCTGATCGTGCGTCACATAGATGGTGGTGAGGCCGACCCGCTGCTGAAACTGCCTGATTTCCTGTCGCGCCATGGTGCGTAGTTTGGCATCGAGGTTCGAAAGCGGCTCGTCGAGCAGCAGCGCAGTCGGTTCGCGGACCAGCGCGCGCGCCAGCGCGACGCGCTGGCGCTCCCCGCCGGAAAGCTGCCGCGGCCGCCGATCGAGAAGGTGGCGGATGTCGAGTAATTGCGACGCCCACTCCACCTGCTTTTGGATCTTTTCGCGGGGCACACGCTGCGTTTTCAGCGGAAACGCAATGTTGTTGCGCACCGTATAATGCGGATAAAGGCCGTAGCTCTGAAACATCATCGCCACGCCGCGAGCGCGGGGTGGCATTTCGTTGACGACGGCGCCGCCGATCATCATGTCGCCACTGGTTTGCTGTTCGAGTCCGCAAATGATGCGCAGAAACGTCGTCTTCCCGCAGCCCGACGGGCCAAGCAGCACCATGAACTCTCCGTCCGGCACCGTGAGCGAAATGCCGTTGACGGCTGGAACCTCGCCGAATTTTTTGACGATATCCCTGGCCAATACCGCAGACATTGAACCTCCCAGAAGTGTGATGTCGGGCATTCGCCTTCCGCCGTCCCTGACGGAGCGCCCGCTCTGTTGGCCTGCTTAGTGTGTGCAGATAGTGGCCGCGCATAAATGCGCGGCCCTGCGCCGTGAGCCGCTAAGCCCTGTCGTGCCACTTCTTGAAGATGGCATCGCACTGCTGCGTGGCCCACTTGACCGAATCTTCCGCGGACATCTGGCCGGTCGCGGTCTTCGCCATCATGTCGCAGATGATGAAGTCGTTGTAGACCTCATCGACGGCTGGCCAGGACGGGCCGGGATAGCCCGGAGCCGCTGACCACTGGTCGGACTCTTGCAGAACCGCAAACTTGTCATGCGGCGTCGAGCTCGGATCGTTCGACAGAATCGGCATCGGCTTCGGGACGAGATTGGCGAAGCAGGGATTGTTGTAGCCTTCGCTCGCCTTGAACGCTTCCGGCCAATGGTCGGCATAGTATTTGAGGAATTCGATCGCGCCTTCCTTGTTCTTGGCGAACTTCCAGACACCGTAATACTCGGCGGAGCCGCCCATAATCTGGCGGGCCGGTCCCTTCGGCGGGGCCATCACGTAGGTGTCGTCGGCTCCGGCCTTATTGGCAGTCTGGAACGTTCGATAGGCCGAGATCGGATTGACGATCATCGAAGCGACGCCCGACACTAAATACCGGTTGTTGCTGGAGTCGTCCCACGACAGCACTTCCGATGTCATCGCTTCCTTGTAGAGGGCCGCCACAAACTTGACCGCTTCAACAGTTTCCTTGCTGTTGAGCATGACTTTTTTGCTGGTCTCATCCTGGACAGAGCCGCCGAAGGACCACAAGAGGCCGCGCCATGTCGTGTTCGGATCGTTGCTGTGGCCAAGCGAGATGCCGACCGGGTGGCCCTTGGCTTTCAGTTTGGCACCGCCGATCCGCACGTTATCCCAGGTGTCCGGCTTCATCCCGATCTCGTCCCACATGCTCTTGCGGTACATCGACGGGAAGTTGACGTAGTAGTCCGGAAACGCCGACCAGGTCTTGTCATCCAGGTTGTAACCGAGCTGCCGGCCGATCGTGGTGACCTTGCCGTATTTCTTCTGGGTATCTTCGACCAGGCTCGTCACATCGACGAGAAATTTCCGATAGAGATGTGCACCGCCGGAGCCATTCCATCCGAACAGATCGTGCCCCGATTGAGCTGAGGCTTCGGCGGCGGCACGCGCGGCGATGTTGCCGACCGGGATGTGGTCGACCGTAACCGCGATTTTATTCTTCGCGCCCCAGTCCTTGGCAAAATTGTCGAACCATTTGTCGTATGCTGGAACGAAATGGCTCCATTGCACAATCGTGAGCGCCTTGGTGTCGGCCATGGCGCTGGATATGAACGGCGCCGAGAGCACCGGTGCGGCGCCGGCGGCCGCAAGGGTGAAACCCGTTTCTTTCAGGAAACGGCGTCGCGTAACGCGCGGAAGTTTGCTCGTGCTCATCTTGGGTCCTCCTCCACTGTTTGATCCCAGTCGGACGAAGTGAATCCGTAAAGAGCGGATGGCCTCATCCACCGATTATGTCTTATTTTTTTGGCGGCTACCTTGTTGAGCGCGCAACCATTCTCAGCGCGCCGACACTTGTATCTGGATCAATCGAGCCCAGGCATTTCCGCAGCTGTGAGAAAAGCAAATGACAACAAGGCAGGTCAACTTGGTATTTCGACTAAATCAGTCAGTTACTTTGACCCATTGGTATATGCGCGTCCTGCGAGACAGACGTCGGCGGCGCGAAAGCGCTGACGATGCAGCACGGCTTATCGGCCTTTTCAATGTTGAGTGCGCTGCATCACAAGAGCGTTGCAGCGCAAACGCAATCTTCTCATGAGACACGCCGCGGCGAGCTCAATGAGACGAATGCCGCACATTCGCCGCGCTTCATTCGATCATCGGCACGTGTTTCGCCACGTTGCGCGGCGCTGTACCATTCAGGCGCGGATCGTCCGCGATCTCGATCTGGCGCCGGAAGGGACGAAATCCGGATCGCTGGTAAAACGCCAGCGCGGACGGATGATCGAAGGTGCAGGTATGGACCCAGACGCGCGTGATCGGCCGCGACCATGCAAACTCCAGCGCACGATTCATCAGCCAGCGTCCCGCGCCGCCGCCGACCAATTTGGCAGTGACGCCGAAAAAGGCGATTTCACACTCGCCTTTTGTACGAAAATCCAGCTCAAGCAGGCCTTCGTCGCGACCATCAAGAGTCAGCGCGTAGACTTCGACCTGTGGCGACTGAATGATCGCGGCCAGTTCGGCGTCGGACATCCGAACGCGCGAGAACCATAGCCATTCCTC
>JBEPUM010000348.1:0-3352 GCA_041691515.1 Pseudomonadota bacterium | reverse complement strand
TCTTCCTTGTAGATCCGCATATCCTTGGTGACGTTGTCGAACAGACAGCCGCCCATGTAGAAGCCGTTCTCATAGCCCTGCATCTTGAAGCCACGGCCATCAACCGCGAGCGTGGCGCCTTCCTTGACGCCAACCTCGACGTAATTCTTGACGCGCTCCAGCGCTGCCTTTGTAACCAGCGGCCCGAAATCGGCCGACCCATCGGTCGACGGGCCGATCTTCAAATTCTCCACGCGCGGGATGAGCTTTTCCATCAGCCGGTCGGCGGTGGTCTTGCCGACGGGAACGGCGACCGACACTGCCATGCAGCGCTCGCCCGCCGCGCCGTAGCCCGCGCCGATCAGCGCATCGACTGATTGATCCATGTCGGCATCCGGCATGATGATCATGTGGTTCTTGGCGCCGCCAAAACACTGCGCGCGCTTGCCGGTCTCGGCTGCGCGCGAATAGATGTACTGGGCGATATCGGACGAGCCGACGAAGCCGACAGCGGCGATGTCGCGGTCGTCGAGAATGGCGTCGACCGCTTCCTTGTCGCCATTGACGACATTGAGGATGCCCGGCGGCAGGCCGGCTTCGAGCATCAGTTCGGCAAGCCGCATCGGCACACCGGGATCACGCTCCGACGGTTTCAGGATGAACGCATTGCCGCATGCAATCGCCGGCGCGAACTTCCACATCGGGATCATCGCCGGGAAATTGAATGGCGTGATGCCCGCGACAACGCCCAGCGGCTGGCGCATCGAATAGCTGTCGATGCCGGGACCGGCACCTTCGGTGTAGCCACCCTTCATCAGCTCGGGAATGCCGATGGCGTACTCGACGACTTCGACGCCGCGGAAGATGTCACCCTTGGCATCGGGAATGGTCTTGCCATGCTCACGCGCCAGCAATTCAGCCAGCGAGTCGTTTTCCTTGGCGACCAGTTCGAGGAATTTCATCAGAACGCGGACGCGGCGCTGCGGATTGGTCGCGCCCCACTCGGGCTGCGCCGCCTTGGCATTCTCGACCGCCGCGCGGAGTTCAGCCTTGGAAGCCAGCGCAACCTGCGCCTGCACTTCGCCGGTCATCGGCTGATAGACGTCCGCGAAACGGCCGGATTTGCCGCTGACGTTCTTGCCGCCGATAAAATGTCCGATGGTGCGCATATTTCCTCCAAAACGATTTCAAGAGCCGATTTTGAGGCATCTTGACCTGTCTTTTCGGGTTTTGGAAAGGGCTTCTACGCGCAACCCATTTGCGAAAATGCGGACATGCCGATGCCGCTGAAGTCCCGGGCAGCGTCGAACAGGTTTGCCGTGTCCCCGCGCTTCAATTTTGCGCGACTGGCGCCTGCTTTGGTGCGCCCTTTTTGGCCGTGGCCTTCTTTCCGCCAGTTTTCGGCATGGCGGCATGATCGAGGACGGCGTCCCGGCCAGCTGCGAGAATCTCGCTGGAAAACTCACCAGTTCCAGCAACGCGCGCCAACACCATCGTGCCCATCATCGTCGCGAGTGACGCCATCGCCTGCTTGCGCGCATCCTTGCGCGGTAATGCAGGAATCTGGTCCGCGAGCATATCGATCATCTGCTCCAGCTTGGCGGCGAAGGCCCGTCTGGTTTTCGGACTCTCGCGCGCCACCTCCGCGGCGAGCGCGGGAACTGCGCAGCCATGTCCGGGATCGTCACGATGCACTGGCGTCAGATAGGAGTCCACGATCGCCGCCAGACGCTTTTCAGGCGGCGTCTGCTCGGCCTTCTTGCGCCAGCGCTCGGTGGACCGATCCATCGCATGCACAAAGGCTTCGACGACCAGCGCCTCGCGCGAGTCGAAATGCGCATAAAACCCGCCATGCGTGAGACCCGCATCTTTCATCAGATCAGCGACGCCAATGCCGTGAGCACCGTGCTCGCGCAAACGGACGGAAGCGTTCTTCACGATCCGTGCGTGGGTTTCCGCCTTATGTTCTTTTGAGTAGCGCATCGGCCATCCATAAGATGTTTGAAGTCATATAATAGCAGATATGTTCGGGAAAAACTGCATTTTTCTTCCGATAATGACAATTCGCGAGATCCGTCACGCCACCGATTTGCGGCCTACCCCGATGGTACGCCGAGATCGCTTGACAAGCCCGCCGTTTGCCCCGGAATAACGACGTACCCGCTGAAGCAATGAACCTCGAGATTCCTTATGCACATGCTCAATACCTACTGCGGCATCGACCGCGATTCTCGCGGGGTGGTCCGGCTGACGATTTCCAATGCGGGCTCCCTCAACATTCTCGGCACGCCTGTTATCAACGGCCTCCGCGAAGGGCTCGAAACCCTCGCCAGGGATCGCGATATCCGGGTGCTGGTTGTCGCGGGCCAGGGCGAAAAGAGCCTGATCGGCGGCGCCGACATCAAGGAGATGGCGAAGCTCGAGCAGGCTTCGGCGGAAAAGTTCATCACCGGCCTGCGCGATCTCTGCGAAGCCGTGCGCGCATTCCCCGCGCCCGTGATCGCGCGTATGCCGGGCTGGTGTCTCGGCGGCGGCCTTGAATTCGCTGCCGCCTGCGATTTCCGGGTCGCGGCGCACGATGCCAAATTCGCCATGCCGGAGGTGCGGGTCGGCATCCCCTCGGTGATTCACGCAGCGCTGCTGCCCCGCCTGATCGGCTGGGGCCGCGCCCGCTGGCTGATCATGACGGCTGCAACCATCGATGGTCCGACCGCGCTGAACTGGGGATTGATCGACGTTTTGGCGGCCGAGGGCCAGCTCGATACAGAGGTCGAAAAGGTCGTGGAGATGCTGCTGGAGTGCGGGCCCGAAGCGCTGCGTTCACAGAAAGCCCTGCTGAAACAATGGGAAGAGTTGCCGCTGACAGAATCGGTCAATCTCAGCGTTAGCGTGTTCGGAAAATCGTTCCTGACCGACGAGCCGACCCGGCTGATGCAGGCATTCGTCGACCGCAAGCGATAGCGCAGCCTCGGGAAATTTGGCGATGCACCATTGCGTTTTTCGCGGCGCATCATATGATGGATGTCATTCCATTGTGACCGCCGCCCGCGGCCAACGACAAGGAGCACGCCATGTCCGGTTCCGATCCCGTTGTCATCCTCTCTGCCGCACGAACGCCACTCGGCCGTTTCCAGGGTGATCTCTCGTCCTTCAGCGGGCACAAACTCGGCAGCCATGTCATCGGCGCGGCTCTTGAACGAGCCAATCTTGCACCCGACCGGATCGATGAAGTTCTGATGGGCTGCGTGCTGCCGGCCGGACAAGGACAGGCCCCGGCGCGACAGGCCGCGCGCGGCGCAAAGCTGCCGGATGCGACGGGTGCCACCACCATCAACAAGGTCTGCGGCTCCGGCATGAAGGCGACGATGCTCGC
>JBEPUM010000347.1:0-3363 GCA_041691515.1 Pseudomonadota bacterium | reverse complement strand
AATGTCGCGCGGAAGGGATGACCGGGATAGACCCCGACGATGCGGAATTCCTTCGAGAAGAATTTCAGTTCTTCAAGGGCGAAAGCAAGGCCCCGGTCGTCAGGATGGCCGTCAACATCCGCATAGAATTGTGTGGCGAAAAAATTGCCGTCGACCATGTAGCTTTCGAGTTTGGTCATATTGACGCCGTTGGTGGCGAAGCCGCCCATCGCCTTGTAGAGCGCGGCCGGCAGGTTGCGCACACGGAAGACAAAACTGGTGACCAGCGGACCCGAACCCTGTTTGGCCCAACTGGCCTCGCGCGCCAGCACCACGAACCGCGTGGTGTTATGGGATTCGTCCTCGACGTCCTCGGCGAGAATATCGAGATTGTAGATTTCCGCCGCGAGGCGCGAGGCGATCGAGGCGGAACTCTTGTCGCCGCGCTCCGAGACGATCCGCGCGGAGCCCGCCGTGTCGCCTGATACGATCGGCCGGATGCCGAGCTTGCGGATAATGCGCCGGCATTGCCCAAGCGCGTGAACGTGGCTTTCGACCGTCTTGATATCGGCAAGTTTTGCGCCGCGCGGCGCCATCAACTGATGATGGATCGGCTGGAAATATTCACCGACGATGAACAGCCCGGATTGCGGCAGCAAGTGATGAATGTCGGCGACCCGGCCGGCCACCGAGTTCTCGATCGGGATCATGCCGAGATCGGCTTCGCCAGATGAGATCGCAGCCAGCGCGTCCTCGAAGGTCGCGCACGGCAACGGCTCTGCGTTGGGATAGACTTCGGCGACGGCGATGTGGGAATTCGCGCCGGGCTCGCCCTGGAATGCGATTTTCATGGTCTTGGTCATCAGGTCTTCTATCAGCCGATCGGCTTTTGGCTAGCGATTATCCGGCGCGCGGTTTCGAGATCGGCCGGGGTGTCGACGCCCCGCGGTACGGTGTTCACGATCATGATGTCGATCCGCATGCCGGCTTCCAGCGCCCGCAACTGCTCAAGCTTTTCCTGCTGCTCCAGCGGTGAGGGCGGCAGTTCGACGAATCGCTGCAGGGCTTTGCGGCGATAGGCGTAGAGCCCGATGTGATGGTAGCGGGGCCCATCGCCATGGGGAGCAGTGGCGCGGGTGAAGTAAAGCGCGCGCATCCTTTGCCCCGCAACCGGCGATCCGACGGCCTTGACGACATTCGGATTGGAGGCTTCCTCATCGGTATGGATTTCGGCGGCCAGCGTCGCGATATCGACCGCGGGATCAGCCAGAGGTTCGAGCACGGCGCGGATATTGTCCGGGCGGATGGTCGGAAAGTCGCCTTGCAGGTTGATGATCGTCTCCACGCGGCCGTCGGGATCGAGCTTGCCGAGCGCCTCGAAGACCCGATCGGACCCTGAAGGGTGATCGGGACGTGTCATGATCGCCTCGCCACCGTGGGCCGCTACGGCGGCTGCAATTTCGGGGGTATCGGTGGCGACCGCGACGCGGCCGATTCCAGCGGCTTCGGCCTGCCGCAGGACGTGGACGATCATAGGCAGGCCGCCGATATCGAGCATCGGTTTTCCGGGCAGGCGGGTCGCGGCCATGCGGGCGGGAATCAGCACCAGGGTGCGGGTCTCGGTCATCGGTCTGGCGGTCCGCGGTCGGGCGAAAATGATCGGGAATTGGCGGGGTTTTTCAAGGGTCGGGCCGTTTATACGGGTTGCCAGAGCGCGGGCAAACCGTTATCTCATCGCCGCTGCCTCCCTCGTTCCCAGCGAGTGATTCCGGCGGCAATCCGTGGCCGTTTCAGCCGGCCTTACAGTCGACCTAAAGGCCTGGAGCCTGACCGAAAATGGACTCCTTCGAACTCAATAAAATTCTCGGTGCGATTCTGGGCACTTGCCTTGTTCTGCTGGTTACGAATTTCACCGCGCAGGCGATCTTCGCGCCGGTGAAGCCGGCCAAGCCGGGCTTCGAAGTCGCCGTCAAGGAAGAGGCGGCCGGCGGCAAGGAAGCCAAGCCGGCGGCCGAGGTGCCGATCGAGAAATTGCTGCAAACCGCGTCGATCGAGAAGGGTGCCGCCGCCGCCAAGAAGTGCGGAGCCTGTCATACCTTCGAGAAGGGCGGCCCCAACCGCGTCGGCCCCAACCTCTATGGCATTGTTGGTGAGCCGCGTGGCCAAGGTCGCGGTGGGTTTAATTTCTCGGCAGCCATGAAAGCCAAGGGCGGCACCTGGACGTTCGACGATCTGAACAAGTTCATCACCAATCCCAAGGGTTTCATTCCCGGCACGGCGATGGGCTTTGCCGGTATTCAGAAGGACAGCGAGCGGGCCGATGTCATCGCTTATCTGAATTCGAATTCGGAAAAGCCGGAGCCGCTGCCGACCGCGTCTAAATAACGATATTCGATACGTCTTTCGGACGACATCAGCGGCCAGGATTTTCCTGGCCGTTTTTATTTGGCCGATCACCTGCCGGTGACCGGGACGTTTCGCCGCACAAGTGCGGGAGGTGGGGTGGTATGATCCCGAAAAACCGACATAATCGGCCGAAACATTGCGTCATGTTGCGCCGTTAGACCTAAAGTCGAGCCTTCCGCTAGACCTCCAGTAGACACTTCCGCAGGAACCCCATTTGGCCTTTACCCGACGACGTTTTCTCCACAGCGGCGCCCTGATCGCCGCGACGCCCGCGATCAAGGTTCTGGCTGGCGCAACGTCCGCGACCGCGCAGACCGCGCAAGCCGGCCTCAAATGGCGGCATGGGCTTTCGCTGTTCGGCGACGTCAAATATCCGGAGGGCTTCAAGCGTTTCGACTACGTCAATCCGGAGGCGCCCAAGGGCGGTGCCGTGCGGCAGATCGCGCTTGGCACGTTCGACAACTTCAATCTCGTCGTGTCGGGCGTCAAAGGCTCGATCGCCGGAGCGGTCGGCCTGATCTACGAATCGTTGACGACGCCTGCGCTCGATGAGGTTTCGACGGAGTACGGGGCGCTGGCCGAGTCTATCAGTTTTCCCGACGATTTTGCTTTTGTGGTCTATCGTTTGCGAGCCGAAGCGAAATGGCACGATGGCAAGCCGGTGACGCCGGACGACGTGATCTTTTCGCTCAATTCATTCAAGAAAAATCATCCCCAGTATGCGGCCTATTATCGTCATGTGGTGAAAGCCGAGAAGACCGGCGACCGTGATGTGACATTCACGTTCGATGCGCCGGGAAACCGCGAATTGCCGCAGATCGTCGGACAATTGACGGTGCTTCCGAAGCATTGGTGGGAAGGCACCAATGATGCTGGCGTCAAGCGCGACATCTCCGTGACCACATTGGAGCCGCCGCTCGGCAGCGGCCCCTACCGGATCAAGAGCTTCGAGGCAGCGCGCTCGGTCACGTTCGAGCG
>JBEPUM010000346.1:0-3364 GCA_041691515.1 Pseudomonadota bacterium | reverse complement strand
ACGTAGCCGCTTAAGCGAGGCTAAAGAACGCCGGGTTCCGATCGGAGCGTCGCGCCATGGTTTCTACGTGGTAAACAGCCGCTCCTCGACCTGCACAGTTCCGAGACGGAACCGCCACGGTACGAGGCATCGAAGAATCCAACGTCCCCATCGCCGTGAACTTCGTGTCCGTAGCCTACACTGTCGGAAGTTGCGAAAAGCGCTCGCCGGGCCGGATCATCTTCAAGGCATTCGCCATCACGGGCTGATCGTCGAGCGCATCGACGCGCGCGGCGTCCGGTCCCTCCAGGCAACGTGTCATCATATCCGCAATAACATCCGCAGGTCCGGCGAACAGCGCCTCGACATTTCCGTCGCGGCGGTTACGAACCCAGCCTGCAAGACCAAGCCGGATCGCTTCGCGCGTCGTCCAGTAGCGAAAGCCGACGCCCTGGACATGACCACGGATCACGACCTGACGAACGACATCGACCATCTAGCTCTTCAGCCCCAGAAAATCCGCAACCCGCCGTTTCACCGTACCGTCGCGGGTGACCCGGCTCATCAATTCCGCGGGCGCCAAACCCTTCAATTGCTTCGGCGAAGCCCCTTCACGCACAGCTTTCAACGTCTCGAACACAGCTTGCGTCGCAGCCGAGATCGGCGCGTGTCCCTGTACTGCGATGCGGACGCGCTGCCGCTCAAGGAAATCCCAATCGGTCATATCGTCGGTCGGGCCGCCGAGCACGATCGGTAGCGTTGTGGCTGAGGAAATAGACTCGAGATCTTCCCGCGTCTTGACGCCGGTGAACATCAGCGCATCGACGCCGGCTGCTTCATATGCCTTGGCGCGTGCGATGGCATCGTCAACAGAGGTGATGGACGCAGCACCTGTGCGCCCGACGATCACAAGCGACGGATCGCTGCGCGCGTCGAGCGCGGCTTTCATCTTGCCGACGCCCTCCTCCAGCGAGATCACCTGCGCCTTCGCCTGACCGAAGGCTTGCGGCAGCAGCGTGTCCTCGATGGTGAGGCCGGCGACACCGGCAACTTCCAGTTCTTCCACTGTGCGTCGAACATTCAGCGCATTGCCATAGCCGTGGTCGGCATCGACCAGAAACGGCAACGACCCGGCGCGCGACATCCGACGGATTTGATCGGCGAATTCGGTCAGCGTTATCAGCGCAATGTCGGGATCGCCGAGCACTGCGAGCGAAGCCACGGAGCCGCCCAACATCCCGATCTCGAAACCGAGATCCTCCGCGATCCGCACCGAGATCGCGTCATAGACCGAAGCCGGGCGAATGCAGCGCGATCCCCTGAGAACCGCATGCAGGGCTTCGCGGCGCTTTTGAAAGGTCATCGCAAACTCACGCAAATTCGAGGATCAGGGCATCCACCGCGAGCGTCGCGCCCGCGGTCGCGGCGATCTTCTTGATGACGCCGTCGCGCTCGGCTCGCAGCACGTTCTGCATCTTCATCGCCTCGATCACCGCCAGCGTCTCGCCGGCCTTGACCTCCTGCCCCTCGGTCACCGCGATCGAGACCACGAGGCCCGGCATCGGACACAACAGCTTCTTGCCGGTGTCGGCCGCGGTCGCCACCGGCATCAGCCGTGCCGACGTAGCCTCGGCTTCGGTAAATACGTTGACCGCGACTTCAAATCCCTGGTGCGCGAGCCTGATGCCGTTTGGAATCGGGCGCACCTGCATCGCAACAGGATGACCGTCGAGAGTACCTTGCCAAACCGGATCGCCGGGCGTCCAGAGCGAGATCAGTCGGTGTGCGTTGCCGACTGAACCGTCAGCGCCGACGAAACAGATGGTGACGGCATTACCGTCCCGGGCGACATCGAGCAGAACTTCATCGCGGTCGAGCCACACTGCCCGGCGGCTTTCGCGCGTCACCGGACGCCCGATCATCTGGCCGGAAATCTGCCGCTTGCGTTCACCGAGCACGTGATCGATCGCAGCCGCCACCGCGGCGAGCCGCCGCGCAATCTCGCCTTCCGGCACGCGCGCCGTAAATCCTTTCGGAAATTCCTCGGCGATGAACCCGGTCGAGAGATTACCCGCACGCCAGCGCGGATGACTCATCAGCGCCGACAGAAACGGAATGTTGTGCCGGATGCCGTCGATATAGAAGGCATCGAGCGCCTGCGCCTGCGCCTCCATCGCCGCACCGCGCGATGGGGCGTGGGTCACGAGCTTGGCAATCATCGGATCGTAGTAGATCGATATCTCGCCGCCTTCATAAACGCCGGTATCGTTACGCACGGTAATGCCGTCGTGGCTCATCTCCGCCGGCGGGCGGTATTTCACGAGGCGTCCAATCGACGGCAGGAAATTGCGGAACGGATCTTCCGCATAGACCCGCGACTCCACCGCCCACCCCGTTAGCGTCACGTCCTTCTGTGCGATCGCAAGCTTCTCGCCGGCCGCGACGCGGATCATCTGCTCGACGAGATCGATGCCGGTGATCAGTTCGGTGACCGGATGCTCGACCTGCAGGCGGGTATTCATCTCGAGGAAGTAGAAGCTCTTGTCTTGTCCGGCGACGAATTCGACCGTGCCCGCGGAGTCATAGTTCACCGCCTTGGCCAGCGCGACCGCCTGCTCGCCCATCTTGCGCCTCGTGGTTTCATCGAGCAGCGGCGATGGCGCCTCCTCGATGACCTTCTGGTTTCGGCGCTGGATCGAACACTCGCGTTCGCCGAGATAGATCACGTTGCCATGTTTGTCGCCCAGCAACTGAATCTCGATATGGCGGGGATCGACGATGAATTTCTCGATGAAGACGCGGTCGTCGCCGAATGACGCTTTCGCCTCCGCCTTGGCGAGATTGAATCCTTCGGCGACTTCCGCGGTCGAGTGCGCAATGCGCATGCCCTTGCCGCCGCCGCCGGCAGAAGCCTTGATCATCACGGGATAGCCGATCTCATCGGCGATCTTGACCGCGTGCTTTTCATCCTCGATCACGCCGAGATGGCCGGGCACGGTCGAGACGTTGGCCTTGGCGGCGGCCTTCTTGGACTCGATCTTGTCGCCCATCGCAGCGATAGCGCCGGGGTTGGGTCCGATGAATACGATTCCTGCCGCCTCCAACGCGCGCGGAAACGCCTCGCGTTCGGACAGGAAGCCGTAACCTGGATGCACGGCTTCCGCTCCCGTTTTACGGCAGGCTTCGACGATCTTGTCGATCAGCAGATAGCTTTCCGCAGCAGCCGGCGGGCCGATCAGAACGGCCTCATCGGCCATCTCGACGTGAAGCGCATCGCGATCCGCCTCGGAATAAACGGCGACGGTTTCGATACCCATGCGCCGGGCCGATTTGATGACCCGGCAGGCGATCTCGCCGCGATTGGCGATCAGAATTCGTTTGAACA
>JBEPUM010000345.1:0-3370 GCA_041691515.1 Pseudomonadota bacterium | reverse complement strand
CCGCGTCGACTTCCGCCACCGGGCCGTCAGTAATATTCCGCAACAATGCCGGCTGATCCAGTCTTAATATCACTTAACCTTAATGGGTTGATGACGGGATTATCCTGAGGCGCTTGTTTCTCCGCGGCGTTCGAAGGTAAGCCGCGCCACGAAGGTCATGCGGGACTGGTTGTGGCCGATATTGATCGGTGCGCGCGTCGCGGTGAATCCTGCGGCAGTGAGTTTCGCCAGCATGTCGGCCTCGCTATAGCGGTGCAGGCCGATCTTGGTGCGGAGTTCTCGATAGTCGGACATTGCCGTGCGGGCCAGCCCCCACAGCGCGTCTTTCACAAAACCATGTTTCGATGCGAAGCGAAGCAGCGCCGTTACGTCGCCTGACATGCCGACATGCGGCTGCAGGATGTCACCCACAACAAGCCTTCCGGCCGGCTTGAGCAGCCGCCGGACGACCGCGAATGCGGTGTCGAGTTCGGCCGGCGTCATGTACTGCGCGACCGAGTTCATCACTGCCAGATCGATCGACTTCTCGTCCATGTGCCGGAGTTCGTCCAGCGAGCGCACCCGGATTTTGGTATTCGGCGCGAAGCGCGACACCAGCCGGCCGCGGACGCCCGGCGCGGGCTCCGCGAGGATCAGTCTGCCGCAGGCACCCGCCACCTGCTCGGCGGACAGGGCTTCGCCACAGGCATAGTCCAGCACCACTGAATCATTCGACTGGACGTAGCCGATGATATCCCGGGCGATGGTTTGAAAATGCACGTCGCGGTGCAGTTTGCTGACGTAAATCGTGTGTGTGGAATCGTAGTAGTCGATCCAGTCGTCCATGGATGGTCCGATATCTTTTGTTCCCGTTGATGGAACCTGCGTTATAGCGGCGCGTTGCAAGGATGTAGAGGGCTTTGCAGCAACGGGGAAAGTGCATTTCCAGCGAAAATCAAGGGCCTTGAGACAATTGAAGAATCCGGCACGGGCGTATTCCCGGCTGCGGAGGCTTCCGTGCGGGATTCTCGAAGAACGAACAATAGCAGCTATCCGAGCAACCGAGTCCGACAGGAGAAGCCATGCCAAAGTCCGACCAGAAGATCACCCGCAAAGAGCTCATCGAAGGCCTCAACGAGGACCTGTCGCGCGAGTATCAGGCGATCATCGCCTACGTGAATTATTCGCAGGTGCTCAAGGGCGCGCAATACATGAACATCGCGGACGAACTGGCGGTTCACGCCGGCGAGGAACTGGCGCATGCGCTCAAGGTCGCCAACCATATCGATTATCTCGGCGGCATGCCGTCGGTGACGCCGAAGCCGGTCAAGACATCGGAGAAGGCGGAGGACATGCTGAAGTTCGATCTGGCGAATGAGAAGGAAACCATTCGCCAATATCGGCGGCGGGTCAAACAGGCCGACGAATTGAACGAGTTTGCGATCGCCGAGAGCCTGCGTTCGATTCTCGTCGAGGAGCAGGATCATCTCATCGCGCTTGCTACCGCGCTCGGCATCGATCCGCCGGATGCAGGTATTGCCGATTGATTATCGCCGATTAATGCGCGGCGCCTGACTTCCAAAGAGCAATCAACCCGCTGTCGCGCCCGAAAACCGGATCGGTTTCGGGGCGCGGCACGTCGGGAATCTGTTGCAGCGCTTTACGATGATTATCGTACGTCGGCAGCGTCACCGTCATCGCGCGTCCAGGCGGGTAGGCGCCAATGACGCGAAAGTTATGGCTGGCGAACAGGCACTTGTGACCGGTCCCGGCCGGCAGGATGGCGACATCGCCTGCGGACAACTGGATCGCCGCACCGCGCTCGCCGCCGAACAGCACGAGCGCATGTCCGTAGGCCACGCCGAGCGCTTCATGCACGGTGGAATGATAGTGCTGATAGTCGTAAATGCCGTTGCGCCATAGGCCGCCCCAGCCATTGTCGCTGAAAACCCGTTCGATGGTGCGCTCGGGATCGTCGGTATTGGTGTCGATCGCATCGCGGTAGAGAACGAGCGGTAACACGCTATTGGGAATTAAACCGTCGTCCTCAAAAACGAACGTGCGTGGTTTGATGCTGTCGCGCACCGCCGACATGCTTGTCTCCTTCGAAAAATGTTCATGGAATTAACGCCGAGCCGCGCATCACGTTCCGGTGACGCAGCGTCGCGCAACCGGCATGGCTCCATGCCATTTCGATCTCAGAGTTATTTCGATCTCAGGCAGGCCTCGGGAACTCGAAGACGAGGCATGTCGTGGTGGCGTGCGCGAGCAAACGGCCTTTGCTATCGAGCAAACGGCCTTCCGCGGTTCCGATGCGGCGGCCGACATTGAGTGCGCGGCCCTCGGCGCGCACCTCGCCGGTATCAGCCGTGATCGCCTTGATCAGCGAGACCTTGAACTCGAGCGTGGTGTAGCCGCTGCCTAACGGCAGCATCGACTGCACCGCGCAGCCCATCGCGGAATCCAGCAGCGTCGCGGTGAAGCCGCCATGCACGCTTCCGATCGGGTTGTAGTGCTGCGGCCCCGGCATGGCCTGAAACACCACAAAGCCCGGCTCGGCGCTGCCGCGCGTGAAGCCGACTTGCTGCATCATGGTGGCGTGCGGCAGTTCGCCCGCGAACATCTTGAGCAGAAAATCGATGCCGCTCATCGACGCCAGAATCTCTGGTGGCGTGAGGCCGAAATTCGTCGATTCCTGCAACTCGGTCATTGCTGTGCTCTCGGCGCGGCGCCCAATGCCTTGCGAAGGAACGGCGAGAGCGCATCCAGAAGATAGAACCACATGGCGTGGCGGGGTTCGATCAGGCTCACGCCGATGACGAGTAGCGACGCGCCGATCAGAACCATGAGATCGATGCGCCGGTTCCACGCAGCGATCGGTCCGATGTGCGGAGCCGCGATCGCTGTCAGGCGCAGGGCGACGAATGCCGCGAGCAGGGTGTTTCCTGCATAAATCCAGATCGCCGGCGCAAGATTGCCGTAGCGGCCGACTACCATGGTCGAGAACGGAATGCAGGTGATCAGGAAGAGGTGGACGAGCGACCACCTGAGATAGCGATCTTCAACGGTTTCGTGTGGCTTGGTTGCCTGCGCCAGCGAGGCCCATCGCAGTCCGAGAACGAGGAAGCTGATGATATAGACCAGGAACTGGGTCTTCAGCGCCGACAGGGCGTCCAGCAACTCAGCTCCGGTCGCGGGATGGAGCCCTTCGGGCAACTTGATGTCGATCACCAGCAGGGTCATTGCGACGGCAAACACGCCGTCCACCAAGGCATCGAGACGCGACTTCTGAATCAGCCGCGGCTCATGCGTCATGGGCCAACTCGTTTCGGCCTGTGTCGCGGGGCCGGTCGCGTCATGCCCGCTTGTTGTCCCGCATCAAATCGGCAAA
>JBEPUM010000344.1:0-3370 GCA_041691515.1 Pseudomonadota bacterium | reverse complement strand
ACCCATTCGCCCTTGAGCTTTTCGCCCATCAGCGCAAATTTGAGGTCGCCCTTGGCAAGGCCCTTTGCGGGATCGTCGGCGTACCAGTAGCCGCGGTCCCAGATTTCCACCGTGCCGCCGCCATACTGGCCCTTCGGGATCGTACCTTCGAAATCGCCATAGTCGAGCGGATGATCCTCGACCTCGACCGCGAGCCGCTTCTCGCCGGGATCGAGTGAGGGGCCGCGCGTTACCGCCCAGGATTTGAATACACCCTCGTATTCGAGGCGAAAATCGTAATGCAGTCGCGTGGCGTCGTGCATCTGGATCACGAACCGCCGCTGCTTCGAAGCCGCGACGCGCGTCTTGCCGCTGGGTTCGGCGGTTTTGTTGAAATCGCGCTTCTTGCGGTAAGTGGTGAGCTTTTGAGCGGGCAACTCGGAGACCTCGCGGTGAGCGGCGCGGAATTGCCGCGGAACAAAAACTTGCGGTCGCGGTTGGAGTTCCATCGCAGCAACGAAAGAGGCACCAATGCCGCCGCGCGCCTACTGGAAAGGATCGCTCAAGCTGTCTCTCGTGACCTGTCCGATCGCACTCTACCCGGCGACCACGGCTTCCGAAAAGACCCGCTTTCACATGATCAACACCGAGACCGGCAACCGGCTGATCCAGCAAATGGTGGATTCCGAGACCGGCGATGTCGTGGAAAAGGAGCAGAAGGGGCGCGGCTACGAAGTCAAAAAGGGCCGCTACGTTCCGATAGAAAAGGACGACCTCGCGGCGATCCAGGTCGAGAGCAATCACACCATTGAGATCGACAGTTTTGTGCCGCGCGACGAGATCGACCGACGCTATCTCGATCATCCCTATTACGTCGTGCCGGACGGCAAAGCGGGTGCGGATGCATTTGCGGTCATCCGCGACGCGATGAAAGACAAGGACCGCGTGGCGCTCGGCCGCGTCGTGCTCTCCAATCGCGAGCACGTCGTGGCGATCGAGCCGAGCGGCAAGGGTCTGATCGCGACCACGCTGCGCTACGCCTACGAAGTGCGCGACGAGGACGACTATTTCGACGGTATCAAGGCTGCGAAAATCTCAAAAGACATGGTCGAACTGGCAGCGCACATCCTCGACAGCAAGGCGGCGCATTTCGATCCCGGCAAATTCAAGGATGACTACGAGACCGCGCTCAAAGCGCTGGTCAAGCGTAAGGCGGCCGGCAAGACCATCGAGCCGCCGAAGGCTGAGGAGCGCGGTGACAACGTCGTCGATCTGATGGATGCACTGCGTCAGAGTCTCAAGGGCAAGAAAGGCTCATCGTCACGGCGAACGAGCAGCGCACATTCGTCGCGAACCCCCGCACGCCGACGTGCTGTGAAGAAAAAGCCCCAACGCTCATCCGCACGCTCGCGTAAGGCCGGCTAGCTGACGCGGCCGGTCATGCCTTCTTCGTTTTGGGCGTGCGCTTAACGCCCGCGCTCTTGCGCAGCGCATCTTTCAGATCGATCGGCACGTCGTGCTTCTTCAAAAGGTCGGCGAAGGCTTCGTCGGCCAGATCCTGGATCGTCGCCATGCGGTCGCGGCCGAGCTGTGTCAGCGCGGCCATGGTCTCGTCGTCGAAGGCGATCAGCTTGCGCATCGGCGCGATCTATCAGCCGGCCTTCCGCTTCGTGGCGGAAGCTTTTGCCGACGTCTTGGCGGTGGCTGGCTTGGCCGGACGCTTCGCAGGCTCACTCTTGGTGTCGCCTTTCGCCGCCTTCTTGCCGGCGATCGGAAACAGCATTTCGCGCTGGCCCTCGACACGCTTCTTCGGCTTCTTGCCCTTCGCGGCGGTTTCTTTGGCTGCCGCGGGCGCGCTCTTGCCGCCTTTCAGGCTTTGCCGCAAGGCATCCATCAGGTTGATGACGTTGCCCTCGGTCTTCACCTTGGCCTTGGCGATCGGATGACCGGCCTTCTTCTGCTCGATCAAGTCGAGCAGCGCGGCCTCGTAGTGATCCTCGAAGGCGGTCGGCTCGAAATGCCCGGACTTCTGCTCGACAATATGCCTGGCAAGGTCGAGCATGTCCTTGGTGATTTTTACATCCTTGATGTCGTCAAAGTAGTCCGACGCGTCGCGGACCTCGTAGGGGTAACGGAGCAACAGGCCAACTAACCCATTGTCGCGCGCTTCGAGCGCGACGATGTGTTCGCGATTGGTCAGTACCACGCGCGCCAGCGCCACCTTGCCGGTCGTCTTGATGGTGTCGCGGATCACGGCGTAGGCGTCGTGGCCGACCTTGCCGTCGGGCACCAGATAATACGGCCGGACGATGAAGAGATCGTCGATCTCCGATCGCGGCACGAACTGATCGATCTCGATGGTGTGGGTGGAGTCCAGCGCGATATTGTCGAGTTCGTCTTTGGTCACCTCGAGATAGGTGTCGGTGTCGATCTTGTAGCCTTTGACGATGTCCTCGTTGTCGACATCCTCACCGGTCTCGGCATCGACACGCTGATACTTGATGCGGTGTCCGGTCTTGCGGTTGATCTGGTTGAAGCTGACCTTGTCGGACTCAGAGGTCGCCGGGAACAGGGCGACCGGGCAGGTCACGAGCGAAAGGCGCAAGAAGCCTTTCCAATTCGCACGCGGGGCCATCGAACAAACTCCATACGCAACAGGACAAGATTACAGTATGGCGATAAAGTAGCACGAAGGGCGAAACGTTCCGAGTCGCTAACGTGGTAAACGCGCGCCGCCAAGCGTCGCAGGCGAGCGGCGTTCCGGTTGTGTTCCGGGTGCGGCGTGGTTACGCCTTGAAATACGCGATCTGCTGCGTGGTCGCGAGCAGGTGTCCACCCGGCGACCATAGCTCGCCGATCTGATCGCCATAGCTCTTGCTGAAAACTTTTGCATCCGCGGTCGCCAGCACGTTGCGAATATCTTCTGCTGCGAGATCGTCCGCGCTGGTGTGGAAATAAGTGGTCAGCGATACCGTCCCGAACGGAATGAGTTCGCCGCGGACGTGAAAGATGCGCCCGAAGAACGCATCCGACATCGACAGCAGCGACGGAATATCGATTTGGCGCGGAGAGGCATCACCGATCCATAGCTTCGAGAACGCGCCGGCCGGTTCGGCGTACGGCTTGCCGAACGTCGTGGTCGGCGCACCTTCGACAAAGCGGAAATCATATTGCCGCACCCATGACATCGCGAGGCTGCTCTTCGGATAAGGCTTTGTGTCTTCGAACGGCGGGGCGCCCGGAAAGGCTGTGGGCTGATGCGACCATGAAGGGCGACGGACCGCGAACACGGCGGTTGCGAACGCAGCGACTTCGTCGTTCTGCGTCAATTCGACAGCCCAGTGCTGCGTCGAACGGTTGGCCTTGATGAGACGAACATCCAGTTCAAACG
>JBEPUM010000343.1:0-3371 GCA_041691515.1 Pseudomonadota bacterium | reverse complement strand
GTAGTCCGCTAAAGATAAAGAGTGATTGGAAAAGCAATGGCAGCAGCAACAGGCGGCGAAGCGATCGTCAGCGGCCTCGTCGCTCATGGCGTCGACACCGTGTTCGGACTGCCCGGCGCGCAGATCTATGGGCTATTCGACGCTTTCCAGCAGGCGCAGCTCCGCGTGATCGGTGCTCGTCACGAACAGGCCTGCGGTTACATGGCCTACGGGTACGCGCGCTCCAGCGGCAAGCCGGGCGTATTCAGCGTGGTGCCCGGTCCCGGCGTGCTCAACGCCGGCGCGGCGATGCTGACCGCGTTCGGATCGAACGAACCGGTGTTGTGTCTGACAGGTCAGGTACCGACCGAATTTCTCGGCAAGGGCCGCGGCCATCTGCACGAGATGCCGGACCAGCTCGCGACACTGCGAACCTTCGTCAAATGGGCGGAGCGGATCGAATATCCCGACGCCGCGCCGACGCTGGTGGCACGCGCATTTCAGGAGATGATGTCGGGACGGCGCGGACCGGTCGCACTGGAAATGCCGTGGGATGTCTTCACGCAACGCGCGGAGATCGGCACGGCAAAAACCCTCGAGCGCTTTCCCGCCCCCCTGCCCGATCCGGACAGGATCAAGGCCGCAGCCGCACTGATCGCCGCCAGCAAGACGCCGATGATCTTCGTCGGCAGTGGCGCAATCGACGCACGCGAGGAGATCCTCGAACTTGCCGAACTGATCGACGCACCGGTGGTCGCGTTCCGCAGTGGCCGCGGCATCGTCAGCAACGCGCACGAGCTCGGGTTGACGATGGCGGCGGCCTACAAGCTCTGGGGCACCACCGATCTGATGATCGGCATCGGTACCCGCATGGAGCTCGCGACTTCGTTCCGCTGGCCGTATCGCCCTGATGGATTGAAGTCGATCCGGATCGACATCGATCCTGTCGAGATGCGTCGCTACACACCTGACGCACCCCTTGTTGCCGATGCGCAATCCGGAACGCGCGATCTGCTCGCGGCGGTGCGCAAGCGCGGTTACGTGAAAACCAAAGGCCGGCGCGATGCGATCCGCGAGGCTTCCGCCACCGCCCTGAAAGAGATTCAGGCCGTGCAGCCGCAGATGGCGTATCTCAACATCCTGCGCGAAGTGCTTCCCGCGAGCGCAATCGTCACGGATGAGCTGTCGCAGGTCGGATTTGCCTCATGGTACGGCTTCCCAGTCTACGAGCCGCGCACCTTCATCACCTCGGGCTATCAGGGCACGCTCGGCTCCGGCTTTCCGACGGCACTCGGCGCCAAGGTCGCCAATCCCGACAAGCCCGTGGTCGCGATCACCGGCGACGGCGGATTCATGTTCGGTGTGCAGGAGCTTGCCACCGCGGCGCAGTTCAACATTGGCGTGGTGACGCTGGTGTTCAACAACAACGCCTATGGCAACGTCCGCCGCGACCAGATCCAGCGTTTTGACGGCCGCGTCGTCGCGTCCGATCTGGTCAATCCGGATTTTGTCAAACTCGCGGAATCGTTCGGCGTCGCCGCCGCGCGCGTCACCTCGCCTGAGGGCTTCCGTCCAGCGCTCGAAAAGGCGCTCGCCCATGACGGTCCTTACGTGATCGCCGTTGAAGTCCCCAAAGATTCCGAAGTTACGCCGTGGACCTTCATTCACCCGGCGAAGCCGTAACGCCCTGCATGTGCCGTTGAACTCGCGACGCCGCGAGCACTAATAGTCCCGCGCCCGCCGCCGACCAGCAGGCGACCGGCGCCCAGTGCAACAGCGGCGCATAGTCCGGCAGCTTCTGCAATCCGCCCGCGACCGCTGCCATGCGCGCGAAGGTCGCCAGAGCCAGCGCGGAGAATACCAGCCCCACCACCCTGCCTTCGGCCCCGGTGGCGCCGATCGCGAGCGCCGCAGACACCGCGCTCATCAGCATGCAGCCCCAAGCTGCGCCAGCGATAAACTGTGTGACGATCAGCATGTTGAGGTTTGCTGCCATCTCGGCGCCGAGGACGGCGGCCGCCCCGAGCAGTCCGGCAATGCCCATCACGATCAGGCCGCCGCGCCGCTTCGCCACAAGGCTTGCCGGAAACATCGCGATGTTGAAGCCAATCCAGAACACCGGCATCAGCCAGTCGAGATCGGCAGGCTTTGCAAACTTCAAGAAGAACGGCGCGCTGTTGATGCTGAAATGAAGCTGATACCCAAGCGCGAGAATGACCATCGATGCGATGAACATCACCGGCACCCGGCCAAGGGGCCGCGATTCCAGCCGTTCCGCCTGTTGTGGTGGTCGCTGCGCAAGACGCCGTTCGGCCTTCGACAATGCGAACGCCGTAACAACAAGAACCGCACTGGAGATGACGAACGGGAGCCGTGCGTCATGGTTGCGCAGCAGCGTTCCGAGATACGGCGACACCGCACCGGCAACGCCATAGCCGAGCATCACCAGCGCCGAGAGAAACGGCAGCGACGGCCGCGCGCCGTATTTACCGAGCAAGGTCAGCGGCGGCGCACGCAACGCCGACGACGTAATCGCCCATACCACGATCAGCGCGATGAACAGAACCTGTGCGTTCGGCCCGGTGCCGGCGACGAACGGCAGTGCGACAAAGGCCGCGCAGGACAGCGCGGTCAGTATACCCACAAACACGCCAATGCGTCCGACCACCCGTGAAAGTCGATCCGCCGCGATTCCCATCGCCGTGTCGGTTACGGTAAAGATCGCCTGATCCATCATCAAAATCAGGATGACGCTCGCGGGCGCGATACCCACTTGGGCGGCGAGTTTCGGCAGATAGATCGCGTAAACCGTCCAACCCAGCGTGAACACCAGCTGCAGGAATGCGAGATAGATACCGAACCGGTCGGTGCTCTTGTTGCTCGCCTCGGCCGTTTGCGCCTGATCGGTCATGCTTGCCCCGTAGGGGAAAGCATAAACTGAAACGCCCGGGATTTGGAACTCGGCTGGGTTGAAGCGGGCGGAAATTCTAATGCGCTCGGCGAAACGTCAGATTGATCCGCTGCCGTCCGAGCGCGGGATGCTCGCCATCCGCGAGCGGCGCGACGCCATGATAGGCGAGCCGTGCCGGCCCGCCCCAGACCACGACGTCGCCATGCGCGAGGCGATAGCGGCGAGGCTTGTCGCTGCGCAACAGGCCACCGAACATGAAGATGGCCGGCAACCCCAGCGACACCGACACGATCGGCGCGCCGAAATCGTGCTCGTCCTTGTCCTGATGCAGCGACATCTTCGCGCCAGGCTCGTAGCGATTAATCAGGCAGGCATCCGGCGCAAAGCCATCGAAGCCGGCGGCCGCCGCCGCCTGCGCCGCGAGTTGCCGAAACGGGAATGGCATCGACGGCCACGGCTGTCCTGTCTCCGGATCGGCGGA
>JBEPUM010000342.1:0-3388 GCA_041691515.1 Pseudomonadota bacterium | reverse complement strand
TACGGCGGCGGCGGGTTCGCCATTGGCTTGCGCTGCGCAAGTGCTGCGACGGTGGAGGTGCCGATCGGTCCCTGTTCGTCGTAGAGCCAGCATTCGCCGATCGCGACACCGTCGGTCGCGTGGTGGTTGACCACCTCGAAGCCGATCCAGTTGGTCACGGGAAGCCGGTGCAGATAGAGCGTGACGTCGCTGTTGATGTAGCCAAGACCCTGATCGCCGGCGTTCGCGAAGGGGCTCGCAAAATCCGCGCCGATCGCGACGCGCGAAAACGGCGTCAGTGGATGACCCTCCACCAGTTCGCGCACTTCGCTCATCCACAGCCTGCGCGGGCCGAGCGAGCCCATCGCCCCGACGATGGGGCGTGTGCTCCACTTGCCGTTCATGCCGAGGCGCGGATCGGTCGGTGCGGGAATGTCGTCAGGTTTTGGCACGTCCCAGTTCGGCGGCGACCACACATTGCCCGCGGGATTCTCCGTCCGCCGCAATAACTGGCATGACGCGCGCGCCATAGCGACGCCGCCCGAGATGAATTCGGCTTCTACCACCTTGATGCGCAGACCGTCGCGGATCACGCGCGTCGTCACCTCGATCGGTGCCATCGACGGCAGCCGAAACATGTCCACGGTCAGCCGTGCCGGAATGAAGTCGTCGCTGCCGTGGCGTTGCTCGATCGCAAAGCCGAGCAGCCCGATGATGACGCGGCCGTGCAGCGATTTCGGATCCCAGGGTCCATTGGCGGCTGATGTGGGGATGAAGGCGTCACGGTCTCTGGTGAAAAAAGGCAAGTTGGTCATGCAGCTCTCGTTCGTCATGCCCGGGCTTCGTCCCGGCCATCCACGTCTTCTCTAATGTATTGCAGTAAAAGACGTGGATGCCCGGCACAAGGCCGGGCATGACGGTTGTCTAAGTTCTTCGCGGATTAGAGCCGATACTCTCCTGCGCGCCTCCACTCATTGCGAACCCCCTCGTCGCGTTCGGCGGCAGCATTGTTCGCCGCAAGCGCCGCAAACTCCTCCCGCGCCATCAATTGCGACAGCGCCCACACCGCTGCACCACGCACCAGCGGCGATTCATCAACCAACAGACGCTCGGCTTCTGGCGCTAGCGCAACATCGCCAGAATTGCCGATCGCAATCAGCACATTGCGAATGAAGCGCTCGCGATGGATGCGCTTGACCGGCGATTTTGCGAACAGCGCGCGAAATGCCGGGTCGTCGAGCCGCGCCAGTTCGGCCAACTCGGGCGCGCGCAATGCATCGCGTGCGGCGAGTTTGATCTCGCGCCCCTCTTGCGCAAACTTGTTCCACGGACACGCTGCGAGACAGTCGTCGCAGCCATAGATACGATTGCCGATGGCTTTGCGGAATTCGTGCGGGATCGGTCCCTTGTTCTCGATGGTGAGATAGGAAATGCAGCGCCGCGCATCGAGCTTGTAGGGCGCGGGAAATGCCGCGGTCGGGCAGATGTCGATGCAGGCCTGACAGGAGCCGCAGTGATCGGTCTCGGTGTCGTCGCGCGGCAGCTCAAGCGTGGTGAAGATCACGCCGAGAAACAGCCACGAGCCGAACTCGCGCGACACCAGATTGGTGTGCTTGCCTTGCCAGCCGAGACCAGCCGTTTTCGCCAGCGGCTTCTCCATGACCGCTGCGGTATCGACGAACACTTTTACGTCGCCGCCCGCGGTCGCGTGCAGCCATCGCGCCAGCGTCTTTAGCCGCTTCTTGATGAGGTCGTGATAGTCGTCGCCCTTCGCATAGACCGAGATCGCGCCGTGCGTCCGCTGCGCCAGGATATCTAGCGGATTGTCGTCGGGGCCGTAGTTGACGCCGAGCATGACGATGCTGCGGACGTCGGGCCACAGCACGCGCGGGTCGGCGCGGCGTTCCGGATTTGCAGCGAGCCAGTCCATGTCGCCATGCGCGCCGGCGTCGAGGAAGGCATGGAAGTGTTTTCCGGCGTCGCCGATCTCATCGGGCCCGGTCACGCCGATGGCGTCGAAGCCGAACGCGCGGGCTTGCTGCGTCAACTGCGTGCGCAAATTGTTCGTCATTCCGGGTTCGCGCTACGCGCGCTCCGGTAGGACGGTGACGGACTCAGAAATCCAGATCCACATACGTACGCGAGGCCGGCACGCCGGCCAGCCATTCGCCGAGCAGCGGACGGAATGACGGGCGCGATTTGATTCGCGCGTACCACGCCTTTGCTGCGTCGTCCTCGATCCATGGCACATCGCCCAGATAGTCGATCGCCGACAGGTGCGCCGCGGCCGCCAAATCGGCATAGGTCAGCCGATCGCCGGCGAGAAAATTCCGCGTCCGCGCCAGCCAGCCGATATAGGCCAGATGATAGCGCACATTCGCGGTGGCGGCGCGGATCACGTCCATCGCGGGCGGGCCGCCGCCGACCTCCTCGCTCATGAAGCGCTTGTAGATGCGCTCGGTCACCAGCGGGCCGGAGGCTTCCTCGAAGAATTTTTCGTTGAACCACGTCATCAGGCGGCGCACCTCGATGCGCTCGGCCATGGATGTGGGCAGCAGCCGCCGCTCGCCGACGCGCTCGCCATGGGTCTCGTCGAGATATTCGGCGATGATGCCGGCGCTGGGAACCGGCGGCAGGCCCTCTGCGATCAATACGGGGGTCGTTCCAGCCGGATTCAACGCCAGAAACGCCTCACGGCGCTCCCACACGCGCTCCTCCACCGGCCGCACGTCGAGGCCATGCTCGCCGATGGCAAGCCGGATGAACCGCGATTGCGGACAGAACGGATGGTGAAACAGCGTGAACATGAAGCCCTTGATAGATTTGCGGGTCTTAAGAAAGCGTCTCTAATGCGTTAACGTCGCGGTCCGAATGGCGGGCCAACCTACCGGAGCCCCAAGCTCAGGCAACCTTCCTTTTGGCAATTTTCAGCATTGCGGCCATGCTGCGAATAAGCGAGAAGAGCCCGCCTTTTGCCATCGAACGCGATTCAGAGCAGGCCCTCCCATGATGAGCGATACGATCAGAGCCGTCATTCTCGGTATCGTCGAGGGTGTCACTGAATTTCTCCCGGTGTCCTCGACCGGCCACCTCCTTCTCGCAGAACGCTTCTTCAATCTCGGCGAGGGCAGTTTCTGGAACAGCTTCACGGTGCTGATCCAGCTCGGCGCGATTCTCGCGATTGTCGTGATCTATTTTGCGAAACTATGGCGGATCGCGCTTGGCATGTTCTCCAACCCCGACGACCGGCGCTTCGTCATCGGCGTTCTCGTGGCGTTTCTGCCGGCCGTCGTCGTCGGCCTGATCGCGGGCAAGTACATCAAGGAGCTGCTGTTCAATCCGTGGGTGGTGTGTTTCTCGCTGATCGTCGGCGGCGCGGTGCTGATGTGGGTCGATCAGCTCGACCACA
>JBEPUM010000341.1:0-3398 GCA_041691515.1 Pseudomonadota bacterium | reverse complement strand
ACCGCCTCGAAATGGCCGGTCGGATCTGACAGCCCGAGGATCCCCATCTTGTTGCCGGTCTTGGTCCGCCGCTCCATCCGCGAGACGACCGTCGCGGCCACCTTGCCGGCGGTCGCGCCGGTTTTCACCGCACGGGAAAACTCGGCCCACGACTGGACGCGCAGACGCTTCAAGGCGGTGGCATAATCGTCGAGCGGATGCCCGGACAGGAAAAATCCGATCGCATCGTATTCACGGCGCAGCCGGTCGGACGGCAACCACGGCTCGATCTGAGACAGCATGACGGTCGGCGCATCCGCCATACCGCCGAACATGTCATTCTGTCCGAGCGTCGCGGCTTCGTGACCGCGCTGGCAAGCAGCAAGGATCGCCTCGGCGCCCGCGAATACCCGTGCGCGATTGGACTCGATCGCATCGAATGCGCCAGCGGCGGCCAGGCTCTCGATCACACGTTTGTTGATCGCACGCGGCGTCACCCTGGCGGCGAAATCGGCCAGCGATGTAAACAGTCCCTTTTTGCGGGTTTCGACGATCAATTCGACGGCTTGTGCGCCGACGCCCTTGAGCGCCGCCAGTGCGTAATAGATAACACCGTCGCTGACCTCGAAGGTTGCGCCCGAGCGATTGACGGAAGGCGCTTCGACCTTGATGCCGAGACGCTGAGCCTCGCTGCGAAACTCCGAGAGCTTGTCGGTGTTGCTCATATCGAGCGTCATCGAGGCCGCCAGGAATTCAACGGGGTAATGCGCTTTCATATACGCCGTCTGATAGGACACGAGCGCATAGGCCGCGGCATGGCTCTTGTTGAAGCCATAGTCGGCAAACTTCGCGAGCAATTCAAAGATCGTTTCCGCCTGCCCTTTGGGCACGCCGTTCTTGACGGAGCCTGCAACAAAGATCGCGCGCTGCTTCTCCATTTCAGAACGAATCTTCTTGCCCATCGCGCGGCGCAGCAGGTCGGCGTCGCCAAGCGAATAGCCGGCCATGACTTGCGCGATCTGCATCACCTGTTCCTGATAGATGATGACGCCGAACGTTTCCTTCAGGATCGGCTCCAGCAGCGGATGCAGATATTCCGGCTCTTCATCGCCGTGTTTGCGCGCGCAGTAGGTCGGGATATTCGCCATCGGGCCCGGCCGATACAGCGCAACCAGCGCGATGATGTCCTCAAAACGGTCGGGGCGCATGTCGACTAGCGCCCGCCGCATTCCCTGACTTTCAACCTGGAACACGCCCACCACATCGCCCCGCGCCAGCATCTGATAACTGGCGGGATCTTCAAGCGGCAGCGTCGCCAGATCGACGTCGACATTGCGCTGCTTCAGCAGCTTCACCGCGACATCCAATACGGTCAGTGTCTTGAGGCCGAGAAAATCGAACTTCACGAGCCCTGCCGGCTCGACCCATTTCATGTTGAACTGGGTCACCGGCATGTCCGATTTCGGATCGCGGTACATCGGCACGAGTTCGCTCAATGGACGATCGCCGATCACGATGCCCGCCGCGTGGGTCGAGGCGTGTCGCGTCAGCCCCTCAAGACGCTGCGCGATATCGAACGCGCGCGCTACCACGGGATCTTCATCGCGGAACGCTTGCAGCTTCGGCTCGCTCGCAATCGCCGCCGCCAGCGTGACGGGCGCAGCCGGATTTTGCGGAACGAGCTTGGTCAGTTTGTCGACCTGTCCATAAGGCATCTGCAGGACGCGGCCGACGTCACGCAGCACGCCGCGCGCCTGCAGCGTTCCAAAGGTGATGATCTGCGCGACCTGATCGCGGCCATAGCGCTTCTGCACGTAGTCGATGACCTCGCCGCGCCGCTCCTGGCAGAAGTCGATATCGAAGTCCGGCATCGACACACGTTCGGGATTGAGAAAGCGCTCGAACAGCAGACCGAACCGGATCGGATCCAGATCGGTGATGGTGAGCGCGTAGGCGACGAGCGAGCCCGCGCCGGAACCGCGCCCCGGCCCCACCGGAATCCCTTCGGACTTGGCGTGCTTGATGAAATCCGCGACGATCAGGAAGTAGCCCGCATAGTTCATGCGGGTGATGACATCGAGTTCGAAACTCAGACGCGCGTTGTAGTCCTCCTCGCTCATTCCCTGCGAAACGCCGTGAACCGCGAGACGGGCGCGAAGCCCCTCCTCGGCCTGACGGCGCAATTCCACCGCTTCGGCGCTTTCCGCATCCGCGGCATTGGTATCGGCACCGACGGTGAAGCGCGGCAGGATCGGCTTGCGCGTCTTGGGCCGGAACGCGCAACGTTCCGCAATCTCGATGGTAGACGACAGCGCTTCCGGAATGTCGGCAAACAGTACCGCCATTTCCGCGCGGCTCTTGAAGCGGTGATCCGGCGTCAGTTGATCGCGGTCGGTTTCCGCAACCAGGCGCCCGCCGGCGATGCACAACAACGCGTCGTGGGCTTCATAATCATCGGAGGAGGCAAAATACGGCTCGTTGGTCGCGACCAGCGGAAGACCCTTGGCGTAAGCGAGATCGATCAGCGCACCTTCGACGCGCCGTTCCCTTTCGATACCGTGACGCTGTAACTCGACATAGAGCCGATCACCGAAAACCTGCGCGAGGTGATCGCAACGCGCGGTCGCAAGACCGGGCTGATCGGCATTGAACGCCAGCGACACCGGCCCGTCGGGGCCGCCGGTCAATACAATCAACCCGTCGGCCATGTCCCGAAGCCATTCGGATTTGATGTGAGGGGCCTGGTGCACCGGCGTTTCAAGAAACGCCCGGGAATTCAGCCGCATCAGGTTGCGATAACCGGCCTCGCGCGTCGCCAGCAGGACGATTCGCGCGTTAGGAAGCGCGCTGCGGGCATTGGGGTCCTGATCGCCGAAGTCGACCGCAAGTTCACACCCGATGATCGGCTGAATGCCGTAGCCCGCGACCTTGTCGGAGAATTCCAGCGCGCCGAACATGTTATCGGTGTCGGTGAGCGCCAACGCGGGCTGATGGTCGGCCTTGGCCAGTTCCACCAGCTTCTGGATCTTGATCGAGCCCTTCAGCAGCGAATAGGCCGAATGGACGTGCAGGTGGACGAAACCGGCATTGGTGGCGGCGACGGGCTTTTGGCTCATGGTTTTAGGCAATCATCGGTGCTGGGGTACGCTGACGGCGTGATACGCCGACTCGCCCGTTAATGGTGATGGCTCGCACCCGCCATGTCCATGTGAAACCCCCGCGCGGCCGGAGGTATCCCGATTTTCCCCAAGCCAGGTCGCAAAAAGACGGCCTTCCTTGCTTTCTAGAGCTGCGGAATGACCTGTGCCCAGACGGCGACCATCCCAACGAAAAGCACGATCGAGGCCAGCGCAGCCGCTTCTTCAACGAACATCCGCAACATGACTTTCTCTCCTCTGAGATAGAACATAGAGGGAACA
>JBEPUM010000340.1:0-3401 GCA_041691515.1 Pseudomonadota bacterium | reverse complement strand
TTGTCACACCTGATTTGAAGATATTCTCAGAGGTAGTGCGATGCTGATGCAGGCAAATCAGGGGCAATCGGGTTCGGCGCATGTGATTGTGCTGGGCAACGAGAAGGGTGGTTCGGGTAAATCCACTACCGCTCTGCATATCGCCGTGGCGTTGCTCAAGGCCGGCCAGCGCGTAGCGACCATCGACCTCGATTGCAGGCAGCAAAGCTTCACCCGCTACATCGCCAATCGGCAAGCGTGGGCGCGCCGGACTGGTCTCGATCTCGAGCTTCCGCGCCATGTCTGCATCAAGCTCGGCGAGACCATGCAGATCGCCGAGAACGAGTCTGTGGAATTCGAGCAGTTCATGGAGGCCGTGAGCGCGGTCGAGCGGATGGTTGACTTCATCGTCATCGATACGCCTGGCTCTGACAGCTATCTCATGCGGCTGGCGCATTCGATGGCAGATACCTTGGTGACGCCGATCAACGACAGCTTTCTGGATTTTGATGTGCTCGGCACTGTCGACGCGGCAACCTATTCCGTCACAGGCGAAAGCCACTACGCCGACATGGTCAAGGACGCCCGCCGCAAGCGCCGCCAGCTTGATGGTGCCGGCATGGACTGGATCGTGGTGCGCAACCGGCTTTCAATGCTGGGATCGCGCAACACGCAACTTGTCGCCGACGGCCTTAAGCAACTCTCGTTTCAACTCGGCTTTCGCGCGATCGACGGCTTTGCCGAACGCGTCGTGTATCGCGAGTTTTTTCCCCGCGGTCTGACCGCGCTGGATGATCTGGATGAACTGACGCTCGGCACCCGCCCGAGCCTGGGTCACCTGACCGCTCGCGAGGAGGTCACCGGTCTGTTGCGCCAGTTGAAATTGCCGCTCGACGAACGGGGCCGCCGCCGTGCGGCAAACCGCGCCGAGTGGTTCACACAGGTCGATAAGCCACTCGAGGTCCACGATATCCTCGGCGCCTGACAGGGGGCCGCTCAGCAAGTTGAGTTCCAGATCCGTGGAACCAGACCCCGTCTCGCGACTTAATCAAACTCTTATTTGTTGTCGTATCAATATCTTAACCCAAACGTTGGGCAGTTCCGCTTACGCGACTGCCGGCGAGGGAACATTAGCAGTTCCCTCCTATCGACAAGGCCGTATCCGAAGCCGACGGCGGCTTTTATGTGCACTGCACAACTAAGCGGCGGCAAACACACAACTTTTGACCTTTATGTCACGTGGGTGTGACATATATTGTCGACAACGGGCCGGAAGAGTCCTCGAAGCCTGAACTGGGCCAACGCCAGTTCGGGAGGTCTACAGGGAAGAACATGAAACGTGGAATGAAACGTGGTGTGACGGTCTTCGCGTCGATTTGCGTTCTCGCAGTCGTCGGGTACTTCACTGCGAGCAAATGGGCGATCCATCACGAGACGATGACGTTCTACGACACGACGCGTGATCGCCCTGTTGCCGTTGACGTTGCGATCCGTCGTGACAAGGAAATGCAGGCCAACGCCGGAATGCTGACCTTGCCGGTTGCGATCCTCAATCACGGCAATACCGTCAAATATACCGAATACTCGTTCCTCGCGAACGCATTTGCCGCGCGCGGCTACATCGCAATCAGCATTCAGCATGATCTGGCCACCGACGCTCCGTTGATGACGAAGGTCGGCGAGCCCTATGTCGGACGGTTACCGGTCTACGAGCGCGGCGTTGCCAACATTCTGTTCGCGGTCAACAAGATGAAAACGGTGCAGCCGCATGCGGACTACGATCACCTGACGATGGTAGGCCATTCCAACGGTGGCGATATCGCGATGTATTTTGCAAAAGTACATCCCGATGAAGTGAAGAAGGTCGTCACGCTGGATAACCTGCGCGTGCCGTTCATCACCGACGGGCGCTTCAAGATTCTGTCGTTCCGCTCCAAGGATCCGCGCTTCAAGGCCGATCCGGGCGTAGTGCCCGATGAGCAGCAGTGCGAGAACTCCGGCATCACCGTCGTGCAGACAAAATATCAGCACACGGAGATGAGCGACCGTGGCCCGGAAGATGTCAAAGTAGATATTCAGGAACAGCTCGACAAATTCCTCGACGACAAGAGCAATTTGGCGCCGGTGAAATTGAAAGCGCCCAACCTGAGCGAACCGGGACCGGTTGCGCAGTATGCGCCAGTTCGAAACTGACAGCCGTTTGATTTGATCGGATAGCAGGATCGCTATCGCGGGCGCGGGTTGAATAACCGGCGTTTTGCGCCACATTGTGTCTGTGATCCCTAGCGAGTCCTGATGTCCCGCGATCCTGCGCCACCGAAAACTCCCACAGGCATATCTGCCCGCCAAACGTCGTCGTCCGGAAGCGCGAAATCCATTCCGGATGTGAAGCCATCGGCTTCAGCCGATATCGCGGCGTTCGTCGCGAAGGCGCAGGCGATGTCGCCGCATGCCGCAGGCGCCAACGGCAGGCTGGTGTTCGCGCTCGATGCCACCATGAGCCGGCAGCCAACCTGGGACATGGCTTGCGCGCTGCAGGCGGACATGTTCCGAGAAGCCGCCGGCATTGGCAGTCTCGATATCCGCCTCGTCTATTACCGCGGCCTCAATGAATGTCGCGCGAGCGGTTGGATATCCGACAGCGCAAAGCTGGCAAAATTGATGGGGAGCATCGATTGCCGGGGCGGCCACACGCAAATCGGCAAAGTTCTATCGGAGGCGCGCCGCGAAGCGGTCGCCTCAGGTATCAGGGCGGTCGTGTTTGTTGGCGACGCGATGGAAGAGTCGGCCGACGATCTCTGTGCGAAGGCGGGCGAACTTGGCTTGCTCAAGGTCCCCGTATTCATGTTCCAGGAGGGACACGATGGGGACGCGGAACAGGCTTTTCGCGAGATCGCGCGGCTGACCGGTGGCGCGTGGTGCCGGTTCGATCCCGGGGCCGCGGCACAGCTGCGTGATTTGCTGCGTGCGGCTGCGGCCTATGCCGCCGGCGGCAAGAAGGCGCTGCAGCAGCTTGCGAAGACCGCGGCCGGTGCGACGCAATTGCTGGGGCAAATGAAATAGCGCAACGCTGCAAGCGGCGCGCTCGTCCGCCATCTCTGGAGCGCTGAGGTGAGAGCGAACAACCGCTTTCGCCGGTTGTCACAACCTACTATCTATCCGATATGCCAACCCTGATCGCAGGCCTTGTCGCCGTCTTTGTATTGTATTCGCTGCTTCAGATGTTTCGGGCGGCCAATCCGGCCGTGATGGCGCGCGCCGTCAGGATTGCCGGTGGCGTTGTGGCGCTCGCGGTCGCCGCGTTTACGGGCATCAAGGGAGAACTGGCAGTTGCCTTGCCGCTCGGTATTTTCGGCGCCGGACTTCTGGGGTGGTCGCCGCTCGGCGCAGCCGGTTTTGGAAATTTTGGCGGACTGTTCGGC
>JBEPUM010000339.1:0-3413 GCA_041691515.1 Pseudomonadota bacterium | reverse complement strand
GTCGGAATCTTGTTGAACGGCACGTCCTTGTCGACCCGGATATCGCCGGGCAATCCAAGCACGCGCTCGGCGATGATGTTGCGCATGATCTCGTCGGTGCCGCCCTCGACGCGGACGCCGGGCGAACGCAGCAGCATCGCCTGGAATTTTCCGGCGACCTCGGCATCCTCAGGCCCGCTCAGCACGCCAGCCGCACCCTGCAAATCGAGCGCGTACATCGCGACTTCCTGAACCATCGAACCCGCCACCAGCTTGCCGATCGAATTCTCCGGACCAGGACGTTCGCCCTTCGACAGCGCCGAAATCGCGCGCAGACTAGTGTAACGAAGACCGCTCGCCTTCACCGCGTAGTTTGCAAGGCGCGACCGGACGTTGCGATCCTCGATCGCCGGACCGTCTGCCAGCATCAGGCTGCTGCAATAATCGAACAGTTCGGGGAAGCCGGTTGAGACGCCGGCGCCGATCGACATGCGTTCGTTCATCAGCGTCGTCAGCGACACGTTCCAGCCGTCGTTAACCTCGCCGAGGCGCTGGCTGTCGGGAATCTTCACGTCGGTGAAGAACACCTCGTTGAAATCCGACTGGCCGCTCGCCTGCTTGATCGGCTTCACCTCGACGCCCGGCGACTTCATGTCGAGGAAGAACATGGTGAGGCCCTTGTGCTTGGGCACATTGGGATCGGTACGCGTCAGCAGGATACCGTAGTCGGAGTAGTGCGCGCCGGAGGTCCAGATCTTCTGGCCGTTGATGATCCAGTTGTCGCCCTTCTTCTCCGCGCGGGTGCGCAGACCCGCGACGTCGGAACCGCCTGCAGGCTCCGAGAACAACTGGCACCAGATTTTTTCACCCGAGGCCAGTGGCGGCAGATACTTGCGTTTCTGCTCTTCGCCGGCGAACGCCATCATGGTCGGCCCGCACATGCCGTGACCGATGATGAACAGCCCGGATAGTTTGCCGAACGCGCCCTCCTCCTGCTGCCAGATCACGCGCTCGATCGGCGACGATCCCCGTCCGCCATAGTCCTTCGGCCAGTGCAGGCAGGCCCAGCCGGCATCGGCCTTCTTCTTCTGCCAGGCTTTTGCGACCTGGAGAATATTGGCATCCTTCAGCCGGACGCGGCCGAGTGAAGCCGTCTTCAATTCATCTTCGTATTGCTTCGGCGCGTTCGCCGCGATCCAGGCTTTCGCCTCGGCGCGAAACGCGGCCTCCTGCGGGGTATCATCGAAGTTCATGGTCGTCTCTTTCCCGTCATTCCGGGGCGTGAGCCCTTGCGAGCGAACCCGGAATCTCGATCAACAACTTCTGGATTCCGGGTTCATCGCTGCGCGACGCCCCGGAATGACGTTTTCCATCACGCCGCATTCCGCTTGCGCATGCGGTCGATCAGCTGATCTTCCCAATACGTCAGGCTGCCGAGCCCGAGTGCCAGCGCGTTGGCGCGGCGGTAGTACATGTGGCAATCGAACTCCCAGGTGAACCCCATGCCGCCGTGCACCTGGATGTTGTTCTTGGCGCAGTGCTGGAACGCTTGCGTGGCGCTGACGCGCGCGGCCGCCGCCGCTTCGCCCAGTTCGCCGGCATCGGTGGAGAGCGCCCACGCGCCGTAATAGCAGTTGGAGCGCGCCAGCGTCGCCGAAACGTACATGTCGGCCAGCATGTGCTTGACCGCCTGGAACGACCCGATCGGACGGCCGAAGGCGATGCGATCCAGCGCGTAATCGCGGCCCATTTCGAGCGCGCGATCGGCGCCGCCGACCTGCTCGAATGCCACCAGCACGGCGGCACGATCCAGCACGCGCATCAGCATGCTCCAGCCTTCGCTGGCTGCACCGAGCGGTTCGGCCTTGCAATTTTTGAAAGTGATCTCGGCCTGCTGCCGGGTCGGATCGACATTGGTCAACGCTGTGGCCTCGACCCCGCCGGCCTTGAAGTCCACGAGATAGAGCGCGATGTCGCTTTCGCGGCCACTCGAACCGTTACGCGCGGCGACAATGGCGAAATCGGCGATAGCGCCGTCGGCGACCGGTTTCTTGACGCCATTGAGCGTATTGTTCGACGCGGTCAGCTTGATGTTCTGCGGCGACGGATTGCCCGGTCCCTCGAACAGCGCCAGCGTGCCGATGGCCTCGCCGGCCGCGATCTTCGGCAGCCACTTCTGTTTCTGCGCATCGCTGCCTGCAATCATCAGAGCTTCGGCGGCGAGATAAACCGTCGAGGAGAACGGCACCGGCGCCAGCGCGCGGCCCATTTCCTCGGCCAGCACACACAGCTCAAGATGTCCCGCGCCCGCGCCACCGAATTCCTCGGGGATGGCGACGCCGAGAAAGCCCATATCGGCGAGACCCTTCCAGAGATCGCGATCGTAGTCGGCGTTGCCGTCGAGCACCGCGCGTACCGCCTTCGGCGAGCATTTTTCGGTGAGGAATTTCCGCGCCTCGTCGCGCAGTTGCTTTTGTTCGTCGGAAAAATCGAAGTTCATGGCTGGACACCTTGCTTGTTGTCATTCCGGGGCGCGAGCCTTGCGCTCGCGAACCTTAGATGTGCAATTGCACATCGGGGAATCCCGATTGAAATAGCGCCGAGATTCCGGATCGCTCCGCAAGAGCGAAGCGTCCGGAATGACGACTCGAAATGTTTCCAATGTGAAGTTCATCATCTCAACACCAGCACATCCTCGTCCGGCGCATCGGCATAAAGCCGCTCCACCAGATCGGCGCGGCGGTCGAGACCGGCGCGCTGGTTGATGTAACCCTTGTCGGTCAATTCATTGCCGTCGATCGACGGAGGTTCGGTCATCAGCATCGCGCGCGCGATGCGCGTGCTGCTGGCGCCGCCACAAGCCGCATTGTGCGCCTCAAGCCCTGCCCTGAGACCCGCAAGCACCGCAGGATGCCTGACCGCCTGCTCAAAACTCGCATCGGGATCGCTCATGAGCTGACGGCACGCATGAAGGTTGGGCCACGCGAGCAGACCGACATAGGGACGATCCTGTCCGGCTACCAGCGCATCGTGCACGACAGGCGACGCGGCTGCGATGGCGTCGGTCCGCAACGGGCCGACCTGAACGAACGTCCCTGTCATCAGCTTGAAATCCTCGACCACGCGGCCGGCGAAGATCAGGCCCTGCACCGGATCGGTATCGTCGACAAAGGTCGCCGCATCGCCGATCTTGTAGAACCCTTCTTCATCGAACGCAGCTTCGGTGAGATCGGAGCGTCCATGATATCCCGGCGTGACGTTGATACCGCGCACGCGGATTTCGTATTTCGGACCTGCAGGAATGAGCTTCAGTTCGACGCCGGGGAACGGCAGGCCGATCAGGCCGACGCGCTCGGTGTCCCAATAGGTGCCGGTGGAAGTCGGCGCGGTCTCGGTCGAGCCCCAGCCGGTATAGAACACGATGCGCTCGCCGG
>JBEPUM010000338.1:0-3447 GCA_041691515.1 Pseudomonadota bacterium | reverse complement strand
CCCGCCACGAGCTGCCGCAATATACCGAGCGCGACGGCCGCATCCCCATCATCGGAACCGATTCCGAGGCCCGCGCGGATGCATTCGCGCGCGTCGGCGCGTTTCTGGAGGAGAAGCTGAGGTGAGGGCTCGCTTCACCTCGCCCCACGCTTGTTGCGGGGAGAGGGAAGCAGGCTCAGCGCGTCGCGCTGCTGCCTCACGCCTTCTCGACGAACGCCTTGAACGCATCGGCGTAATCGGGATGCCACCTCGATAAGGGCGGCCGGTTCTCGATGATGTCGCCGATCGCCCATGCCATGCGCTTCTCGTCGAGCGCGCGCGGCACGTCGTTGTCGGGGCACAGGATGTAGAAGTCGCCGGCCTCGATCTTGTCCAGCATGAAGTCGACGGTCTGCTCCGCCGTCCACGCGGCTTCCGGCTTTTCGCTGCGCTCGCCCCGCGTCAGCGCGGTGAACACGAAGCCGGGGATCAGCAGATGCGCGCGCACGCGGCAGCCTTGTGTGTTGCGCAACTCATGCTCCAGCGCCTCGGTGAAGGCCTTCACGCCGGCCTTGCTGACGTTGTAGGCCGGATTGCCCGGCGGCGTGGTGATGCCCTGCTTGGAGCCGGTGTTGATGATGAGGGCGTCGCGGCCGCGCGCGATCATGCCGGGCGCGAACGCCTGCGTGCCGTTGACGATGCCCCACAGGTTGACGCCGAGCAGGCGCTCCCAGTTCTCGCGCGGGCCGGTGGCGGTGGTGGCGACCTGGATGCCGGCGTTGTTCATCAACAGGTCGACGCCGCCGAACCGCGTCTCGACGTCGCGCGCCAGCGCCTGCATCGCGGCGAAGTCGCTGACGTCGGTCTCGGACGTCATCACGTCGTCCGCGCCCGCGGGCGCCACCTGGCTCAAGAGCTCCGTGGCGCGCGACAGTTTTTCCCTGCCGAGATCGGCCACGCACACCCGCATGCCCGCCTTGATGAAGCGCACGGCGGCGGCGAAGCCGATGCCGCTGGCGCCGCCGGTGATCACGGCGACATGGTTTCTGGCGAGTACGGGATGCGGCATGAAGGGCTCCTGAAGATCGGGAGCAGCCAGTATAGGCGAAGCGGCGAGGCCGGTCTCATGCGGCGGGCGCGGGCGGCGATGCGCTGGCGGGGATTGGTGATGTGTGATGAATCGTCAGCCCCGGACTTTTCTCACCTCGCCCCGCGCTTGCGGGGAGAGGTCGGATCGCCTTGGCAGCGCCATTGCGCGCCAGAGCGGTCCGGGTGAGGGGCGTCTTCGTCATGGCCGGGCAAAAGCGCGAAGCGCGTTGTTCGCGCAGATGTCCCGGCCATCTACATCAAGAAAGTCGTGGATGCCCGGATCAGGTCCGGACATGGACGTGTGCTGTCAATAGACGCGGCGTCATGCTGAGGAGCATCGCGGAAAGCATGTGATGGAGACGGGGCGCCGCGCATTGATAATAGTAGCTTCGACGTGGATGCCGCGTGTACGCATTTGCCCCCGTTTCTCCTCTCAGTATTCCACCGCGACTTATCGTGAAGCAAATGGTAGGGCGTTGAGTGTCGTAATCTCGAGCGAATCGCTGCGATGTTGATCACCAGAAACAACCACTACGTACCGCAATGGTATCAAGAAGGGTTCTTTGAGCCGGGGCGGAATGCCGCCCGACTCGATGCGCAGGAAGCTCCGGAAGATGAAGCCGGACATCAGCGAGGAGGAGATCGAGGCGACGATGCGCGCGTTCGAGCGCATGAAAGAGCGCGATCCCCTGGCTGTGCTCCAGCAAGGTTCCCCGGAGGGCGGGAAGGGCAATGGCCAAATGACCGCGTATAAGCTCGCGCCCAATTTCGAGATAACGATGTACTTGGCCCAAGCGACTGGTGCCTGCATCGTAACGGACAGCCCTTACCGCTGGGCCGAAGTGCAGGGCGCGATTCGGAAGCGCTACAAGGCTGCGACCCCTGGTCTCGCGCCTCTCGTGAGCGATATCGAACGCTCGAAGTTCGCGTTTCCGCAAAACGTCATGGACGTGGTCGATGCAGCCTGGAGCAAGAATAGCGCCGGCTATCCGGATTTGCTCCGAGACCTATTCAAGTATCTTTCCAATCTCGGAGAGCGCGGGGCGAAACCCAATCGCGAGGCGCAGTTTGTCAGCCGGTTCGCCAAAACGCATGAGGCGGCGCAAGCCGAATTCAAAAAGTCTGGCGTGCCCGTGAAGGAAGGGCGCATCTCGTGCGTTTTCCCTCCGGGCAGCATGCAGGATAATACGGTCAACCGCTTGCTTTTGATGTCGAGTTCGGAAAGGCATCTATCGAGCGTACCCATGGCGTTTTTCATCGAACCTGCCGATGAGCTTTGGGTGGGCGCAAAGGTCCACTTTAACCGCACCTTAAAAGCCATTGACATTTTTCGGACATATGACTATATTCCTATTTATCCCGTCCCACTCAAGAGGGGCGGCTCGCGATCGTCACGATACGCGGGGCGGGATGCGGTGGACGCGGCAGCGTCAGGCCGGAGCATAAGGTCTTGAGGGCGCGGGCCCCGGAGCAAGGACGCTTTCCTCCTGTGGAGGGGTGTTCGATCTTCGGAAAGCCGCGCTGAGGAGACCGGACCTTCGGCTGACGACCACGCTGTGCGATGCGGCCGGGGCGGAGATGCGCCCCACTGACATCGCTTCGCGCGTCGGCCCAAGTCGCGTGCTCCCGGCGTGATGCCTCACGCCATAGCATGGCACGGGTACGCACGCCTTCCTGACGGGAGGCGGAGCCTGTCCGGTCAGTCCACACCAACGGTGGGTAACAAAGGATTCTCCCACCGGGGGACATGCGAAGCAAGCCGATAAAACCATCGCGTGCGGAACGCCGGACGTGTCGGTGTTTTCGTGGTGACTGAATCTCGTGTGTCCAAAACTCAATTTCACACACGAGGCTGCGGGCGCATCGTGCGTCCGGCGTTCCGCGCGCCCTCTTTTTTGGAGGCGCTGGGAGATGCACGCGCGGGCTGTTGCCCGTTCGTGCCAGAGAAGGCTACGGCGTCCCCGCGCCGCAAACAACAGGGGCGGTTTTGCACGTCCACATCTCGGCGCGGATTTACTTTTACGCGAACCAGGCAAGCCTCGCGCGCGCTATTTCTTCTTCGCGCCGACGCGGCTGAGGCTCTTGATCACAGGCGGCGGGCGTCCGCCCTTCTCGGCGATCTCGCGGTCCTGCTCGACAATAAAGGCGCGCGCCGGCTCGTCGCCCTCGAGGCCGCCCAAAAGCTCGCTCGGCACCCGGCGGTTGGAGCGCTGCGAGCCGTCCTCATAGAGGACATTGAAAAAGGCGAATTCGCCCTTGGGATTGGTTCCGGGTTTTTTCGGCATGCGGGCTTGTCGGTCAGGACGCGGCCCAAGTCAAAAGAAAAGTCAAAAGAAAAGTCGGCGCAACAGCGTTTTGGGCCCGGCGGCGGGGCCATGG
>JBEPUM010000337.1:0-3449 GCA_041691515.1 Pseudomonadota bacterium | reverse complement strand
CCGTGGCCATCGACGATGCCGACGCAACCAAATCCCTTCGATGTCATTTCGACCAGCGCATCGGACATTTTTGTGCCGAGCGGCTTTAGCGGGATCGCTTCGCCGGTATGCATCAGGTCGCGCGTGTACTTCAAGAGCGCGCCGAGCTTGCCGCCGGGATGCAGCACGCTGAAGTCGATAGAAGTGAAGCCACGGCCCTCAAGCAGCGCGATGGCGAGCGCGTCTCCCAGTGCCAATTGCATTAGCGACGATGTCGTCGGCGCGAGATTGTGCGGACAGGCTTCGCGCGCCTTCGGCTGGATCAGCACGATGTCGGCGGCGTTGCCCAGCGTCGAGTCGCGCTCGGCGGTCATTGCGATCAGCGGAATACGAAAGCGCTTGGCATAGGTGATGAGGTTCTTCATCTCCGACTGCTCGCCAGACCACGACAGCGCCATGATGACGTCGTCGGCGGTGATCATGCCGAGGTCGCCGTGACTGGCTTCCGCCGAATGAACAAAGAACGCCGGTGTGCCGGTCGACGCGAACGTGGCCGCGATCTTGCGGCCGATATGCCCTGATTTGCCGAGACCCGTGACGATCAGCCGGCCCTTTGCGTTACGAATGAGGTCGGTAGCGGCGACGAATGCGGGGCCGAGATCGGATCGCAGCGCGGCGGCGAGCGCGGTAACGCCACTCGCCTCCGCGTCGAACGTCCGTAGCGCCGACTGGATGGCCGCGTTCGCCTGGTCGTTCATGGCGGAATTCACCGTCCGTGATTTCGATGTGGTCATGCCTGGTTCCATGATGGGCCGGAAGCGCGGCTCCGGTCTGCCAATGTCCTTAGCACGGCTGCTCCAGCGATGCGACGCGACCTCCGCGTTCTCAACGGCTCATTAACCATAATTGTTTTAACTCCATTAACGATGTGGCCCCCGGCGTTTTTGACGGGCCTTTCGTAAAGATATGATTTTGTTGGAGTTTTCTGATCGTGATTTCGGGTCCAGTGACGGGCCGCCGCGAGCGTGCATTGATTTTGCGTGCTGCTTTGGTGTGTCTCGCTGTTGCGGCCCTGAATTGTTCAACGGCGCGCGCCCAAACTCTCACCCGGGATCTCATGAGCCCGGTCCGCGGCGGGTTTTTTCAGCCGCAGGATTCGTACTTGCGCCGAACCAGCGATGCCGGTGGCGGTGATGCCGCGGCACCCTCGTCGACAGCGGCTCCATCGCGTATCGGCAGAATCCCAACCTATGGCGTGCCCGCGGCAACAGGTGCAGGCGACACCGGCTACGACTCGCTCAATCGCAAACGCAAGAAGACCAAGCTCTACCCCGGCGCGGCGAAACCGAAACAGCCGCCGGGGCCGGGCAACTTCATCGCCGTTCCGCCGCCGCCACCGTTATCTGTGCCGCCGTCATCGACGGCGAACAAGACGCCACTCTCGCCGGCGATGGCGGGGAGGGTAGACGGGCAGCCTGCGCGCCGCCGCCTGAAACCGGACGATGATCCGTTTGGTGCCGTCGGCGATTATGTCGGCAGCTTTCTCGTCAAGTCGGCGGTTGAGTTGTGGGGCGGTTACGACTCCAACCCCGGGCGGTTCGACAAGCCGAAGGGCTCGGCGTTTTACATGATATCCCCGGAGTTCGTGGCGGCCTCCGACTGGGAGCGGCACTCGCTCATCGTCGACCTGCGCGGTTCGTTTACCGGCTATGGCACGACATTTCCGCCGGGGGTCGACAGTTCGGGTCAGCCGATCGTGTCGCCCGTTCCGACCAACGTGGATCGGCCGGATTTCACCGGAAAAGTCGATGGTCGCCTCGATGTCACGCGCGACACCCATATCAACTCCGAATTGCGGTTACGCGTTGCCACGGACAATCCCGGCAGCCCGAACATTCAGGCCGGCCTCAGCAAGTATCCGCTGTATGCGACCACCGGCGGAACGCTTGGCGTCGAACAAAACTTCAACCGTTTGCAAGTTTCGCTCAATGGCACCGTCGATCGGACCAAATATCAGGATTCACAGCTAACCGACGGCACGTCGACCACCAACGACGATCGCGACTTCAATCAGTATGGTGGCGTTGCGCGCGTGAGCTATGATCTGCTGCCGGGCGTCAAGCCGTTCGGCGAGGTCGAGGCCGATACCCGCGTTCACGATACGCGGCTCGATCGCAGCGGCTTTCAGCGCGACTCCAACGGCGGCTATGCGAAAGTCGGAACCAGCTTCGAATTCACGCGCCTGCTGACAGGTGAGGCTTCGATCGGCTATGCCGCGCGCAGCTACGCTGACCCTCGTCTCAACAACCTGACCGGCCTGCTCACCAGCGCCTCGCTCGTATGGTCGGCGACGCCGTTGACCACTGTAAAATTCACCTCGATTACGTCGGTCGACGAATCCACGCTGGCCGATGTCTCCGGTGTGCTGACGCGCACCTATACCTTCGAGGTCGATCACGATTTCCGCCGTTGGCTGACCGCGATCGGCAAATTCACTTATGGTACGCAGGACTATCAGGGCTCGACCCGCTCCGACCAGATCTACTCGATCTCCGGCGACCTCGTTTACAAACTCACCCGTGAGTTCCAGATCAAGGCCCAGGTGCGCCGCGACATTCTGAGCTCGAATATCTCCGGCGCAGGTTCGGCATCGACCGTCGTGATGCTCGGCGTTCGGTTGCAGCGCTAGAGACGTATCGGGTCAAAGAAAAAGCCGCGGAGCTGGAGCGCTCCGCGGCTGATAGTCTGGACACGATCGGCGCGAGATATCGCACCGGTCGAATGTCGCAATTACGGACAGGGATAACGGTTGCCGTCGTTATTGAGATAGGTCCCCGATGCCGGATCGTAGGAGCGGTAGCGGCGCGAGCAATAGGCCGCATTCTGCTGTGCCGCCGCATTGGCCTGGCCTGCGGCGATTGCGCCGCCGATGATGGCGCCGGCGGCCAAACCGCCGATCAATGCGCCGGCTCCGCCGCCCCCATGATAGTGACCACCCCGATAATAGCGATGACCGCCATGCCAGCGCCGGTACTGCACGGTTTCGACAGACGATGGCGCCGACTTGCTTACATTGGCCTGGCCCATGAGCGGTGCCGATATTGCCGGCGCCGCAAATGTGAATGCTACCGAACTCGCGAGTAGCGCCGTCAAAAGTACCTTCGATCGCATATTCAAGCTCCTCAATCAGGAAATGTCGCCAAACAGTATGTTCAAAACGTCATGATTGGCGAGCCGTAAGATTGCCGCGGACGGCAGCGCATAGCACTCATGTCTATCGCATATGTTTAGTTCTTGATGGCCGTTTCATGTCTCAATGTAACGAGTTTGTTTATTCAGTGACGTTTGGATAACAGGCGCGGAGTCTGCGCCTACACCACGATGCTCAGCCGCTTCGCGGCGCGCGTGATGCCGGTGTAGAGCCAGCGCGCGCGGCTGTCCTGGAACGCAAAGCTCTCGTCGAACAGCAC
>JBEPUM010000336.1:0-3451 GCA_041691515.1 Pseudomonadota bacterium | reverse complement strand
CGAAAATCCTTCAGCGAAATCTTGATGCCGGCAATCTCGCGCAGGAACGCGTTGACCTGCGCGGTGCTGACGGCACGGACGGTGCCTGAGTTGTCGCGATACTGGAACATCCGCTTGCCGGGCACGCCACGCAGGATGCCGATGGCACGCACGAGTTTGGCCGCATCGCATTCCTTGCGCACGGCCTTGCCGCCCTTGGCCTTGAACGTCAGCACGATGTTGTCGTCGTCGATCGTGACGTTGGATTTGAGCAATGTGGTGGCGCCGCGGGTGCCGTTGAGCCGCGCATAGGATTCGTTGCCGGGACGGATCGCGGTCCGTGCGATCAGTTCGATTACGGCGGAGAGCGCGAATTCGCGCGTCGGCTCGTCGCCGGACAGATGCGCGGAGACGTTGCGCCGGATCTTTGGCAGCGCAGCCACCAGCTTGGACAGCCGGTGCGCCTTGCGCTGCTCGCGCACCTTCTCCCAGTCGGCGTGATAGCGATATTGCAGCCGCCCGGCCGCATCGACACCGACCGCCTGCAAATGTGAGGCGGGGTCTGGCGAATACCGCACCTCGACATAGGCAGGCGGCATGGCCATCGAATTCAGCCGCTTGATGGTGCCGACATGCCTGATCTGGGTACCGTTGGCGCGAACAAATGAATACGCCTTGCCACGCTTGATACGTCGGATGGTCAATTCGTTCTGGTCGCCCAGTTTCAGGCCCAATTCCCGGGCGAGAGCTTCGACCGAAGTAGGAGAGGCCGTCGGAGCAATCATGGAATCGGCGGAAACGGGCCGAACAGCCTCGAAATTCTGCTGATCCATCATGGATTTATCCGCCTCACTCTGGCCTGCCTGCTCTAAATGCCTGTTATCTGATTTTTGTTCCGGCTGTGCCGCCGGCTCGACGGGCCATTTAGGCGGTCGCGGCGGCCAACGCTAGTCTGGCATATGGGTTTGGCGGTTATTAGTTACCGTAAAAGCCGTGAATGGCAGCCATACCGATGGTTTTCGTACCTGAAAAACGCGATCGTGAACCGCCGGAGCCGCCGACGAGATCCGAGACGGCCTGCGATAGCAGACCAAGGTCCTAGTGCTAACGGCTTGTCGCCCTACCGCACTGCGACGCATAATCGTTGGAACGATGAAAGCAGGCCTGCCACCGATCCGGGCACTGGCCTCGCGGTGGAGGAAAGACATGTCCGACAAGATCTATGATGTGAGCGCGGATTGGGCAAAGCGCGCGCTGATCGACGACGCCAAATATAACGAGATGTATGCGCGCTCGATCAAGGATCCCAACGGGTTCTGGTCTGAGCAGGGCAAGCGCGTCGACTGGGTCAAGCCCTTCACCAAGGTGGAGAACTGCTCCTACGCGCCCGGCAACGTCTCGATCAAGTGGTTCGAGGATGGCGTCCTCAACGCCGCCTACAACTGCATCGACCGCCATCTTGAGAAGCGCGGCGACCAGACCGCCATCATCTGGGAAGGCGACAATCCAGCGGAGTCGAAGCATATCACCTACCGCGAATTGCACGACGAAGTCTGCAAGATGGCCAACGTGCTGCGCAACCGCAACGTTGGGAAGGGCGACCGCGTCACCATCTACCTGCCGATGATTCCGGAAGCCGCTTACGCGATCCTCGCCTGCGCGCGGATCGGCGCTGTCCATTCGGTGGTGTTCGCGGGCTTCTCGCCCGACTCGCTCGCCCAGCGCATCACCGACTGCCAGTCGAAGATCGTTATCACTGCGGACGAAGGCCTGCGCGGCAGCAAGAAGGTGCCGCTAAAAGCCAACGTCGATGCGGCTATCGCCAAGAGCAGCGGCGTCGACTGGGTCGTCGTGGTCAAGCGCACAGGCGGGGCCATCAATATGGATCCGGTGCGTGACCTCTGGTATCACGACGCCGCCGAGATGGTGACGACGGAATGCCCGTGCGAGCCGATGAGCGCGGAGGATCCGCTGTTCATTCTCTACACATCGGGCTCGACCGGTCAGCCGAAAGGCGTGCTGCACACCACCGGCGGCTATCTCGTCTACGTCTCGATGACGCATCAATACGTCTTCGACTATCACGACGGCGACATCTACTGGTGCACCGCCGACGTCGGCTGGGTCACAGGTCACAGCTACATTCTCTATGGACCGCTGGCGAATGGCGCGACCACGCTGATGTTCGAAGGCGTGCCGAATTATCCCGACAATTCGCGATTCTGGAACGTCATCGACAAGCACAAGGTCAACATCTTCTACACCGCGCCGACCGCGATCCGCGCGCTGATGCAGAGCGGCGACGAGCCGGTCAAGAAGACCTCGCGCAAAACGCTGCGGCTGCTCGGTTCGGTGGGCGAACCTATCAATCCGGAAGCATGGGAGTGGTATCACCGCGTGGTCGGCGACAACCGCTGCCCGATCGTCGATACCTGGTGGCAGACCGAAACCGGCGGCATCATGATCACGCCGCTGCCCGGCGCCATCGCGCAGAAGCCGGGCTCCGCCACAAAGCCGTTCTTCGGTATCGTGCCTGAAATCGTCGATGCCGACGGCAAGGTGCTATCAGGCGAAACACAGGGCAATCTCTGCATCGCAAAATCATGGCCCGGCCAGATGCGCACGGTCTATGGCGATCATGCGCGTTTCGAGCAGACCTACTTCTCGACCTACAAAGGCAAGTACTTCACCGGCGACGGCTGCCGCCGGGATGCCGATGGCTACTACTGGATCACCGGGCGCGTCGATGATGTCATCAACGTCTCCGGCCATCGCATGGGCACCGCGGAAGTCGAAAGCTCGCTGGTTGCGAATCCCGCCGTGTCCGAGGCCGCCGTGGTCGGCTATCCCCACGACATCAAGGGCCAGGGCATCTACGCCTATGTCACGCTGATGGCAGGCACCGAACCAACCGAAGCATTGCGCAAGGAACTGGTAGCGTGGGTGCGCAAGGACATCGGCCCGATCGCTTCACCTGACCTCATCCAGTTCGCGCCGGGCCTGCCCAAGACTCGCTCCGGCAAGATCATGCGCCGCATCCTGCGCAAGATCGCGGAAGATGAACCGTCGAGTCTCGGCGACACCTCGACGCTGGCTGATCCGGCTGTGGTCGACGATCTCGTCAAGAACCGTCAGAACAAGAAAGGCGCCGCGGCGTAGAGCCGCGAGGAAGCATCATGCGCGCAGATTCCGGCCGCCTCATTGTCGCGGGATCAGTAATGGTTCTGGCGCTAGCGCTTGGATTGGCCGCTGGGCATGCGGCTAATCTGGGCGAGGCATGCGCCGGCGCCGGCGGCATCAAATGCAACGTGTTGCTGTGGTGTCAGGTGCAGGCGGGACAGTGCAAGACCGCCGACGCTGCCGGTCAATGCGACAAGGCTCCAACTTTCTGCATGCGCATGTCGCGGCCAGTCTGCGGCTGCAACGGCAAAACCTACGCCAACGATTGCGAACGTCAGCGCGCCAAGGTGCA
>JBEPUM010000335.1:0-3472 GCA_041691515.1 Pseudomonadota bacterium | reverse complement strand
CTAGAACGCCTCTGCCGCGAGCGCGAGCGTCGATTTTCCGGCCCCGGCGACTTCGGCAGCGAGCGCCTGGGCTTCTGGCAGGATCGCGTCGACGTAAAACCGGGCGGTGACCAGTTTGGCTCGCATGAAATCGGCGTTGGCGTCCTTATCCCCCAGGTGCTGCGACGCGCGCAGCGCTGCTCGACCCATCTGCCATCCGCCGCAAACGATCCCCCACATCTCGAGATATGGCACCGAGCCGGCGAACGCTTCACGAGGTGCGCTGCGGTAGGAATTCAAGAGCCAAACCACTGACTGGGCCAAAGTGGATGCACTGCTTTCAAGTGCCTTGCCTATCGCCACGAGATTCGCATCCTCGAGCTTAATGAGATCGGTCGCGGTCTGCTCGATCTCAGCGATGACTCTCCTGGCGATCGCTCCACCGTCGCGCGCCGTTTTCCGTCCAATGAAGTCGTTTGCCTGAATCGCAGTGGTGCCTTCATAGATAGTGATGATCCGCGCGTCCCGCACATGTTGGGCCGCGCCGGTTTCCTCGATGAAGCCCATTCCGCCATGCACCTGCAATCCTAGGTTGGCGACCGTTTGCGCTGTTTCTGTACACCAACCCTTGACGATCGGCACCATGAATTCGGCAAATGCCTGATGTTGCGCGCGTGCCGCACGATCCGCATGACGCTTGGAATTGTCCAAGGCCGCCGCGGTGACGTAGGCAATTGCCCGCATTGCTTCCGTGAACGCGCGCATGGTCATCAGCATCCGGCGAACGTCAGGATGCTCGATGATTGGCTGTGGTCCGCTTCCTACGATGCCGACCGCCTGACCCTGTATCCGATCGCGAGCAAATGCGACGGCTCGCTGGTACGCGCGTTCGGAGATTCCCACGCCTTCCATTCCCACCGAAAAACGCGCGAGGTTCATCATCACGAACATGTACTCCAGCCCGTGGTTGATTTCGCCGAGCAGATAGCCGGACGCACCTCCGTTCTCGCCATAGGCGAGCACCGCCGTCGGACTCGCATGGATGCCGAGCTTATGCTCGATGGACACACATTGGACATCGTTGCGTTCGCCGAGCGAGCCATCGTCGCGAACGAGGTACTTCGGCACGACGAACAGCGATATTCCCTTGACTCCCGGCGGTGCATCCGGCAAACGTGCCAGCACGAGGTGCACGATGTTGTCCGTGTAGTCATGTTCGCCGTAGGTGATGAAGATCTTCTGGCCGAAAAGCTTGTAAGTACCGTCCTGCTGTGGCACCGCGCGAGTGCGTACGGCCGCCAGATCCGAGCCTGCTTGCGGCTCGGTAAGGTTCATCGTCCCGGTCCATTCACCCGAAACCATTTTCGGAAGAAACTTAGCTTTCATCGATGGCGTGCCTGCGAGTTCGATCGCCTCGATCGCTCCCTGAGTCAGCAGCGGACAAAGGTCGAACGCCATGTTCGACGAATGCCACATCTCCTCAACAGGTGTCGCGACCAGTTGTGGAAGCCCCTGACCGCCGAACTCGGGATTCTTGGTGAGCCCATTCCAGCCATTGGCCGCAAATTTCGCATATGCATCCTTGAATCCTGCGGGCGTTTTCACACTGCCGTCCGGAAGGCGAACGGCACCTTCACGATCCCCGGATTGGTTCAGCGGATCGAGGACATCGGTCGCGAACTTCGATGCCTCTTCCAGTATGGCGGCGACGGTGTCCGAAGTCGCTTCCTCGAATCCCGGCAGCTGCGCTACCTGGTCGAGACCTGCAAGTTCGTTCATGACGAACGACATATCCGCCAATGGGGCGCGATAGGCGCTCATTTGAGCGCGGCCGTCAGTTGCGGAATGATCTCGAAGAGGTCTCCAACCAAACCGTAGTCGGCAATCTGGAAAATGGGTGCGTCGGGATCCTTGTTGATGGCAACGATCACCTTGCTGTCTTTCATTCCCGCAAGGTGCTGAATCGCGCCAGAGATACCAACGGCGATGTAGAGATCGGGCGCGACAATTTTTCCGGTTTGTCCCACTTGGTAGTCGTTTGGCACATAGCCGGCGTCCACCGCGGCACGGGACGCGCCGAGCGCGGCGTTGAGCTTGTCCGCCAGTGGTTCCAGCATCTTGAAGTTTTCGCCGCTGCCGAGACCGCGGCCCCCCGAAATCACGACGCGCGCTCCCGTCAATTCCGGCCTTGCGGAGACCGTGAGTTCCTGACCCGTAACACGCGACTTCCCGGTGTCCGCGACGCCCATCACCGTGTCGATGCTCGCGTTGCCGCCTTCCCCGGCGGCGGCGTCGAACGCCGTTGCGCGGACCGTTATCACCTTGATCTGATCGTTCGACCTGACCGTGGCAAACGCATTTCCCGCGTAAATCGGACGCACGAAGGTGTCGGCAGACTCGACTGCAGTAATCTCCGAGACCTGCGCAACGTCGAGCTTGGCCGCGACACGCGGCATCGCGTTCTTGCCGAAGCCGGTGGCCGCCGCGAGCACATGCGTGTAGTGAAACTCGGAAACCATCGCCAAGACCTGTGCCGCCACATTTTCCGCAGTAGGCTTGTCGAACTGCGCGCCAGTCACGTGTATCACCTTGGCGATACCCGCAATCGCGGACGCCGCCTTTGCGGCCTTTGCCGCGTCATCACCGACCACCATCAGGTCGATGTCACCACCGATCTTTTCGGCTGCGCTTACGACATTGAGGGTGGCTGGTCTGAGTCCATTCGCATCGTGTTCCGCGATGATGAGGATGCTCATGCAATGACCTTTGCTTCATTACGTAACTTGGCAATGAGCTCTGCGACATCGGCCACTTTTCCGCCGCCGGTTCTTTTCTTGGGTTCGATTACTTTGAGCGTCATAAGCCTTGGCGTTACGTCGACACCCAATGCCTCCGGAGTTATTACATCGAGTTGCTTCTTCTTCGCCTTCATGATGTTGGGAAGCGTTGCATATCTAGGTTCGTTCAGGCGCAAATCCGTTGTGATAACCGCCGGGAGCGTCATCGTGACGGTTTCAAGGCCACCATCCACTTCCCGCTTGACCGTTGCAGTGTTCCCCTCAACGTCGACTTTCGACGCGAATGTGGCTTGTGGCCAATCAAGTAGCGCTGCGAGCATCTGGCCGACTTGGCTGGCATCGTCGTCAATGGCCTGCTTGCCGAGAATTGCCATTAGGGGTGCCTCTTTTTTGACGATCGCCGCCAGCAGCTTGGCGACGGCCAGGGGCTGAAGCTCGACGTCCGACGAGACCAGGACGGCGCGGTCGGCGCCCAAGGCAAGGGCCGTACGCAGCGTTTCCTGGCATCCGGCGACGCCGCAAGACACGGCAACAATCTCGGTCGCAATGCCCTTTTCTTTGAGGCGCACCGCCTCCTCGACGGCAATCTCGTCGAAGGGATTCATCGACATCTTGACGTTGGCCAAGTCGACGCCTGAGCCATCGGGCTTGACGCGAATTTTTACGTTGAAGTCGACGACTCTTTTTATTGGAAC
>JBEPUM010000334.1:0-3572 GCA_041691515.1 Pseudomonadota bacterium | reverse complement strand
AAGGCGGTCGAAGGCGGCGCGTTCAAGGCCGAGATCGCTCCCCTCACCGTCGTTGAAAAGGCCGGGCCCCGCACGATCGCAAACGACGAACACCCGCTGAAAGTCGATCCCGCCAAGATACCCTCGCTGAAGCCGGCGTTCCGCGCCAACGGGACGATTACGCCAGCCGCATCCTCAGCGAACGCTGACGGCGCTGCAGCGTTGATCCTCGCCAAGCGGTCGGTGGCCGACCGTGATGGCCTGCCCGTGCGCGCTATCATCAAAGGCCACGCGACCCACAGTCAGGAACCGCAGTGGTTCACGACCGCGCCTATCCCTGCGATCCGCAAACTGCTCGACAAGGTCGGCTGGAGCGTCGGCGACGTTGACCTGTTCGAGATCAACGAAGCCTTCGCGGTCGTTGCGATGGCCGCACAACGCGATCTCGGCATTCCCCGCGACAGACTCAACATCAACGGCGGCGCTTGCGCACTCGGTCATCCCATCGGCGCCACGGGCGCACGCCTGATCGTGACGCTGCTTCATGCGCTGGAGGCTCAAAACCTGAAACGCGGCGTTGCCGCGCTTTGCATCGGCGGTGGCGAGGCAACGGCTATCGCCATCGAGCGCGTCGCGCAGCATTGAGCCACATGTCGTAAATTGAGGGAAATATGTCATTTCTGCCAGATGGCCGCCGTGGCAGATTGAGCCCTCCAACGAATCCTTTTTGAAACCGCCGAGGCCCAATGATCTCGTCCTGGCTCTCTACTGTCCTTGCCCGCCGCAACATTCACTACGGTTGGGTCATGATCGCCGTGACGTTCCTGACCGCACTGGTCAGCGCCGGGGCCGTCGGCGCGCCCGGCGTCTTCATCCTGCCGCTGCAGAAGGAGTTTGGCTGGACCACCGCGCAGATTTCGTCGGCGCTGTCGATCCGGCTGCTGTTGTTCGGGCTGATGGCACCGTTCGCCGCCGCGCTGCTCAATCGTTACGGGCTGCGCAATGTGACACTGACGGCGCTGCTGATCGTCGTTTCGGCGCTCGTTGTCTCACTCGGCATGACCGAGGTCTGGCAACTGATGCTGCTGTGGGGCGTCGTGGTCGGCTTTGGCACGGGTCTCACCGCGCTGGTGCTCGGCGCAACCGTCGCCGCGCGCTGGTTCAACGTGCGGCGCGGACTTGCCGTTGGCATTCTGACGGCAAGCAGCGCCACCGGCCAACTGGTCTTCCTGCCGCTGTTGGCGGCACTGACCGACAGCTACGGGTGGCGGTCCGCACTCGGCCTGATGTGCGCGATGCTCGGCGTCGCCGCGTTTGCCGTTGTGCTGTTGATGCGCGACCGCCCCAGCGATCTCGGCCTGCGCCCATTCGGCGATATGGGCACCGAGCCCCTGCCCGCGCCGCCTCCGAACAATGCGCCGATAATGGCAGCCGCGCTCGGCACGCTGCGCGATGCGTCGCGCTCGCGCGTGTTCTGGGTTTTGTTCTTTACGTTCTTTATCTGCGGCGCCAGCACCAACGGGCTGATCCAGGTGCATCTGATTCCGTTCTGCGCCGACTACGGCATTCCGCAGGTGCAGGCTGCTAGCCTTCTCGCCGCCATGGGCATCTTCGATTTCGTCGGCACCATCGCTTCGGGCTGGCTCTCGGACCGCTACGACAATCGCTATCTGCTGTTCTGGTATTACGGCCTGCGCGGCCTGTCGCTGCTGTTCCTGCCGTTCACCGATTTCTCGTTCTACGGCCTGTCGGTGTTTGCGATGTTCTACGGGCTCGACTGGATCGCGACGGTGCCGCCCACAGTTCGCCTGACCGCGCAACGCTTTGGCGCGGAGCGCGCAGGCCTCGTGTTCGGCTGGATTTTTGCCGGACACCAGTTGGGTGCTGCGACCGCGGCCTTCGGCGCCGGCCTGTCGCGCACAGTGCTCGCGACCTATCTGCCGGCGTTCTTCATCGCCGGAGGTCTCTGCCTCCTGGCTTCCCTCATCATCCTGACGATGACCACGGAGAAAAAAGCCGCCGCCGCTCCCGCGCCTACGGCCGCATAGCTAGCCGTGTCGGTCCCGCCGTACGGACCGGTTCCGCAAGCCGCGCGAATTCGCACAGCAGCGAGCGCGTCTTGCGCGGGTCGATGATCTCCTCGACCCAGAATTTTTCGGCCGAACGGAATGGCGAGCGCAACTTGTTGAGACGATCTCCGATCTCCTTCAACTTCGCCTTGGGATCATCCGCCGCGTCGATATCGGCGCGATAAGCCGCCTCGATGCCGCCTTCCAGCGGCAGCGATCCCCAGTAGGCGGACGGCCACGCATAGCGCATCGAAAACCGGTTGGCCGGCTGATGCACGACGCCGGCGACGCCAAACGAGTTGCGCACGATAACCGTGCACCACGGCACCGTGGTCTGGTTGACAGCGGCCATCGCGCGGACGCCATGACGAATGGTCGCCGACTTCTCGGCCTCGAGCCCGATCATGAAGCCGGGACAATCCATCAGATAGACGACCGGCAGATGGAACGTCTCGGCAAGATCGACGTAACGCACCACCTTCTGGCAGGCCTCGGCCGTCCACGATCCGCCATAGTGATACGAATCGCTGGCGAGCAGCAGCACCGCCCGCCCCTCCAACCGCGCAAAGCCTGCGATGATCGAGCGGCCAAAATTCGCGCTCATCTCGAAGAACGATCCCTTGTCGACCACCGCGTCGATGATCGGGCGCATCTTGTAGACCTGCCGCCGGTTGCGCGGCACAGCTTTCATCAGGGATTCTTCGGCGCGTTCGGGATCGTCGTCACACGGCAGCGTCGGCGGCAGGTCGTAGACCGACGACGGCAGATACGACAAGAAACGCCGTGCGCACTCGAAAGCCTCTTCCTCGGTTTCGACCGCATGATCGACGCCGCCGGCTTTAGTTTGAATATCCGCGCCGCCAAGTTCCTGCTTGGTGAGATCCTGTCCAAGCCGCTTCACGACAGGCGGTCCCGCGACGAACATCGCCGACGCCTTGGTCATGACGGAGTAATGGCTGGCGGCCAGCCGCGCCGCGCCGAGACCGGCGACCGAACCGAGCCCCAGTCCGACCACCGGCACCTGCGCCAGGTTGGCGGTCGTGTACCAATACCAGCGCGTGCCGCCGACGCCGCCGGGCAGATTGGCCGCGCCTTTTGTTTCGATCGTCTTGACCGAGCCGCCACCGCCGGACCCTTCGATGACGCGAATGATCGGCAGGCGGAAATCATGCGCCATCTCCTCGGCCATCAGCGGCTTGGCGGAAATCGACGCATCGGCTGAGCCGCCGCGCACCGTAAAGTCGTCGCCGACCACGACGACCGTGCGGCCATCGATTTTGGCGCGGCCGAACACGCAATTTGCAGGCGTCAGATGCTTCAGTTCGCCATTGGCTTCGTATTCGGCCATACCCGAGACCGCGCCGATCTCGTGAAAGCTGTCCGCATCCGTCAGCTTGTCGATGCGTTCGCGGACAGTGAGCCGGCCTTGATCGCGCTGCCGTTTGACCTTGTCAGCGCCGCCCATCTCCCGCGCGAATGCTTCGCGCCGGGCGAGGTCGTCGAGCTCCGGCTTCCAGTTCATTC
>JBEPUM010000333.1:0-3603 GCA_041691515.1 Pseudomonadota bacterium | reverse complement strand
CTACCGGCGATGCACGGCGTCCGACAATCGCTCGAGTGCGCTGTCGAGCGTGGCATCCTTCTTGGCGAAACAGAAGCGCACAACTGAGGAGACCGCATCCTGTTCATAGAAAGCCGAAACCGGAATCGCCGCCACCTTGTAGTCCGTCACGATGCGCTTGCAAAACGCCTCGTCGGTCTCATTGAGACCAAGCGGCGAAAGATCGACCGTCAGAAAATAGGTTCCCTGCGACTTCAGCACCGGGAAGCCAATGCTCTCGAGTCCCTTGGTCAACCGATCGCGGCTTCGCGCCAGATCGCGGCGCATTTCCAGGAAGAACTCGTCGGATTTGCCGAGCCCGTAAGCGACGGCCGCCTGAAGATTGGGTGCCGTCGTAAAGGTGAGAAACTGATGAACCTTCGCGGTGACGCGCAACAGCGGCGGCGCGGCGCAGACAAAGCCGATCTTCCAGCCCGTCAGGGAAAATATCTTACCCGCAGAGCCGATCTTGATGGTGCGGTCGCGCATGCCTGGAATGGTGATGAGCGGAATATGTTCGCGGCCATCGAAGACGACATGCTCCCAGACCTCGTCGCAGATCGCGACCGCATCGAACTCCTGACAAAAACTCGCCAGCAGTTCCAGATCCTCGCGCGGATAGACCACCGCGGCCGGATTAAGCGGATTGTTGAACAGCACCGCCTTGGTCTTGTGCGTGAAGACAGCGCGGAGCGCGTCTTCCGTCAACCGCCAGTGCGGCGGCTCGAGGCGAACCAGTCGCGGAATGCCGCCAGCCTGCCGGATGATCGGAAGATAGGAGTCGTAGACCGGTTGGAAGACAATCACTTCATCGCCCGGCTCGACGACGGCGAGGATAGCGCTGGTCAGCGCTTCCGTGCCGCCTGAGGTCACCATGACTTCGCTCATCGGATCGAGCGACAGACCGTGCCAGTGTCCGTAATGCGTGGCGATCGCCTGCCGCAGCTCCGGAATGCCCATCATGGACGGATACTGATTGTAGCCGTTCAAAGTAGCGTCCGCGGCCGCGCGCCGGATGTCCTCCGGGCCGGGATCGTCGGGAAATCCCTGCCCGAGGTTGATGGCATTGTTGTCGCGTGCGGCCTGCGACATCGCCTCGAAGATCGTGACCGGAAGGTCGGCGAAGACCTTGTTCATGGACGTCATCGGACGATCAGCCGCCGGTTCGGGTCGGCAGGCCGGCCGCTTTCCACCCGAGTATCCCGCCTGCGAGATGCTTGTCGTAGGCCAGACCACCGGTCTGCGCCGCCAGCGACGCCGTCACCGACCGCTTGCCCGAGCGGCAGGCAAACACGATCTGCTTTCCCTGCGGATCGGGGATTGCCGCGGGATCGAAGGTGGACAGGGGAACGACGACTGAGTCCGGATACGCTTCCGCAGCCACTTCGTTGGGCTCGCGAACGTCAATCAACAGATAGCGTCCGTCGGCAACGCCTTGCGAGACGTCTTCCGGCGTCAAATCGTGAACAACAAAATTCTGATCCGCCAACGCGACCTCCCCGCGCGCCCGCTGCAGGCGCATCCAGCAATCCGAAGCCGATTTTGCTCCGCTTTTCGGCCGCCAAAGTCGCCTCTCGGGCGGATAAAATCAAGCGCCGGCGCGAGCCTAAATGCTGATCTAAATGCTGACCTGCGTACCCACTTCGACTACCCGGCCGGTCGGAATCTGGAAGTAATTGGTGGCATCGTCGGCGGTGCGGCTCAACCAGATGAAGAGCAAATCCTGCCAGCGCGGCATCCCGGACTGCGCCGCGGGTTTCAGAGCGCGCCTCGACAGGAAGAACGACGTCGCCATGATATCGAACTGCCAGCCAAGCTTTCGCGCGATGGCCAGTGATTTCGGCACGTTGGGGCTTTCCACGAAGCCGAAGCGGAGCGTGACGCGTGAGAAGGTGGCGCTGATTTGCTCCATCCGCACCCGATCGCCGGGTTCGATCCGCGGCGTCGGCGCCGTCTCGATGGTGAGAATAACGTTCTTCTCGTGGAGCACCTTGTAGTGTTTCAGGCTATGCATCAGCGCGGTCGGAGCGGAGGTCGGATCGCTGGTCAAAAATACAGCGGTTCCGGACACCCGCTGTGGCGGCCGCTTTTCCAGCATCTCGACAAGGTCGAGCAGCGGAAATTCGGCCTTGCGCGATTTCTCGAACAGCAGCCGACTGCCGCGACGCCACGTATACATCAGCAGCATCACCACCGCGCCCAGCGCCAGCGGCACCCATCCGCCTTCGAAGACCTTCAACAGATTGGCCGCCAGAAAGGTCAAATCGAGAAACAGAAACGGTGCGATCAGGGCTGCCGCCGCGAGCGCCGACCAGCGCCATACCTTCCAAATGACGACAAAGCCCATCATCGCGGTAACGACCATCGTTCCCGTGACGGAAATACCGTAAGCCGATGCCAGTGTGCTAGACGAACGGAACATGATCACCAGCAAGACGACGCTGATGGCGAGCAGCATGTTGACGCGCGGAATATAGATCTGGCCGGAATGCGCCTCCGACGTGTGGCGGATTTCGAAGCGCGGCAGCAGTCCGAGCTGGATGGCCTGCCGCGTCAGCGAATAAGCACCGGTGATGACGGCCTGACTCGCAATGACAGTGGCGGCGGTCGCGAGCACCACCATCGGCACCAATGCCCAGCCCGGAAACATCAGGAAGAACGGATTTTCAACGGCCTTGGGATCGGCCAGCACAAGGGCGCCCTGCCCGAGATAGTTCAGGGCAAGCGACGGCAACACGATCGCAAGCCAGGCGGTTTGAATCGGACGTTTGCCGAAATGGCCGAGATCCGCATAGAGCGCTTCCGCACCGGTCACCGCCAGAAACACCGCGCCGAGTGTGATGAATCCGATGATGCCGTGATGAATCATGAACCCGATCGCATAGAGCGGATTGAGCGCGAGCAGCACTTCAGGATGCTTTACGATCTGCGGAATCGCCGCGGCGGCGATGATGGCGAACCAGACACACATCACGGGTCCGAAAAAAGCCGCGACGCGTGCAGTCCCGCGTGACTGGACCGCAAACAGAGCCAGCAGAATGATCACGGTGACCGGCACGACATAAGGATCAAAAGCGGAGGTGGTAAGCTTGATGCCTTCGACGGCCGAAAGCACCGTTACCCCCGGCGTAATCACGGCGTCACCATAAAACAGCGCGCCACTGATGACGCCAAGTAGCACAATGGTCGCCGACCCCTTGCTCACGGCACGCTGCGCCAGCGCCATTAGCGCCAAGGTTCCGCCTTCACCATGGTTATCCGCCCGCAAAAGAATCAGGACGTACTTCAGCGTTACTACGACGATCAGCGCCCACAGGATCAACGAGAGGATGCCCAACACAACTTGCGGGCTGGCATCGGTCCCGGCCGCGCCGGAGGCTAGGACGGCCTCGCGGAGCGCGTAGAGGGGGCTGGTGCCGATATCGCCATAGACCACCCCGATGCTGCCCAGTGTCAGCGCCTTGAAGCCTGCCGTGGAGTGGGTCTCGCCAAGTCCATTCGCCGCCGGCGTCGCCGCGGCGGGAGCTGCACTATCGCTCGTCATGGGATGAGGCCTCGAAATGCTTCACTGCACAATGCGAAGCG
>JBEPUM010000332.1:0-3608 GCA_041691515.1 Pseudomonadota bacterium | reverse complement strand
ATTGGCGGGGCGATTGCACGACCCATGCGTTCAGCATTTCCCATCTTCGGACTTTGCGTGCTGCTGCTCGGCTGCGCGTCAATTCAGAATGCGCCGGTCAATCAACCCGGCAGCAGTGCGGAACTGGCCGGCCGGCTTCACGAAAGCCTCGACGAACGGTCTGGTAGCGACGACGATCTGGTCGGATTGTCCTTCTCCGGCGGCGGGACGCGCGCCGCGGCGTTTTCGTTCGGCGTGCTAGAGGAAATGGAGCATACGCCGGTGCGCGGCGGCGGCGCGTCCATGCTTGACCGCATCGATTTCATCTCAGGCGTTTCGGGCGGCTCAGTCACGGCGGCCTACTACGGCCTGCGCAAGCGCGCCGCGCTCGCCGACTTTCGCGAAAAATTCCTGTTGCGCAACGCGGAAGAGGGGCTGGAGACCGACCTCAATCTCGCAACGCTCGGCAAGGCTTTTGCCGGTGGCATCAACGACTCGCGCGGCCTGCCGCGCTGGCTTGATGCGAACCTGTTTCACGGCGCGACCTTCGCCGACCTTCGCGAGAATGTCCGGCCGCGCGTTTGGATCAATGCCTCCGACATCTACAACCGTACGCCATTTGTATTCGGCGCGACCGCGTTCCGCGCCATGTGCAGCGATCTGTCGAGCTATCCGCTGGCGAATGCGGTTGCGGCTTCCGCGGCAGTGCCGGTGGCGTTCGCGCCGGTCGTGATCCAGACTTTTCCGCGCCGCTGCAACGATCCGCTGCCGGCCTGGATCGTCAAGGCGCGGAACAATCGCAATGCGCCGCCGATGCTGAGCGCTTTCGCCAAGGCGATTAATCGCTATCATGACGGCGAGGTCCCCTACATCAAGCTGCTCGATGGCGGTCTCGTCGACAACTATGGCCTGGCCGGGTTCACCATCGCACGGCTGTCGGCGGATACGCCGTATGGCCCGCTGTCGCCGCAGCAGGCCGTTAAACTGCGGCGCGGGCTGTTTCTGGTGGTCGATTCCAAGACAGGGCTGTCCGGCAACTGGATCAATACGGTGGAAGGCCCAAGCGGCGTCGATCTCGTCAAGGCGGCAGCGGACACCGCGATCGATGCCAGCGTCGGCGCCGGTTACACCGCGTTCGAGCGCACCATGGTCGACTGGCAGACACCGCTGATCCGCTGGCGCTGCGGCCTGTCGGCGGCGGATCGCGCGAGATACGGCGCGCGACCGGGCTGGAATTGCCATGATCTGAAGCTGTTCGTCGGGCGGCTCGGCTTCGATCAACTGGATCCCGCACGTGCCGCCAGCCTGGAGGCCGTTCCGACCCGCTTCCATCTCCCGCCTCAGCAGGTGGATGACGTGATCGCCGCTGGACGTGACGCGCTCAGGGCGTCCCCGGCGTTCCGGGCATTTACCGGGAGCATGTAGCGGCTTCGATCGCAGGACTATATGTCAGTGGCGGGGTTTTCTAGCCACCGGCCACAAGGTAAAAGCGGCCCATGAACGCACCTGTCAAACCATCGAAATTCATCAAGGGCGCCACCGGCGACTGGGAAATGGTGATCGGGCTTGAAGTCCATGCCCAGGTCACGTCGAACGCAAAACTTTTTTCCGGCGCTTCGACCGCCTTCGGCGGCGATCCGAATACCCACGTCTCGCTGGTCGACGCGGCGATGCCGGGAATGCTTCCGGTCATCAACGAGGCCGCCGTCCGGCAAGCGGTGCGCACCGGACTTGGGCTGAACGCGCAGATCAACCTTCGCTCGGTGTTCGACCGCAAGAACTATTTCTATCCCGATCTGCCGCAGGGCTATCAGATCAGCCAGTACAAGTCGCCGATCGTGGGAGAAGGCGAGCTTACGGCGGAGACGGATGGGGGCGAGACCTTTACGGTCGGTATCGAGCGGCTTCACCTGGAGCAGGATGCCGGCAAGTCGCTGCACGACCAGCATGCCGACATGAGCGCGATCGACCTGAACCGTTCCGGCGTCGCGCTGATGGAGATCGTCTCCAAGCCGGATATCCGCTCGTCCGAGCAGGCAAAAGCCTACGTCACGAAGTTGCGCTCGATCCTGCGCTATCTCGGCACCTGCGATGGCGACATGGAAAAGGGCTCGCTGCGCGCCGACGTCAACGTCTCCGTGCGGCGGCCTGGCGACCCCTTTGGCACCCGATGCGAAATCAAGAACATGAATTCGATCAACTTTATCGGTCACGCGATTGAGTATGAGGCGCGCCGCCAGATCGAAATCATCGAGGACGGCGGAGTTATCGATCAGGAAACCCGGCTGTTTGACCCAGACAAGGGTGAAACCCGCTCGATGCGCTCCAAGGAAGAGGCGCACGACTATCGTTACTTCCCGGATCCCGACCTGTTGCCGCTGGAATTTACGCAAGGTTTCGTCGACACGCTGAAGGCCGATCTGCCGGAACTGCCGGACGAAAAGAAAGCGCGGTTCATCGCCGATTTCGGCCTGACGCCGTATGACGCCGCCGTGCTGGTCAGCGAGCACGAGAGCGCCAATTTCTACGAGGCGGTACTGGCGAAGCTCGTCGATGCAAGCCGTGATGGAAAACTGGCCGCCAACTGGGTCATCAACGAGCTGTTCGGACGGCTTAACAAGGAAAGCCGCGACATTGCAGCGTCGCCGATGTCCGCGGTTCAGCTCGCCGCGATTGTCGATCTGATCGGCGAGGGCACCATCTCCGGCAAGATCGCCAAGGAGCTGTTCGAGATCGTCTGGACCGAAGGCGGCGACCCGCGTGCGCTCGTTGAAGCCCGCGGAATGAAGCAGGTCACCGATATGGGCGCCATCGAGAAGGCGGTCGATGACATCATCGCCGCTAATCCCGAAAAGGTCGCACAGGCGCACGCAAAGCCGCAATTGATCGGCTGGTTCGTTGGTCAGGTGATGAAATCCTCCGGCGGCAAGGCCAATCCGCAAGCGGTAAACGATCTGCTCAAGGCAAAGCTCGGTCTCTGAACGTCTTCGCCGGTCGCTGACGGTCGGTTCAACGCGTACGCGTTCGCGCCAACTCATCTTGTCGATGTCGCGCGTGACGATGGTCGCTTCGCAGATGTTTGGGTCGCAGCGTCATGCTCGGAGTTGGCCGAACGGTGTCGCGCGGATGCCGATGACGCCTGCCGATGCCACGGCTCGTCCGCATTTTGAAAATTTCGACCGCGCATTTGTGCGTGTGAAAATCGTTCGCGATACACTTAAACAGATCGCGGTCGACGGAATCGGACTGCGAATCGGGTTTCCCGATTCGCAGGAAAATGAGCTCTCGCGGGAGCGGAGCGGGCGGCTTTCAAAGTTTTCCCGAAAATTTTTCTATTGCTAAAAATTGCGACTCAGAGTCCGTGCGCGGTGATTTTCATCCGGTGCAGCGACTCGGCGCGGTGTGCATTGACGATGCAGCGCTCGCTTCAGAAATGTAGGATGCACCTGCAGCACAGCCACTTTATGAAATCTTGACAATCGTCGACATAAGTTTTTCGCGTGTTATTCGCATCGCCTGTTCGATGCGTTGATACATCGTCGAGAAACACGCCGCTGTGCCACCGGTATCGCTGCGTCAACACTTCCTTAAGCGGGACACTGTTTTTTTCAATGTGTTGGTGTATTCGG
>JBEPUM010000331.1:0-3630 GCA_041691515.1 Pseudomonadota bacterium | reverse complement strand
TGCAAAACCGTAACGCTGCCAGGTAGCGCGATCGCATTCGACAAGGAACGTGCTCATGTCGGGCGCGTAACGATAGTGATGCGCGTTGAAGGTGCCGAGGGGCGTTTCAACGAAGGTCTGCGACAGCGTCGGAAACTGTTTGCTGGTGCCATACCAGGCAAACTTGTTGCTCGAATAGGAAATACTGGTGCCGAAGTCGCCCTCGAAGCTGCGCCGCAGTTGCGAGTTGAGGCCATCGGCCGCGACGACGAGGTCGTACCCTGCGAGCTGATCCATCGACTGAACGTGCGTCTCATAGCGCGGCGCGATGCCGACATCGCGAACGCGCTGTTGCAGGATGGTCAGCAGATCGAGGCGGCCGATCGACGAGAAGCCGACGCCGTCGATCTCGACGCTCTCGCCGCGCAGGTTGAGCGTGATGTTGCGCCAGCTTTCCATTCGCGGCGTGATGGCATCGACCGTCTGGGGATCGTCGGCGCGCAGAAATTCGAGCGCCTGATCCGAGAACACCACGCCGAATCCCCAGGTGGCGCCGGCTTCGTTCTGCTCGAACAGATCGATTTCGGTTTCGGGATGCCGTTTTTTCCAGAGACAGGCGAAATAAAGTCCCGCGGGACCTCCGCCGACCACTGCGATACGCACGCGCTCCTCCCTGATCTCTGCCGATGGATTACCAGGGCCGTGCCGGGCCGCCGGTTGCTGGCGATCCTGCGTTACCGTCCGACTGCTGACGCTCGCGGCATATTTTACATTGTACAATTGATTTCTTGATATGCAACGCCAAAGCATGCATTATTCTGCATGAACGGTGTCGGGGCAGGTTCGGGCTCTCGTTGCAGTTGCCTTGGGTTTGCCGCAACGCGCCCCAGGTTTGCCCCATCGAATTTCAGGGATCAAATCGCTTGCCGACTGTCCCAACCACTGACGCGGTGACCCCGGATCCGGCCGATGCCGCACCGGCGCGGCGGGGCATTCGATCGGTGACGACGGGGTTTCGCGTGCTCGCCGCATTGGCATCAGAGCCGGAGTCCGCGACGCTCGGCACCATCGCCACGCGCGCAAGACTCTCGGCGTCACAGGCGCATCGCTATCTCGCAAGTCTGATCGCATCCGGCATGGCGCATCAGGATGCCGCGTCCGGCCGCTACAACCTTGGACCCCAGGCGATTCAGATCGGGCTCGCCGCGCTCGCACGCACCGACGTGTTCGCCGAAGCCGATCCTGAAATTGCGGAATTCGTGCGTAAAACCGGCAGAACCACGCTGATTGCAGCGCTTGGACCGCTCGGCCCGACCATCGTGCGATGGCATGCGGGCCGCGTGCCCATCAGCACGTCGCTGTCGGTCGGTTCGGTGCTGCCACTGCTCGGCTCGGCGACCGGGCATGTGTTCCTCAGCTTCATGAGTCCAGATGAAGCCGAAGGTGCGATCGCGCATCATGTCCCGGCAGCAGTTCATCGCCGCACACGTGACGTTAGCGCGATCCGCAAAGACGTACGCGCGGCGATGTCGGCCTCCGTCGATGAATTACTGATCCCGGGATTGCGCGCCACCGCGGTGCCGATCCTCGACATCCAGAATCGTGCAGCGCTGGTTGTCACCGTCATGGCGACACCGGCGTTCGCGCGCCGCGACGACAAGACCGTAGTCGAAACGCTCAAAAATACCTGCAAGCAACTGACCACGCGGGTCGGTGGCCCGTGGCTAAAGCCTTTGATATCAAATAGAAAATAACTCGATAGAACCCAACCTGAATTATAATTCTTGCAATTTAAGCGCGGCGCGAATTATGATGCATGGGCGACAAAGCGACACGCGGTGTGAGGAAGCCGAAGGTCGTGCTTGCCGCATTACCAAAAGATCGCGCACAAAGTCATCAACAGCCGCGGCGCTCATCGAAGATGCGCCAGTACGAGCGGCGTAAGATTTAACGAGGAGGGAGAGAATATGAGATCGGCATTCTGGCTCGCGGGCGCAGCACTTTTGGCGCTGGCACAACCAGCCACCGCTGGGGACACCATCAAGATCGGATTTGTCAGCACCTTCAGCGGCCCGACCGCGGTGATCGGCAATGACATGCGCAATTCATTCGAACTCGCACTCGATCACATGGGGCGCAAGATGGGCGGCAAGCCCGTCGAGGTCATCTACGAGGACGATACGTTCAAGCCGGATGTCGGCAAGCAGAAGACGCAGAAGCTGATCGAGTCGGACAAGGTCGACTTCATCACCGGCTATATCTGGTCCAACGTGCTGCTGGCCTCGCTGAAGCCGATCGTCGATTCGAAGACGATGATGGTAATCGCTAATGCCGGTCCGTCGCAGGTCGCGGGCGAATTGTGCTCACCCTACGTGTTCTCGACCTCATGGCAGAACGACCAAACGCCCGCCGCCGTCGGCGAATACATGAACCAGGAGAATGTGAAGTCCGTGTTCCTGATCGGTCCGAACTACGCTGCCGGCAAGGATATGCTCGCGGGTGTAAAAAGTACGTTCAAGGGTGAAGTGAAAGGCGAGGAATATACGGTGTGGCCGAGCCAACTCGACTTCTCCGCCGAACTCTCGAAGGCGCGTGCTTCCGGAGCAGCTTCGATCTTCGTGTTCTATCCGGGCGCAGCCGGTGTGCAATTCCTCAATCAGTATTCACAGGCCGGCCTGAAGGCAACGATGCCGCTCTATACGGCGTTCACGATCGACGAAACCACGCTGCCCTTGCAAAAGGACAACGCGATTGGCGTGCCCGGTGCTCAGCAATGGGTCAACGACCTTCCAAACGACGCCAACAAAAAGTTCGTCAGCGATTTCCGGGCAAAGTACAAGCATGGTCCGTCGTTCTACGGCGCGCAAGCCTATGATTCCGCGCAACTGATCAACAGTGCAGTCGTGGCGGTGAAGGGCGATACCAGCAAAAAAGAAGAGATGCGCAAGGCGATGGAGAAAGCCGATTTCAAATCGGTGCGCGGCGCGTTCAAGTTCGGCAACAACCACATGCCGATCCAGAACTTCTACCTGCAAGATGTGGAGAAGGGTGCTGGCGGCGAACTCGGGCTCAAGACCGTGGCGACCATCGTCAAGGACAGCCAGGATCGCTTCCACGACAAATGCCCGATGAAATGATCGCAGACTGATCCAATACAGCGGCAGCGCTCCAACGCTGCCGCTGTTCTCTTTCAACGCTGTGTGAAGCATTCATGCTGCTTGTCGTCGAACAACTGCTGAACGGATTGCAGTTCGGTCTTTTGCTGTTTTTGCTCGCAGCAGGGCTGACGCTCGTGTTCGGCATCATGGACTTCGTCAATCTTGCCCACGGCTCGCTTTACATGATGGGCGCTTATTTCGCCGCGACCTTTGCCGCATGGACCGGCAGCTTCATCCTCGGCGTCATTCTCGCGCTCGGTGCCACGTTGCTGCTCGGCGTTGTGCTGGAGTTCGTTGCGCTCCGGCATCTGTACGGCCGCGATCATCTCGATCAGGTCCTCGGCACGTTCGGGCTGATCTTGTTCTTCAACGATGCGGTCCGGCTGATCTGGGGGCCTGCGGGCCTCGCACTTCCGCTGCCCGCATGGTTGACGGTACCGATCCAGATCGTACCAGGCGTGTTCTATCCGAGCTACCGCCTCGCGATCATCAC
>JBEPUM010000330.1:0-3636 GCA_041691515.1 Pseudomonadota bacterium | reverse complement strand
TTTTGATTGTCGTCCGATCGCCGAAGGGCCCGCTACCATATCGTCTCGCAGCCTTCGGACAAGCTGCCGAAAGTCCGTTGCGCGGAATAAGACATTCCGGCAACAACCGCAATCCGGCGTGGCTCATGACTGCCCCGCAGGCGGCCCTGCGGACATCGGCGCTTGTCATGGCGGACGCTTTTCCCCATCATGGCGGCAACAATGAAATAATGACGTCGTACCAAGCAAAATGCAGGGTGCGATGCATTCCTTTTGAGGTGAGGAACGCCGTGGCGGAGAGTGATAATATCGTTGCCGAAACCGCGGAGAATATCTTCGCGGACCTCGCCGATGCCCAGACGATCAATCGGGACAAGGACGGAAACTGGAAAGCGCCGCTCTGGAGCGCGCTGACGGATGCCGGTCTTCCCTTGTCCTGGGTGCCGGAAGATTGCAACGGCTCCGGCGTAAGCCTGGCCGACGGCTTCAGCGTGCTTAGTTCCGCCGGACGATTTGCGGTGGCGGTTCCGCTCGCGGAAACCATGCTCGCCGGCTGGCTGCTGGCGCAGGCGAAAATCGCCTCGCCAGAGGGCGCGATGACGGTTGCGCCCGCCGGGCCGCGTGATCGCATCACGCTCAATGCCGACGGCACGCTCTCTGGTCGCGCGCGTGGCGTCCCCTTTGCCAAAGAGGCCGCGCACCTCGCGGTGCTTGCCCACGATGGCAAGGGCTGGTCGATCGCGCTGGCCGATGCGAAATCCTGCCGGACGGATGCCAGCCTCAATCTCGGCAGCGACAACAGCGACACCGTCACATTCAACAACACGAAGCCCCTCACCATCAAGCCGGCGCCGAAAGGCTTCGATCAAAATACGCTGCTGCTGATGGGCTGCGTCGCCCGTAGCCTTCAGATCGCCGGCGCGCTGGAATCGATGCTCGACATTTCCGTTCGATACTCCAACGAGCGCGTCGCGTTTGAGAAGAAGATCTCGAAATTCCAGGCGGTCCAGCACAACCTCGCAAAGCTCGCCGGTGAAGCGGCGGCTGCGCTCGCGGCCGCGACCTCCGCGGCGGACAGCATCGTCAACGCTACTTCGTTCGATGACGCCGTATTTCTTGAAGCCGCGTCGGCGAAAATCCGCTGCGCGGAGGCTGCCGAGAAGGGTGCTGCGATCGCCCATCAGGTGCACGGCGCCATCGGCTTCACCAGCGAACACATCCTGCACCGCTATACGTTGCGGGCGCTGGCATGGCGCGACGACTTCGGCAATGAAAGCCACTGGGCGGTCGAACTCGGCAAGATGGTCGCCGCGCGCGGCGCCGATGAATTGTGGCCGCTGGTCGCATCCCGCTAACAAAGACGTTTCTAGAGAAAGCCGGTCATGACCGCAGCCCTTCGTTTCGATCCGATCCGCCTGCCGCCCGAATGCGTGAAGCTGCGCGCGGAAGTGCGCGCGTTTCTCGCCGAGGAAATCGCCGCTGGCACCTTCGATCCGCATCAGCCCAAGCGCGAAGATGCCGACGCGAAGGAATTCAGCCGCCGTGTCGGCGCCAAGGGCTGGCTTGGCATGACCTGGCCAAAGAAATATGGCGGGCACGAGCGCACGTTCCTCGAGCGCTATGTCGTCACCGAAGAGATGCGTGTCGCCAACGCGCCAACGCGCCGCTTCTTCGTCGCCGACCGCCAGAGCGGGCCGGTGCTGATCAAGTACGCGCCCGAGCACATCAAACAGGATATCCTGCCGCGCATCTGCCGCGGCGAGATTTGCTTTGCAATCGGCATGAGCGAGCCAAATTCGGGCTCGGACCTGTTCGCCGCCAAGACCAAGGCAACCAAGACCGACGGCGGCTGGCTGATTAACGGCACCAAGATCTGGACCTCGTCGGCGCATATCGCCGATTACATGATCGCGATCTTCCGCACCTCGCCATCGACCAAGGAAAACCGCCGCCACGGCCTGACCCAGTTCCTGGTCAAGATGAAACAGCCCGGCATCCAGGTGAACCCGATCGGCCAGATCACCGGACAATTCGAATTCAACGAGGTGGTGTTCACCGACCACTTCATTCCCGACGATCATGTGCTCGGCGAAATCGACGGCGCATGGAAACAGGCGACCAGCGAACTCGCGTATGAGCGCTCTGGCCCGGAGCGTTTCCTGGAGACCTACTACGTGCTGACCGAACTGGTTCGCGCCGTCGGCAAGAACCCGGATACACGCAGTGCGGAGGGCATCGGCCGGCTAGTGGCGCAGTTGCACACCATGCGCCGGATGTCGGTGTCGGTCGCCGGCATGTTGCAGGCCGGCAAGGAGCCTGTGGTGGAAGCCGCCATCGTCAAGGACATCGGCACCGTCTGGGAACAGGCGCTGCCGCATCGGGTGCGCGATCTCGCAGCGTTCGTCGACGCCGACGTCTCCAACCACGAGACGCTGGACAAGCAACTCGACTTCGCCACCAAGACGGCGCCCAAACTGACCATCCAGGGCGGCACGACGGAAGTGCTGCGCGGCATCATCGCACGAGGTCTGGGACTGCGCTAAGGCGCGGTTTCATCTTCATCTTCACGATTTCAATTTGAGGACACTCATGAGCAAGTTCACGGACATCGGCGTCGAAAAAATCGGACACGTCGGCTTGATCGAAATTCGCCGCCCGCCGCTGAATTTCTTCGACATCTCGCTGATCAATCAGATCGCAGATGCGCTCGATGAGTTCGATCGCGATATCGAAATCCGCGCTTCGGTTCTGGCGGCGCAGGGCAAGGCGTTTTGCGCCGGCGCCAACTTCAACGACCCGGCGCGGCAAGCACAGGAGGCCAAGGAAGCCAAGGGATCCGATAAGGGGTCTGCAAAGGGTGATCCCGCCGATAGCCTCGGCCCGATCAACCATCTCTACATTCAGGCCGTGCGCATCTTCCGCGCCAAGAAGCCGATCGTCGCCGCTGTGCAGGGCGCGGCCATCGGCGGCGGACTCGGCCTTGCGGTCGCGGCGGATTTTCGCGTCACCTGCCCGGAAGCGCGCTTTGCGGCCAACTTCACAAAACTCGGTTTTCACCCCGGTTTCGGGCTGACCGCGACGCTGCCTGAACTGGTCGGGAAAAATAATGCCGAGCTGATCTTCTACACCAGCCGCCGCGTCACCGGCGAAGACGCGACCCGCATGGGTCTCGCCAACGTCTGCGTGCCGCAAGCTCAGGTCCGCGACGCGGCGCTGAAACTCGCCGCGGAGATCGCCGAGTGCTCGCCGCTCGGCCTGCTCTCGACCCGCGCCACCATGCGCGACGGTCTCGCCGATCGCGTAATGGCAGCCACCAATCACGAACTCGCCGAGCAGAGCCGCCTGCGCGCCACCGAAGACTTCAAGGAAGGCGTCAAGGCCACCGAAGAACGCCGCATCGCGAACTTCAAGGGACGGTAAGTCGATCGTTGCGCAATCGCACATCGCAGCAAGCTTCTCTCTCCCTCCCCCTTGTGGGGAGGGTGGCCGGCCGTAGGCCGGTCGGGTGGGGGATATTGTCGCGGATGAAGGTGAGCATCTTGCATCGCCAGAAAGCGAAGCGGTGAGATTGCGAGAACGACTCGACGCTGTGATGGACATTATCTGACCTGGGTACCCCCGCCCCGGCGCTTCGCGCCGACCCTCCCCACAAGGGGG
>JBEPUM010000329.1:0-3655 GCA_041691515.1 Pseudomonadota bacterium | reverse complement strand
TATTACAGCTACATGTGGTCCGAGGTGATGGACGCCGACGCCTTCGGCGCGTTCGAGGAAGCGGGCGACATCTTCGATCCGGCCACCGCGAAGCGGCTGCACGACGACATCTATTCGTCGGGCGGCTCGCGCGATCCGGAAGAGGCCTACATCGCCTTCCGCGGCCGCGAGCCGGAGCCCGAGGCGCTGCTTCGGCGGCGCGGTCTGGTCGATGCTCCCGAGGCAGCGTGAGCGGCTCCATGGCCAAATACACCGCCGACATCAACTGGACGCTCGCGCCGGGAGACGATTTTCGCAGCGGCAGGTATAGCCGTGGCCACACCGTGAGCTTCGACGGCGGCATCACCGTGCCGGCTTCTGCCTCGCCGCATGTGGTCGGTAAATGGGCGGTCGCCGCCGCGGTCGATCCGGAGGAGATGCTGGTCGCGGCCTTGTCGAACTGCCACATGCTGACGTTCCTGCATCTGGCGCGGCTCGCAGGCTTCGGCGTCGCATCCTATCGCGACCACGCCGAGGGCGTGATGGAAGAGATCGCGCCCGGCCGTCAGGCCGTCACGCAGGTCGCGCTCAAGCCTGAGATCGCGTGGTCGGGCGAAGCGCCAGACGCGGCGCGGCTCGCGCAATTGCACCACGAGGCGCACGAAACCTGCTTCATCGCCAATTCCGTCAAGACCAAGGTCACGATTTCCTGATTCTCGCTCCTGATCCTCTGTTGCGGTGCTCGGCCATGACAAACCTGCGCTCACAACTGATCTCTCTGGTACTGCTTGTTGCGGCGTTGCTCGCTGGGGGTCTGCCGGCGTCCGCGCATCCGCACGTCTGGGTCAAGTCATCGAGTGAACTGCTTTACGCGCAGGACGGCACATTGACCGGCGTGCGCCATGCCTGGACATTCGATCGCACGTTCTCGGCCTATGCGGTGGAGGGAATTGAGAGCAAGACCAAGGGCGCCTACAGCCGCGAGGAACTGGCGCCGCTGGCCCAGACCAATGTTGAGTCGCTCAAGGAGTTCGGCTTCTTTACCTTCGCCAAGGCCGAGGGCAAGAAACAGAAATTCCTTGAGCCGGTCGACTACTTTCTCGAATACCGGGACGAGGCGCTGGTTCTCCATTTCACCCTGCCGCTTAAGACGCCGTTCAAGACGAAACAGCTGGCGCTCGAAATCTACGATCCGACCTACTTCGTCGACTTCGCGCTTGCCGAATCCGAGCCTGTCAAACTGGTTGGCGCGCCGTCGTCGTGCACGCTGAAGACCGAGCGGCCGAGCGACGGTCACGCGACAGCGAAGCAATTGAGCGAAGATGCATTTGAGAACGGCGACAACTCGACCTATGGCGCAATGTTCGCCAACAAGATCACCGTGGATTGTCCGTAGAAGAGTTCTCACGCCGGCATATAGCTCCGGAGCAGCGGCAGGAAGAAGATCACGGTGTTGATCGCGAAGCCGATGCTCCAAAGGATTGTTCGCAGCGTCGGCCGGTCGCCGAGGTAGGTCAGGATATAGGCGGCCCTGACGATCAGGAACAAAACCGCCAGTTCATTGATCAGGTGCTGGGGGGCGTCGCGAAATTCCGCCAGCAGCACGGCGGCGGCAAAAAAGGGAAAGGTCTCGATGCCGTTGAGATGCGCCCCCCATGCGCGGGCGCGAAGCGGCTCGTTGTAGAATCCGGAATCCCGCGGGCGGGCGTTGTCGAAGCTGCGAAACCCGATCGCCTTGAAAGGCGCGATGGTCAGCAGGTACAGCAAAACTGCCCCGAAAATGCACCATTCGGCGACCGTCATAACCGTTCCCTCGTGCAGCCGATGCCATACAGTATCGGCAGACGCCTCGGCTTGACAAGAACGGACCGGCGCGCGAAGCCAGACACTATGACGGTCGTTATTCCTATCGACAGGGCGCGTGCCGCGCAGGATGCGAAGCGCGAGCGCGTCGGTGTCCTGCTCGTCAACCTTGGCACGCCGGACACCGCGGATGCCCGTGGCGTGCGGATCTATCTGAAAGAATTCCTGTCCGATCCGCGGGTGATCGAAAATCAGGGGTTGCTGTGGAAGCTCGCGCTTAACGGGATCATTCTGAACACCCGTCCACGCCGCAAGGCGCGCGACTATCTGAAGATCTGGAACACCGAGAAGAACGAGTCGCCGCTCAAGACTATCAGCCGCGCGCAATCCGACAAGCTTGCGGCTGATATTTCCGATCACGACCACGTCGTGGTCGATTGGGCGATGCGCTACGGTAACCCCTCCATCCGCTCGCGCATCGACGCGCTGACAGCGCAGGGCTGCGACCGGCTTCTGGTGGTGCCGCTCTATCCGCAATATTCGGCCGCGACCTCCGCCACGGTGTGCGATGAGGTGTTTCGCGTGCTCGGCGAGATGCGCGCGCAGCCGACATTGCGGGTGACCCCGCCTTATTACGAAGACCCTGATTATATCGATGCGCTGGCGGTCTCGATCGGTACGCATCTCGCAACGCTGCCGTTCAAGCCGGAAATCATCGTGGCGTCGTTTCACGGCATGCCGCAGAAATATATCGACAAGGGCGATCCCTATCAGGCGCAATGCGTCGCCACGACCGAGGCGCTGCGCAAGCGGATAGGGCTCGATGCGTCACAACTGATGCTGACCTTCCAGTCGCGCTTCGGGTTCGACGCGTGGCTGCAACCCTACACAGACAAGACGGTCGCCAAGCTGGCCAAGGACGGCGTGAAGCGTCTGGCTGTCATCACGCCCGGCTTTTCGGCCGATTGCCTGGAAACGCTGGAAGAGATCGCGCAGGAGAACGCCGAGATATTCAAGCACAACGGCGGTGAGGCCTTCACCGCCATTCCCTGCCTGAACGACAGCGATCCCGGCATGGACGTAATCCGGCAACTGGTGCTGCGCGAGCTGCAGGGCTGGATATAAAGGGCGCTGTAAATCCGTTTCGTCATTCCGGGACGCGCGAAGCGCGGGCCCGGAATCCATAACCCCTGTCTTTCGTTATCAGTCACGCAGGGGGTATGGATTCCTGACAGCCGTTGACGCGGCTTCGGGAATGACTAAAGCCTCTCGCTTTCCGCTTCGTCGAACCTTACATTTCCTTTTGGCGACCAATGTCGAGCGTCATCCTGAGGTGCGAGCGGCGCTTGCCGCGAGCCTCGAAGGATGATTGGCAAGGCACCCGTGGCCATCCTTCGAGACGCCGCTTCGCGGCTCCTCAGGATGACGATGGGCTTGTGGTCGATGTCGTCTGGAGAATTTTTTATGACCGGCTTTGATATTTTCGCCATTGTTTTTGTCGCGCTGATTGTCTTGACGCTGTTTGCGGGCGTCAAAACCGTCCCTCAGGGCTACGACTGGACCATTGAACGCTTCGGCAAATACACCCGCACGCTGGCGCCCGGCCTCAACCTCATCATCCCGTATTTCGACCGCGTCGGCCGCAAGATGAACATGATGGAGCAGGTGATCAGCATTCCGGAACAGGAAGTGATCACCAAGGACAACGCCACCGTGACGGTGGACGGCGTCGCGTTCTTCCAGGTCTTTGACGCCGCCAAGGCGAGCTACGAGGTCTCCAACCTCAATCAGGCGATCATCGTGCTGACGATGACCAATATCCGCTCGGTGATGGGCGCGATGGACCTCGATCAGGTACTGTCGCATCGCGACG
>JBEPUM010000328.1:0-3658 GCA_041691515.1 Pseudomonadota bacterium | reverse complement strand
AGCGTCATCTGTAACTCCCTGGCTCACCGCGGGTGACAAGCGGCTCATTATTCCGCATATCGTCGGCATGCGCCACTTTCCTCCTCGTCGCATCGTATGCCTGACCGAAGAGACGGTTGAGACGCTCTATCTACTCGGCGAGCAGGAGCGCATCGTCGGCGTGTCCGGCTATGCGGTCCGGCCGGCGCAAGTGCGCAAGGAGAAGCCGCGCGTCTCCGCTTTCATTTCGGCCGATGTCCCGAAGATTCTCGCACTCGAGCCCGATCTGGTACTGGCGTTCTCCGACATGCAGGCGGATATCGCCGCGGACCTCGTACGCGCCGGTATTGCCATCCATGTATTCAATCATCGCGACGTCGCGGGCATTCTTGCAATGATCCGCACCGTGGGAGCGCTGGTGGACGCCGCCACGCGCGCGGACGAACTTGCCGAACGATACAAGCGACGGCTCGCCGTGATCGCCGCGACAAAACGTCCCTCGCCGCGGCCAAAAGTCTATTTCGAGGAATGGGACGATCCGCTGATCAGCGGCATCGGCTGGGTCTCCGAACTGATCGGCATCGCCGGCGGCGACGACATTTTCCCGAATCTCAGCGCTGAAAAAGCTGCAAAGGACCGGATTGTCGAACCGGATCTTGTTCGCGCGGCATCGCCCGACGTGATCCTCGCGTCATGGTGCGGGAAGAAAGTCGTGCCCGGCAAGATCAGGCAGCGGCCCGGCTGGAACGAGATTCCCGCCGTGCGCAACGACCGCATCGTCGAGATCAAGTCGCCGCTGATCCTGCAGCCCGGCCCGGCGGCACTGACCGATGGCCTCGACGCTATCGTCGCGGCGTTGTGGCAACCTGAGGCAGCTAGAGAGGCGCGACGCCGCACCATTCTGCAATGAATAGCGCAGTGGCCTTGGTGGATTTGCGCAGCGATTCGAGATCAACATATTCGTTGAAGCCATGCATCGCAGCCCCCGAAGCGCCGAAACACAGACTTGGAATGTTGTAGTTCAGACCGTAGAAGCGCGTGTCGGTCAGCGCGGTAAAAACGAGGTCCGGTGTCGCACCGCCATAGACCGCGTTGAAGGCCTTGCCGAATGCGGCTTCGGACGCCGCGGAATCCTTCAACTCGTATCCTTCCGACAGAAAGCCGGACCATTCCACCTGCGGCGGATTGTTCGAGAGGAAGCGATGATCGCGCGCCGCTGCCGAAATGCACGCATGGATTTCGGATTGTGCATCCGGCACCGACCAGCCCGGTAGAATGGCGATGCGGCAATCGACATCGCACCACGCCGGCACGCTCGATGCCCAGTCACCGCCCTTGATGATCCCGGGATTGAAATTGATCGGATGATTAACTGCCTTGAAATGCTTGTCGCTGGCCGCGCGCTTGTTCCATTCTTCCTCGAGTTTCTCGAGCGCATGAATCAAATGATAAGCCGCAGTGATCGCATTCGAACCGGAGCCGGCTTCGAACACATGGACCGGAAACCCGCGTACCTTTAGCCGAAACCAGATCACGCCGACCTGCGAGCGCACCATTTTTCCGTCCGTCGGCTCCGGAATGAAGCAGGCATCGGCGCGGTAACCACGCTGCAGCGTCGACAGCGCGCCGACGCCGGTGCTCTCCTCTTCGATGACGGACTGGAAATGAATGCGCGCCGTCGGCTTCAATCCAGCGGCCTTGATCGCATCGAGCGCGTAGAGCGCGCCGATGGTGCCGGACTTCATGTCGCAGGCGCCGCGCCCGTACATCCGGCCGTCCTTCAGCGTCGGTGAAAACGGCGGCGTCTCCCACATATCGAGCGGGCCCGTCGGTACGACGTCGCAGTGACCTTGCAAGATCAGCGATTTGCCGCCGTTACTGGACGGACGATAAGTGCCGACGACGGTGCGCGCTTTGGAGAAATCATGTTCGATCGGGCCAAAGCCGCGCAGATCCATCAAGTCGTTGACATCGATATGCCAATCATCGACCTCGTAACCACGCTGCCGCAGTAGATCGCCCATCATGTCCTGACATGGGCCTTCAGCGCCGCGCGTGCTCGGGATCGCAACAAAATCTCGGGTTGTCGCAAGCTGAGCGTCGAAGCCGCCGTCGACGGCATCAAGGATACGGCGCTGATTGTCACTGCTGCTCATTTCATTTCCTGCTCTGCTGGAACACGGCTGGGGTTCCCGTCAATGAACCACACTTTCGGAGACGTTGCAGCCTGCTTTGAGAATCGCGAGCCCGCCACTACAGTCCGAGTATACCCACGCCATTCTGGAGGCTGTATGCCCGGCAATCGCAACTTGTTGTTCCTGATTATCGGCGCGCTGGCCGTGGCGGCTGCTGTGCTCGGATACAATCTCTACGAGGCCAAGAAGGAGCCCAAAGGCGTTCAAATCAACGTCGGGCCCAGCGGCCTCAAGATCGACAGCAAATAGACCGCAATCGCGACAGGGCACACCCATGATCTTACGCACAACCCTATTCTGCATGTCGCTGGGCTTGGCCGGCCTGCTGTACGCAGCAAGCGCGGACGCCACGCAAGTGTCCCGAGAAGCCGACATCACTAACCTGCGGTTGGGCGAGCGCATTCTTGTAGACGACGGATCGTGCCCGGCCGGGCAGATCAAGGAAATCTCGGGCGCAAAGCTCGGCCCTACGGGCGTCATTCGCGCGCGTAAGTGCATCTCGCGAACCGGCCCGAAGCGGTGAAAACGTGACCTCAGAAATGCTCTAGGCGCGTGTGGGCTCGCTCGGCGGCACCGGCGATGCCTGACTACCCGCCGTTGCGCCGCCGTCGATCGGCAACGTAATTCCGGTGATCCAGCGCGCCTCGTCGCTCGCCAGAAATAAAGCGCCGTAGCCGATATCCCAGCCGGTGCCTTCGGTGCCCAGCAACGTACGCTCGCTGCGCGCCTTGCGCATCTCCGGCGTCATCCCACGCGAAGCGACCATCGGCGTATAGACGGTGCCCGGCGCAATGCAGTTCACGCGAATGCCGTCGCGGCCGTGATGCGCGGCCATCGCGCGCGTCAGGCTGATGACCGCGCCCTTGGAGGTCGGATACAACAGGCTGGGGTGGCCGCCCTGCAAACCTGCCACCGACGTGAGATTGATAATAGAGCCGCCGCCGCTCCTGATCATTTCCGGAATGGCGTATTTCGCAGTCAGCATCATCGAGGCGACATTGACGCGCATCGCGTGGTCCCATGCGTCGAGATCGACATCAATCGCGTTGCCGCGCGGACCGGTGATGCCGACATTGTTGACGAGAATGTCAAGCCTGCCCCAGGCATCGGTCGTCCGCGCAACGATCATCTTGCATGAGGCAGTATCACTCACATCGCCCTCGACGATCCTCGAGGTGCCCCCCTCGGTCTCAATCATGGCCGCGGTCTGCTGCGCCCACTCCGCAACGCTATCGACAAGCATAACGCGCGCGCCATGCCGCGCCAGGACGATGGCCGTCGCGCGGCCGTTGCCAACTCCTTCGGCGCGCGAACCCGCACCAGTGACAATGGCGACCTTGCCCTGAAGACGATTGTCCCGGTGAATATCGGTCATGTCTGCGCTCCCCGCACACGGCATCTCAGCCGGGATATCATTCGGCGCAACGATAGTCGAAATGCAATCGCATCGCCAACCGCGGCGAACGATCGGCGAAGTCCGCGCA
>JBEPUM010000327.1:0-3664 GCA_041691515.1 Pseudomonadota bacterium | reverse complement strand
GAATGCGCCGACCACGACTGATGGAAGCTCTCGGCGCGCGGCGGCAGCTTGCGATTCGCGGGCGGCTCGATTTCCAGACGTCCGTAACCGGGCGTGTGACCGAGGCTCGGGTAATAATGACCGACGTGCGGTTCGGGATCGACATAACGGCCGCCATACACCGTGGGCTGCTCATGGGTTCCGCGGGCAAAACCCCAGTCGCCCTCGACCACCGCATAGGAGGCATCGACGCCGTTAATGATGATGGGAACACCGGGACGGCCGGGAATCACAATGACGGCGCCGCTATCGGCCGAAGCCGTCAACGTCATCCCGATCAAGATGGCCAGAGCCAGTGCAGTTCGCATAGCGCGGAATCCGGTTTCCAGCGGACCCTAATCGAACCCGCGCCGACAAGGGTTAAGGCTTTCTGCCAAACTGACGGTAAGCCTAACGTGCAAGGGTGCCCGGCGTTCAATTACGAATCATCGCGCTATTGAAACGTTAACGGGGACAGCCGAAATCCCGGCTACAGCCAAAAGCTGAGCAGCGTCAGATTCACAGAGCAGGCTGTGAACAACGCGATAAACAGCGCCAATTGCACGCTGTCGGCCGCAGGTTTCGGCATCGTTTCCATGGCCGGATCATCAGGCGATTCCACCGCTCGAGTCCCGGCCTATATTTTTCCGGCCCCACGGCGCCGATTCAGGAGTCGTTTACGACTCGAGAGCATGGCCCGAATCGGCCTTGAACCGCGCGAGCCTGCGACCAACCGCAGCGGATGGGGGGTGGGTCGCGCGGCGTCAGGCCCAGTCAGCCGAAAGCAGCGAACATGTCGCTCTGTTAGCGTTGACGCTGACGAAGCCGACCATCATGTGGCGGAATGTTCTGCGGCTGTTGGGCTGCACGACGCCGTTGATCAGACGGCTGCGTTCGGTCACGTAACGTCCGTCCTGGCTGCGGAAGGAGCAGAGAAGCTGGATATGCTTCACCGGATAGTCGTTGCTGTTGCGGATCGTCAGCGTCATCAGCGCCTTCGATCCGAGGCCGCCTCGCCGAAGCGATTGCCGCAACAGCGTCACCCCATCGACCGACGCCACGACCTTGGTGCGCGGAACGGAAAGGCTCCCCTCGTCATGGGATGTTTCCGCAGGCGCGATGTTGCTCTGCTGAACACCGGAGCGATGATCACGCGGTGCCGCATCATGAGAAGTGGTCTCGCTCAAAGTGCCGTTCGGCACATCCAGAGCCGGCGAAACAGCCGTGGACGTTGTGCTGTGCGCCGGCTGGTCGCTCAAGGGATTGGCAGCATCGGCCCGGGCGAGCATCCAGCCGGCAACGATCGCTGCGATCAGGACGGGCCCAATCCATGACAGATGGAAGGGTTTTTTTCGCGCCCTCGCCTTTCGTGCCGCCAAAACGAGCCCATGGATGCTCATCGCAATGCCATCCGTTGGCGGCCTGCAAGGCTTACCGCGCCGGGACGTCCTGTCACGCGGGCAAGCGTCGCACACGACCGCTCTGCGAATAATGGCCGTGACAGAAAATGGTTCCCTGCGAAGCATGCACGGCCGCCGTTCGCGGACATCTTGAACTTCGCAAGAAAACAGCGATGCCGATGCAAGAGAGCCCCGGCCAGGTTCAGGCCGAGGCTCTCAGACTTCAAACATTCTCAGTGTCGCTTACTTCGGCGTCCACTTCGCGTACGGCAGCGGCGGGCCACCGTTGTCGCTGATGTAACCGATGGAGATCGTTCCCTTGTCCATCGTAATCTTGATGACGGTGCCGGTCGTGACGCCTTCTCCGCCGCTGACCACATCGAGTTCGTTCATCATCAATTCACGCATGTCGCTATGTGCCATTGCAAAAATCTCCTGTTGAAATTGAGGGTGTGTGAAGCCGGGCTTCTACTTGTACGGAATCCATTCGGCGGACGGCAGGGACGGTCCACCGTCGATGCTGACGGTTCCGATCGCCAGAATCCCCTTCCCGGGCACGTCGATTAACGTCGTTTTTCTCACTTCAGTGTGGACTGTGCCGCCGCTGACCGCATCCAGTTCATCGATCGTGAGGTCACGCATTTCGGTGGTCATTGCAGATCTCCCGTGTGTTCTCGCGGAAAGACCATTCCTTCCGTCACCCCGTGTTTAGGTCAGCCACGCACGGCGGCGCTGTGACTTGCGTCACACGCATCGGGGCGTCCTTGAGTGGAATTCGGATAAGCCGCGATTTATGCAGGCGACCAATTCCCGGGCCGTGGGAGCGTCCGGATTTTTGGCAACGGGAATATTCCCGCGCGCCCTTCCACCCATGTTGACGGCGGCACGCAAGCCACCATAAACAGGCGCCTCAGCGCGCGCCGGATGCCCGCATCGGTCCGTGACAGCCCACCGGCTGTCGCCTGCACCCATTCCGGTTTATGGTTCGCACGTTGGCCGGTTTAGCTCAGCGGTAGAGCAGCGGTTTTGTAAACCGAAGGTCGGGAGTTCAATCCTCTCAACCGGCACCATTTCGATCGCCCGCCCCTCAGTGCGTTGCGATGTCGCGCGCCAGCCACGACGACAGCATTGCCGGCACAAGACCGACCAGACCGTAGAGAACGAATTGCAGCGCGCCGCTGTCAGAACCGCGCGACCCGTAAAGAAATTCCGCGGCAAAAAAGCCGATCACGCCGATTATCACCATGCGCACAATCCAGTTGATGCGATTGACATGGGCGAGGATGTCGTCGATCGACGCGACTGCCAGACACGGCAGCAGCCCGAACAGGTAGCTGAACTGCAGGGTTGTAAACAGCACAACAAAGAATTTTCCGACCTCGGCGAGGCTGGTCTCGGCCCAGTACCCTGACAGATACGTGGTCGTCGCAAGCAGGATCAGACCGCCAATGGCCGGACCGATCAGGACGAAAATCACATAGCGCTTCATGCCCCATCCCCCGTCTTCCGCGTCCACGACATGCATGATGGCGCGGACGCGCAGCGATCCCCCTGCGCTCCTGCTTTATAATTGGTTTTGGCAGGCGATCCAGTCCGCGTCAAAACGAGTGGCGTGGATTTGACCTTCGCTACCCCGCTTGATCGCGAATGTTAGAATTGGACCACTGGGCGGAGAAAGCCGATCGCAGAAAAACGGGGGTATCGATTTACGCTTGCTTCACGGGAGCCAACCTAGATTTAGACCGTCGGCCGCGGCCAGTCCCGCTTAAGTCCCCTCTGCGTTGACTGCCGGCCGCCGGCCGCAACATCGAGAGCATCCGATGGTATTCGTAACAGTCATCATGGCGTTGGCGACCGCAGCGTTCTATGGCGCGGGCAACTACGGCGTCGGCGCCGATCAGCTCTGCCGCTACGGCGCGACCTTCTGCGTTAATCCACACTGGCTCGGGATTCCCACGCTCCTGCTGCTGATCTGGACGCTGTTTCTGAAGGTCGACCGCATCTGAGGTGAATATTCGGATCGCCGATCCGTGGCGCGCGGCAGACTCGTGCGCAAAAAAAAGGCCGGCTTAAAGCCGGCCTTTGTCGTCTGATGCGAGAACTTGATCTCAGTATTGCGACGCGGTCGCTCCGCCCCAGCCGAAGCGATAGTTCAGGCCGGCCTTGACGGTATGCTCGTCGTTGCGGAAGCTCGCTCCGACGACATCGGGCGGCGAACCTGCGGCAAATGTCGTCTTGCCGAAATT
>JBEPUM010000326.1:0-3678 GCA_041691515.1 Pseudomonadota bacterium | reverse complement strand
GGCTTCATGACCAAGGATCTCGCGCTGCTGGTCGGCGCCGATCAGCGCTGGCTGTCCACGACGGGCTTCCTCGACAAGGTCGCGGACAACCTGACCGCGGCGATGGCGAAGGCGTAACGCGGCGTCAATTTCGGCTAAAAGGGCGCGGATAATCTCCGCGCCCTTTTTGTTTGGAATGTCGGAGGTCCGATGCAAGGTCGCGGGCGATACGCTGGCCCCCGCATCCCCTGTACGATAGCCCCGGAAAATTGCTGACGAGATTACGTGGACCGGGGCGCGACAATACTCGTTGTCGTCCCGCAGCCGGAGCATTCATAGACGTTCAGTTGTTCGTCCGAGTCCAGTGCCTCACAGTACGACGGCCGCATCGGCTGCCCGCACGTATCGCATTTGACCTGTGGCAGATTTTCATCAATCGACTCGATGCTGGTCGCGAATCTCACGAATGGCCTCCGCCTCAAGAACCGTTGGACAGAGATAAATCGTCCCGTGCTAGCATGCGCGGTCACAATCGCACCCTATCCGGACTTTAGATCAATGGACGCCATCAGCAGAGAAAGCGGGCCTGGACCATACGCCGAAACCCGCGAGGAAGACCGATTGCCCGCAGAGGCTGCGCAATTGCGCGCCTCGCCCGCATTCGCCGCGGCGATTCGCGAATACACCGACGCCATCGCGCGTTTTCGTGAGGCGCCGCGGCTGGTCAACAAGCTGATGGCTTCGGAAACCCGCTTTCGTTTGACCTCCTATGTGTTTTGTCTTGCTGCCGATACCGAAAACTACGGCCCCGCTGGCGGCGCCACCTACACACGGCTGTTTGATCTATGCGTGCAGCGGGAGGAACTCAGCCCGCGCATCCTCAAGACAACGCTGGCCTTGTTGAAACTGGCCGGTTTCGTCAAGACATCGCGGAACGCATCCGACCGCCGCTCGAAATACTACCATCCGACCGCGCGCATGATGGATTTCGTCAAGAAATGGATCCCCCATGCGGTGAACGCTCTCGACGTTCTGCAACCAGAAATGCAGCGCGCGCGGATGTTTGCGCAAGATCCGGATTTCATCCGGCGTTTCGCCGCCGCCGCAGGACGAGAGCATGCGACGGGCATCCCGCTGATTGACCGCATGCCGGAATTTACCTGCTTCTTCGGAAAGCGCGAGGGCGCTATCCCTGTCGTACTGGCGGTCATGCTGTCCGACATCACTGGCACGCCGTTGCCTAGCCGGGCGCACATCGCCAAGCGTTTCGGGCTGTCGAAGAGCCAGGTATCCAGTATCATCGCCGAAGGAACACAAATCGGGTTCTTCACGACTGACGCGGCTGGTATTCCGGCTGCCACCTCTCATCTGCGCGACAGTTACGCACGCTTTGTCTCTATCGAACTGGCCTTCTATGCGCGGTACATGACGCCCGCGCCCGACCGCCTTTCATTGAACCTGGACCGAGCGCAATGGAAGACGCCGCGATGACCCGAGATCAGTTCTGGTTTTTTCATCCGTTCCGGGTGCGGTATTCGGAGATCGACGGCCAGGGCGTGTTGTTCAACGCCCATTATCTGACGTTCTACGACACCGCGATCACCGAGTTCTTCCGGGCACTCGGCTACGACCAGTATGCAGACGCCCAGAAGACCGGGATGGATTTTCACGTCGTCAAGGCGCTGGTCGAATACAAGGCGCCGATCCGCTTCGACTGGGAGCTCGACGTCGGCGTGCGGGTCGCGCGCATCGGCAACTCAAGCGTGATTTTCGAACTCGCCATTTTTCAGAAAAAACAGGACGATCTGCTCGCGACCGGCGAGATCGTCTGGGTCAACACCGATCAGCGCACGCACCGGCCGGCGCCGATTCCCGATGCAACTCGCCGCTTGATCGCCTCGCGCGAAACCCACCTCGCCTGATCACGCGGCCGTCGACGCGCTTACGCCGGCCGCCGTATTCATCGCCGCCCGATCCGCATCGAGCAGCGCGAGCATGGCGCGGGCGATTTCCATTTCGCCCATGATGACCGACGTCGCGCCGTGAAACTTGAGGTGCGCGATCTCCTCCTCGGAATGTGCCCGCGCGATGATCGGCAAACCGGCATTGATGGCGCGCGCCTTTGCAACGATCTGGCCGCCCTCAAACCCATCGGGAATCGCCACCAGCAATCCCCGCGCCGCACCGACATTCGCCGCCTGCAGCAGATCGGGCGCCGCGGCATTGCCGGTGATGACCTCGACGCCGTCCTGGATCAGGCGCTCGACGGTGCCGGGATTGTCCTCGATTACCAGCAGCGGCGTGTTGGCCGCGCGGAGTGCGCGGCTGACCACGCTGCCGACGCGACCATGACCGACCAAAACCACGTGATCGCGCTGCGTAGAGACCTGCAGCGGTTCGCGCGGCGCCGGGCTGTCGTCGCGTGCCGCTGCCGCAACCGCGTTGCCGGTTAGAAGCCGGTCCAGCAGCGCGAAAAACAGCGGGTTCAACATGATTGAAATAATCGCGCCGGCCAGCACCAGGTCACGCCCTCGCTCCGTCATCAGCGACAGGCTGACGCCGAGACTGACAAGGATGAAAGAGAACTCGCCGATCTGCGCGAGACTCGCCGAGATCGTCAGCGCCCTGGAGGTCGGGTGACCAAACAGCCGCACGATGAGAAACGCCGCCAGCGATTTTCCGACGAGAATGATGAACAGCGTCGCCAGCAGCGGCAATGGCTCGTTCAGAATGATCGCCGGATCGACCAGCATTCCCACCGACACGAAAAACAGCACGGCGAAGGCGTCGCGCAGCGGCAGGGTTTCGTTGGCGGCGCGCTGGCTGAGTTCGGATTCGCTGAGGATCATGCCGGCAAAGAATGCGCCCAGCGCAAACGACACATCGAACAGGATCGCCGCGCCAAACGCGACGCCGAGCGAGATGGCGAACACCGCGAGCCGAAACAGCTCGCGCGATCCCGTGTGCGCAACGTAATGCAAAATCCACGGGATCACGCGGCGTCCGACCACCAGCATGAACACGACAAACGCCGCGAGCTTGCCGAGCGTGATCGTCAGCGGCCACGCCAGAGCGGTCCAGTCCGTGCCGCCGCTCGCCTCCCCGTTCATTAACCCCGCCAGCACCGGCAGCAGCACCAGCGTCAGCACCATGGCGATGTCCTCGACGATCAGCCAGCCAACCGCGATGCGGCCACGTTCGGTCTCGATCAGACGGCGTTCCTGCAAGGCGCGCAGCAGCACCACGGTCGATGCCGTCGACAGCGCGAGGCCGAACATGATGCCCTTGCCTATGCTCCAGCCCATCGCCCAGCCCATCGCAAGGCCCATCACCGTCGCCGCCGATATCTGCACTACTGCGCCGGGCACCGCGATCCGGCGCACCGACAGCAGATCCTTCAACGAGAAATGCAGGCCGACGCCGAACATCAGAAGGATGATGCCGATCTCGGCCAGTTCGTTGGCGATGCTCTGGTCGGCGACGAAACCTGGCGTGAACGGCCCCATCAGCACGCCGGCCAAGAGATAGCCGACCAAGGGCGACACGCGCACGCGCTGCGCGAGCGCGCCCAGAATAACAGCCAGCACGAGACCGACCACGACCGTGGAAATCAACGGGGTGTTATGATGCATGAGGCATCTTGATGCATCAGCCAGCAGGATGCCAGACGGCTAGCGGCTACCCATCGCCGCACCGAGC
>JBEPUM010000325.1:0-3683 GCA_041691515.1 Pseudomonadota bacterium | reverse complement strand
ATCTCGACCAGACGGCGGATGGCCTCTGAGCGGGTAAGCTTCACGTCCTGAAGCGTGATCCACTCATCAACAGACTGTATTTCGTATTCAGTCCACTCAGGGTTTAGGCTGGCAGCTAGTGCCTTTTGCGCCATCCTCTTTGCGACCGTGGCGGACGCCGTGATCTTCGCGAGTGTGCTTTCTTTCATTGGATCTTTGCCTCCATGGCGAGCAGCCCGGACGGAGGGAGTTTGATCTCGGACCTCGGACCGCCGCCCCGTCGATCGATCCAGGCTTTTTCAAATAGCTTGTTGAGCGTGCCTTTGCTTGCGGGAACTGGAAGTTTAGCCACGGATTTCCAATCGCCCGATCGCAAATACTGCATCACCTGACGCTGTATCGCGTTGACCTCTGGGTTCACTTCCTTTTCGCCCCATCCATGCGAACTTCGCGAAACGCACTAGGTCCTTTGAGTAGGCGACGTTTGCGGCTGGCCTGCTCGTCGGCATGGGCCGCGGCATCGTTCATGCCGTCGATCGCCTTGCCGGCCATTTCCCGGGCTCGGTGCTTTTGTGCGTCGCTGTGGCGGCCTGTCGACTTGACCGTCAAGCCGAGTTCGACAAGCCGTCGAATAGCTTCGGAGCGCGTCTCCGAGCCGTGCTTTTCCGACCAAGCGTCGATCTCAGCTGTCAAATCTGCCGGCAATCTTACAGCGGAAACCGGGTCTTGGCCCGTAGCGGGTCGGCCACGTCTTTTTACGTTTACGGAAATCGACTTCTTCATTATTTACGTTTACACAAAAAGAAAGCCGAGGGGAAGTGCCACCTTCCGCCCCGGCTCTAATCCTAGCTGTGAAGACTGATCGAACTTTGGCCCCTCAAGCGTCGCATGCCCGAGTTGAAAGTCTTGATTCTATTGATGTGGTAACACTGACCCCGGGCCGATCGGCGTCCAAACCCCGCGCCGAAACACACCTGCGTTGCTAGAATCAAGGCTTAGGTGTGAGCTGATCGAAGATGTAAGTTTCGATCAGCATGACGCTGATGGCGCCGGATCGCAGACGTCTCTGATCGCTGGCTTTGTGCCAAGAGGCGTATTAGTGGAGTCATCAGCAAGGGCGCCCGGAGACACCCGTAATGGCGAAAATAAAAATCGGTCTGGTCGGCTGCGGCTTCGTTTCGGAGCTGCATATGTTTGCTTACCGGCGTGTCTACGGCATCGACGTCGAAGTCAGGGCGGTCGCAGCGCGGGGTGACCATGTTGTCGATTTTGCCGCCCGCCACCAAATACCGAAGATCTACCGCAGCTTTCGCGACCTGATCGCCGACGGCGAACTGGATGTTGTCGACATCTGTACGCCGCCCAATTTGCACAGCTCGATGAGTGTCGAGGCGATGCAGGCTGGCAAGCATGTCATCTGCGAAAAGCCATTCGCGGGCTATTTCGGGCGGGAAGGCGACAAGACCCCGATCGGCAAGCACGTGCCGAAATCGCTGATGTACGAGCGTATACTCGAAGAAATGGAAACGACCTGCGCGGCGATCAGGAACACCGGCAAGCTCTTCATGTATGCGGAAGACTGGATTTATGCGCCGGCGGTGAGCAAGACCGTGGAGTTTCTCAAGGCCACCAAAGACAAGATCCTGTTCATGAAGGGGGAAGAGAGCCATAGCGGCTCGCACGCGGCGCATGCCGCGCAATGGGCGATGAGCGGGGGAGGCTCCTTGATCCGGATGGGATGCCATCCGCTTTCGGCGTTGCTCTATCTCAAGCAGATCGAGGCGAAAGCGCGCGGCGAGACGATCCGTGTCGCAAGCTTGACCTGCGACGTCGGGAATGTCGCGGCATGTCTTCGGTCAGACGAGCGAAACTTCATCAAGGCGAAGCCAGTCGACGTCGAGGATTGGTGCACGCTAACGGTGACGTTCTCCGATGGCACCAAGGCGACCGTGTTCTCGGGTGACATGATCATGGGTGGCGTGCGCAACCTGATCGAAACCTATACCAGCGGCGGTTCACTGCTCGCAAACATCACACCCAATACGCATATGATGAGCTACCAAACGAGCGAGGAGAAGCTGGCAAGCGTTTACGTTACCGAAAAGGTCGATCGGAAGACCGGATGGCAATACGTTTGCCTCGAGGAGGAATGGACGCGCGGTTATTTGCAGGAAATTCAGGATTTTATGGAATGCGCCGCGACAGGCCGACAACCGCTCTCCGATCTGGCGCTCGCCTTTGAGACGACCAAGGTAAATTATGCCGGCTATTGGGCCGCCGAAGAGGGGCGTCGCATTACGCTATGACATTGGCGAAAGAACTGTTTTCTTCATATGGCCGCTTTGCCTAAGCGAGCGTCCACTCCTCCGCCGATGCTCCCGCCAATGACTGAATTCGCGCTTCGTCGCTGGAAAGCTCGGCGGCGGTGCCGGAATAGACGATGTTGCCGTGGTCCAGCACATAGGCGTAATCCGCGATCTCCAGGCTCATCCGCACGTTCTGCTCCACCAGCAGCACCGACATGCCCTCGGCTCGCATCTCGGTGATGATGCGGAACACGTCGCGCACGATCAACGGCGCCAACCCCTGCGATGGCTCATCCAGGATCAGCAGCTTCGGGTTGAGCAGCAGCGCGCGCCCGATCGACAGCATCTCCTGCTCGCCGCCGGAAAGTTGCCTGCCGAGATTGGAGCTACGCTCCCTCAGGCGCGGAAAAAGATCGTAGACGCGCTCGATATTGAATGGCCCGGTCGTCTCTAGCGGCACCCGTAGATTATCGTGCACGGTGAGGTTGGGGAAGATCTTGCGTCCTTCTGGCACGAAACCCACGCCTAACGCCGCAATGCGGAACGTGGGCAGATTGGTGGTCTCGATCCCGAAGATGCGTACATGACCGCTACGCGCAGGAGTCAGGTTCACGAGGCTGCGCAACGTTGTGCTTTTGCCGGCGCCGTTGCGGCCGAGCAGGGTGGTGATCTTGCCCTCCTCCACCGTCAGCCCGACATCGTGCAGGATGTGACTTTTACCGTAGAAAGTATTGAGCCCCTCGGCTTCCAGCGCGTTCATGCGGCACTCCCCAGATAGGCGGCCTGCACCGCGGGATTGGCTGCGATCTCGGCCGGCGTGCCGTCGGCCAGCAACGTGCCTCGATCCAGAACAGTGATGCGATCGGCCAGGTTGAATACCACCCTCATGTCATGCTCGATCAGCACGATGGTGTAGGCACTATCCTTGTGCAGGCGGCGGATCAGGCTAGCCACCTGGTAGGTTTCGTGCTCACCCATCCCCGCCGTCGGCTCGTCCAGCAGCAGCAGCCTGGGTTTCAACGCCAGCGCCATCGCGATCTCGGCGGCTCGCTGGTCGCCGTGCGATAACTCGCCCACCAGCCGGTCGGCCGCGGCAGTCAGTCCGCTCTGCACCATGATCGCTTCCGCTTCGCGATCCACCCGTCGCGTGATCGCGCTGCTCGGCCACATGCGCAGACCCAGCCCATCGGCCGCCTCCACCGCGATGCGCACATTTTCACGCACCGTCAGCTCGGGAAATATCTCGGTGATCTGAAACGTGCGGGCCATACCCAACGCCACCCGCTCAGTCACCTTCATCGACGTGATCACCTGTCCGTCGAGCAGGATGTCGCCCTTGGTTGGCGGAAAGAAGCCGCTGATCATGTTGAAGAACGTCGTCTTCCCGGCGCCATTGGG
>JBEPUM010000324.1:0-3691 GCA_041691515.1 Pseudomonadota bacterium | reverse complement strand
TTGCGCGCCTCTTCATTCAATCCCATCAGCAGCGGCGTCAGGAACAGGCCGGGCGCGATGGTGTTGACGCGGATCTTGTGCTGCGCGAGATCGCGCGCGGCCGGAATGGTGAGACCGACCACGCCGCCCTTCGACGCCGCATACGCAATCTGGCCGATCTGGCCTTCATAAGCCGCGACCGACGCGGTGTTGATGATGACGCCGCGCTCCTCGCCGACCGGCGCCGCCGGCACCAGCCGTTCCGAGAACAGCCGCAGCACATTGAAGGTGCCGATCAGGTTGACGTTGATGATGCGGACGAACTTCGCCAGCGGATAGGTGCCGTCCTTGCCAACGATACGCTGCGAACCGCCGATGCCGGCGCAGTTCATCAGCACGCGCGCTACACCATGCGCGGCTTCGGCTTTCGCAATGGCAGCCTTGACCTGCTCTTCGTCGGTGACGTCGCCGACGGTGGCAACACCCTTCACCTCAGTTGCGACCTTCTCGGCGTTTTCCTTGTGCTGGTCGAACACCGCGACCTTGGCACCCTTCGCGGCCATCGCGTGCGCGGTCGCGGCGCCAAGGCCCGAGCCACCGCCGGTGATGAATACGGCAACATCTTTCAACTGCATGATACGCTATCTCCTTGGGCGTTTCCTGAACTTGCGAAGCGAGTTTGTTATTTTCTTGTTGGCTCCTTGGGCGTTTCCAATGTCGTGCCGGATTATCAGCGTCCCGGCTTGTGTCGTGTGACGATTCTTTCCATCAGATTTTGCGTGCCGCGGGCTCCTTCAGCATGCCGCCGAGGATCAGCGCCTCGACATGCGCAACATAGTCGCGGCAGACCTTGTCCGTGACCGGCCCGACGCCGGTGGCGCGCGACATCGCGTTGCGCCCGGAGAACAGGTGGTCGCAGGCACCGATCAGGCTGGTGTAGAACAGCACCGGATCCACTTTGCGAAACTCGCCGGCAGCGACGCCTTCCGCGAGCAACCGGCGATGAAAGTCGAGCAGCGGCCGGATGAAGAATTTTGACACTTCGTCCGCGGCCTCGTCGCTGCTGTCGTGCAGCAGATAATGAATCAGCCGGTTCATGTAGGGCGAGCGGTAGTAGGCCTTGATGATCCCGGCGATATGCAGCTTCAGCTTGGCGGTCGGCGTGATCGGCTGCGCCATCAGAAAATCGAGATGCGTCATCTCGGTGGCGGCATCGCGTGCCAATAGCGCCAGCAGCAATCCGTCCTTGTTGCCGAAATGATATTTCACCAGCGCGGCATTGACGCCGGACTGCTGCGCGATCTCGCTCAGCGAGACATCGGGCGAATTGCGCGCGATCATCAGTTCGCCCGCCGCCAGCAACAGTTTGTCGGCTGTCGATGGTTTGGCGGCCGGTGCACGGCTTGCGGCGCTGGTATTCAGATGCGGTGCCATGCATCCACATAACCCGATGCAACAGCGGCACTCAAGAGTTAATTGATTGATTGACTAAATCCACAGCCCACACTTAAATCCGCCCATCATCGCACCCAACCATCATAATTATTCAGGAGAACGTTCATGGCCGAGGCTTATATCGTAGCCGCCGCACGCACCGCCGGAGGCCGCAAGGGAGGCCGTCTCGCCGGGTGGCATCCGGCCGATCTCGCCGCCTCGGTTCTGAATGCGCTGGTCGATCGTTCCGGCGCCACACCCGACCAGATCGAAGACGTCATCATGGGCTGCGTCGGCCAGGCCGGCGAACAGGGCGTCAATATCGCGCGCAATGCGGTGCTGGCGTCGAAGCTGCCGGAAAGCGTGCCGGCAACCTCGATCGATCGTCAGTGCGGCTCGTCGCAGCAGGCGCTGCACTTCGCGGCGCAAGCGGTCATGTCGGGCACGATGGATTGCGTGATCGCCGCCGGCGTCGAATCCATGACGCGGGTGCCGATGGGCACGCCGAGCATTCTCGCCGCCAAGGCCGGGCTCGGCACCTACAAGAGCCCGAGCATGGAAGCGCGCTATCCGAACATCCAGTTCAGCCAGTTCACCGGCGCTGAGATGATGGCGCAAAAATACGGCCTGTCGAAGGACGAACTCGACGAGTACTCCTACAACAGCCATCAGAAGGCGATCGCGGCAACCCAGGCCGGCAAGTTCAAGGACGAGATCGTTCCGCTGAAGATCACCCGCGCCGACGGCTCGACCGACACCCATCATATCGACGAGGGCATCCGCTTCGATGCGACGCTCGACGGCATCAAGGGCGTCAAGCTGATCAACGAGAACGGCGGCAAGCTGACCGCCGCCAGCGCCAGCCAGATCTGCGACGGCGCCTCCGGCGTCATGATCGTCAACGAGAAGGGGCTGAAGGCGTTGGGCGTCAAGCCGATGGCGCGGATTCATCACATGACCATGATCGGCGGCGATCCCGTCATCATGCTGGAAGCGCCGCTGCCCGCCACCGAACGTGCGCTGAAGAAGGCCGGCATGAGCATCGGCGACATCGACCTGTTCGAGGTCAACGAAGCCTTCGCCTCGGTGCCGACCGCATGGCTGAAGACCACCGGTGCCGATCCGGCACGGCTCAACGTCAACGGCGGCGCCATCGCGCTCGGCCATCCGTTGGGAGGTTCCGGCACCAAGCTGATGACCACGCTGCTGCACGCGCTGAAGCAGAACAACAAGCGCTACGGCCTGCAGACCATGTGCGAAGGCGGCGGCATGGCCAACGTCACGATCGTGGAGAGGCTGTAGGCTCTCTGCGTCATTCCGGAAGCCGCGTGTGCGGCTGTCCGGAATCCATAACCGCCGCGACAAATTGATAAATGCGGAGCAAGCTCCGTACTCACTTTCTACCGTCAGGGGTTATGGATCCCCGCCTCCGCGGGGATGACCGCCCACTTTAATATTCGCTTCTTCCAAACGAGCGGAAAAAATCCGCCTGTAATAAAATCAGGAAACGCCCAAGGATTTTTTGTGTGACCCATCCGTCGATCCACGCCAAGACGAATCCCGACAAGATCGCCTACCAGATGGCCGGCACCGGCAAGGCCATCACCTATCGCGAGCTCGACGAGCTCTCCAACCAGGGCGCGCATCTGTTTCGATCGCTCGGCCTCAAGGCCGGCGATCACATCGCGTTCCTGATGGAAAATCGCTTGGCATTCATGGAGATCTGCTGGGCCGCGCAGCGCGCCGGGCTCTATTACACCGCGATCAGCCGCTATCTGACGCAGGACGAGATCGACTACATCGTGAAAGACTGCGGCGCCAAGGTCGTCATCACCACGCCGAAGTGCGCCGACCAAATCAAGGGATTGCTCAGCGATGCACCGGGCGCACCATTGTTCTTTATGATGGACGAGCCGTTGCCGGGCTTCCGCTCCTACGTCAAGGAAGCCGAACAAGCTCAACCGAAAACGCCGATACCAGACGAAGTCGCCGGTTACGACATGCTATATTCGTCCGGCACGACAGGCCGTCCGAAAGGCATCAAGCGGGCCAACGAACACAATCCGATCGATCTGCCGAACCCATTCCTGAAACTGCTCTGCGCCACTATGTGCGGCATGAACGCCGACAGCGTCTATCTGTCCCCGGCCCCGCTCTATCACGCAGCGCCTTTGCGTTTCAGCATGATGGCGATCACGCTCGGCGGCACCGTCATCATCATGGAGCATTTTGACGCCGAGGATTTTCTGCGCCAGGTCGAGAAGCACAAGATCACCCA
>JBEPUM010000323.1:0-3723 GCA_041691515.1 Pseudomonadota bacterium | reverse complement strand
GGCGCACTTTCGTCGGCGACCGTGCCCGCGAACGGCGACTCGTAGGTCGAGTACATGTAGGCGGTGGGGGAGGCGAATTCCGCGGCGCAGGTGTCGATGCGCTTGAACGCCGGGCGCACGCCCAGCGTACGGCGCAGCGATTTGACTTCGGCCTCGGTCTGGCCCGCGAGCACCGCAAGCCGCGCGTCGGAAAAACCCATCGCCTTCAGCGTGCGCATGCCAAAGGCATTGCCCGGCAGGCCGTGCGCGCGGACCTTGTTTTCCATCTCGACGATGCCGCGCATTTCCGCGAGGAACCACGGGTCGATCTTGCAGGACGTGAAAATCTCCTCGTTGGTCCAGCCGAGCCGCATTGCCTGCCCGACCTGCAGCAGGCGGTTCGGCGTCGGCGTGCCCAAGGCGGCGCGGATCGCGTTCTTGTCGTCGTCCTTGCCGAGACCCTCGATCTCGATTTCGTCGAGGCCGGTGAGGCCGGTCTCGAGTCCGCGCAGCGCCTTTTGCAAGCTCTCCTGAAAGGTGCGGCCAATCGCCATGACTTCGCCGACCGACTTCATCGACGTGGTCAGGGTTTGGCTGGCGCCGGGGAATTTCTCGAAGGCAAATCTCGGAATCTTGGTGACGACATAGTCGATGGTCGGCTCGAACGAGGCCGGCGTTGCGCCGCCGGTGATGTCGTTGGCGATCTCATCCAGCGTGTAGCCGACCGCGAGTTGTGCCGCGACTTTTGCGATCGGAAAACCGGTGGCCTTCGACGCCAGCGCCGAAGAGCGCGACACGCGCGGATTCATTTCGATCACGACCATGCGGCCGTCGGCGGGATTGACACCGAACTGCACGTTGGAGCCGCCGGTCTCGACGCCGATTTCGCGCAGTACCGCCAGCGATGCATCGCGCATGATCTGGTATTCTTTATCCGTCAGCGTCAGCGCAGGGGCGACGGTGATGGAATCGCCGGTATGCACGCCCATCGGATCGAGATTCTCGATCGAACAGATGATGATGCAGTTGTCCTTCTTGTCGCGGACAACCTCCATCTCGTACTCTTTCCAGCCGAGTACGGACTCCTCGATCAGCACTTCGTTGGTCGGAGAGGCGTCGAGCCCGCGCTCGATGATGTCGAGAAATTCCTCGCGGTTGTAGGCGATGCCGCCGCCGGTGCCGCCCATGGTGAACGACGGGCGGATGATCGCGGGCAAGCCGATTTCGGAGAGCGCCATCAGCGCCTCGCCGAGCGCGTGCTCCTGATAGCGCTTGCGGCGGTCGTTCTCGCCGAGCGTCCATTGCCGCTCATGCTCCGCGAGCGCCTCGCCGGAAAGCTTTTCCTTTTCGGAGAGGTATTTGTCGCGGTAGCTCTTCTTCAGCGACGAGGCATTGGCGAGCCGCGACTTCGGCGTTTCCAGGCCGATCTTGGTCATCGCCTCGCGGAATAGTTGCCGGTCCTCGGCCTTATCGATGGCGTCGGCAGTGGCGCCGATCATCTCGACGTCGAATTGATCAAGCGTGCCCTGCTTGCGCAGGCTGAGCGCGCAGTTCAGCGCGGTCTGTCCGCCCATGGTCGGTAGCAGCGCGAAACCGCCGGGGATAACGTAGCGTTCTTTTTCGATGATCTTGCCGACGATCTCAGGCGTGATCGGCTCGATGTAGGTGGCGTCCGCCAGCTCCGGATCCGTCATGATCGTTGCCGGGTTCGAATTGACCAGAACGATCCGGTAGCCCTCTTCCTTCAGCGTCTTGACCGCCTGGGTGCCGGAATAGTCGAATTCGCAGGCCTGGCCGATGACGATGGGGCCGGCGCCGATGATGAGGATGGTCGAGATGTCTGTGCGTTTAGGCATTAAGTCCCGGGGGCTTGAAACTGGGCACAAAAAAAGGGCGCGCATCCGCGCGTCCCTTGAGCCAAGAGCGCGATCTTCGCGCGCGAGGTGTCTTTAGACCAGATTACGCAGGCGGGAAAGGATTTTAAGGGCTTCATCAACCGGCAATTTGGTCCATTTCGGGAGCCCGGCGGCCGGTGGAAAAACGCGGGGAATGGCAGACGATTACCGCGCACCAAATCTCCCTGCTTCGATATTTCCTATAACTAAAAATAATTCATCCATAACTAAAAGTAGTCGGCCATTAACCTGTTGCGGCAATGCTGGGCGTTCCTGGAACGGCAAACAGCGCAAATGCGATGCTGAAAAACGGCAGATATTCGTCCTGGTTCAAGACCCCGCTGGGCGCGGGCTCCGGCATCGTGACGGTCTCTGACGGCAGGATTTCCGGCGGCGATATCGCCCTGTCCTATGAGGGGTCATACGTCGATGACGGCGAAAACTTTACGGCGACCATTCGGACATGGCGACATTCCGAAGGCGCGCCTCCCGTCTTCGGAATTGACGATCTTGAAATTACCGTTTCGGGGAAGTTGCCGTCGGGGAAGATCGTTTCGGCTTCTGGCTTTGCAAAGCAAGCGCCGGACTTGCCGTTCGAGGTCACGCTCGTTCGCATGGACGATTAATTCGCGCGTCTGAATAGACAGTCCCGCCAGTTGCAGCGGGATGGAGGCCCAGCCTGGATTTGAACCAGGATAAAAAGCTTTGCACAGCTCCCGCGTCGACACTTCCGCCACCGGGCCACGGATATATTTCCAGATATTCCGGCCGGGTCCAGCGATTGCTCGATGTAACGTTAATTATGACTTGGGCGCATGCTCCCTCAGGAACGTGCTAACTCCTGAGCATGCGGGTTTAGCTTAGTGGCAAAGCCGCGGCTTCCAAGTCGCAGACCGATGTTCGATTCATCGAATCCGCTCCAATCAATTTCACGGCCGCAGTCATCTGCGGCCGTTGTTGTTTGCGATCGCCGGCGTATCGCGCAACTTGTCGACTATTCGATTCCAATTGTCGCCTGCGCGAACAATTCGCGTGGCTACGCGTTTCGTTATCCGATCATCACAACATAAAGGTGCCTGGTGATGGCGGCACAGCAACGGCTGCGAGATCGCACGGTCTATGTCACGTGCCCGAACTGCAAGAGTTCGATCGCGGTACGCAATCCGCAGGGTATTCGTGAAGATTTCGGCGTGAAGTGTGAGGCTTGCGGAAAGCGCAGCATCTTTCACGTCAGCGACATACGCTGAAGGAAGTGACGAGAGAAACCCCTCGCAACTGCCTTGCGTCGCAAAATGGGGAATGATGGAGGCTGGACTGAGGCAGAAATCCGACGGGGTCCTTCATCGCACGTTCAGTCGTATTACGATGTGATTGCACCTTCTGCATCAGAAGAGGAAACCACATGAAACTCTTGGCTTCTATCGCTCTCGCCGTTGGTCTCGGCATGGCGTCATCAGCCCAGGCGATGCCTGTCGCGCCTGTCGCGCCGCTTCACGATACTGCCGGTTCCGTCACGCAGGTTGGTTGGCGCTGCGGACCGGGCGCGCATGTCAACGGTTGGGGCCGCTGTGTCCCGAACAGACGCTTCTATCGCGCGTATGGCTACTACGGTGCGCCGCGGTTTCACGGATGGCACCACGGCTGGCGTCATCGTCATTGGCGCCGTTGGTAATTGCAAAAGGGAAAGCCCGCAAACTGCGGGCTTTTCTTTGCGTACCACGCGCACGCAACGGCTCCCAGCCGTCGCTGCCTAGCGCAGCAGATTTCACGTCGAAGGTTGAGAAGAGAAGTTGGAGGCCCAGCCTGGACTTGAACCAGGATAAAAAGCTTTGCACAGCTCCCGCGTCGA
>JBEPUM010000322.1:0-3728 GCA_041691515.1 Pseudomonadota bacterium | reverse complement strand
CGCTCCGTTAAGCTGGCCGCATGAAAACCCCTGATTCTCAGATCCGGTTCAGCCGGCGCGCCGTGCTGCAATCCCTTGGCGCGGCGGCGCTTGCGCCCTTCCCGGCTCTCGCAACCGCGCCTCCAGGCTTCGAGCAGTGGCGTGAGAAATTCCGCGCCCGTGCGTTAGCCAAGGGAGGCATCTCGGATGCGACATGGACCCGCTGTATGGGCCGGGTCGAACCGGACATGAGCGTCTTCAAGCAGATGCGCAATCAGCCGGAGTTTCATGAAAAGACCTGGCAGTACATCAATCGCCGGGTCTCAGACTGGCGGATCATCGCTGGCAAGGAAGCGCTTCGGAAGAACCAGGCGGTGTTTGCGCGGATCGAACACGATTTCGGCGTCGAGCGCGGTACGCTGCTGGCGCTATGGGGTGTCGAGTCCGCGTTCGGCGATCCCCTCGTGCAGAAGAACCATATGCGCCCGGTGTTTCCTTCGTTCGCAGCGCTCGCCTGGAACGAACCGCGGCGCCGCACCTACTGGGAAACCGAGCTGATCAACGCGCTGCGCATCGTCGACAAAGGCTGGAGCACGCCTGAAGAAATGCGCGGCTCGTGGGCCGGCGCGATGGGGCATACCCAATGGATGCCGGAAGTCTGGCTCAACGTCGGCATGGACTATGATCATGACGGCCGGGTGTCGCCATTCGGAAAACCTGATGACGCGCTGGGTTCAACCGCGCGCTACCTGATCAATCGCGGAAAATATCACCGCGGCGAACATTGGGGTTATGAGGTACGCGCGCCGGGCGGCGGCGAAGGGAGCAGCCGTAGCTATGCCGCATGGGCCAGCGCCGGCATACAGCGCGCCGACGGCAAGCCGTTTCCGCAGCCGAACGCTTCAGCGAAACTCTGGATTCCGGAATCGGGCGGACCGGCGTTCTTGTTGGGGGCGAACTTCTACGCCGTGCGCAGCTACAATCCGTCGATGAATTACGCGCTTGCGATCTGTCATCTCGGCGATCGCATACTTGGAGCGCCACCGTTCATTCATCCCTTCCCCGGCTCGGAGCGTGCGCTGACGCTCGCCGAAGTGCAGGAAGTCCAGACCCGCCTGACCAGGGCCGGCTTCAACACAGGTGGCACCGATGGCCGTGTCGGCAACGACACCATGAAAGCGGTCAAGGATTTTCAGACGCGTGTGGGATTGCCCGCCGATGGGTACGCCGGATTGCAGGTCCTGGCCAAGCTCAGGCAAGGTTCGTGATACAAGGCTCATGATCTAAGCCGAGAGCGACGGATGTCATGAATCCAGTTGTCTTGCCCTTAGCGACTCCGGATTGCGTGTCTCGCTGCTCACTGCCTCACTCTGCACGTAGATCGCACAGGCGTAAGTCCACCACGCGGCGAACACACAGAAGATCGGCCACTTGGTGCCTGTCGCCATCATGTCGGCAGCCATGGCCAGCACGGCTGCGACAATCCAGCCAAAACCAAACAGGACAAGGCGGACCAAAGCATAGATCGCCGTATGCATGTGGTTCGCCCCGCACGCTAAGTTCACCGATGGATCACCTTATCGTTCGGCGAAACACTTACGAGCGTTGACGGAAAACTTACTTAATTTAACGACCTCGATTTAACCATGAGTCAGCGAATGGTCGTCGGCCCCGGATCGGGTACTGCGATGTCCGTCACGCGCAACTGTACGCGTTCCGATCCCTGCCAGCGATCCACGGCCAGCGATCCCGCCACATGCACCGGCTGACCGCGGAGTTGGGTCAGCGCGTTGCCCAACGGCTGCCCGACCGATCGGAATGCAATCCCGTTCACGATCGCCCCGTCGCCGGATTTGAAGCGAAGCCGAAGATGCGCCTGCCCGACTTCGTCGGCATAAACAAGCTGATGCGACGGCAGCGCCACCACCGGTTCGGGATTGCCGGCGCCGAACGGTCCGGCGCGATTGAGCGTCGCCACAAACTCGGGCGTCACCGCCCGCGCGCTGACTGCGCCGTCGATGAAGAGCTCGCGAACATGACGTGACTGCGCGACATCGGCGGCGAGCGTCTTTTCCATGTAGGCGCGGAATTCCGCCAATCGTTCCTTGCGCAGCGTAACGCCTGACGCCATGGCATGACCGCCGCCCTTCAACAAAATGCCGTCGCTCACCGCCTGCCGCACCGCTTTGCCGAGATCGACACCCGCGATGGAGCGGCCCGACCCTGTACCGATGCCGCCGGGCTCAAGTGCGACAACGAAAGCGGGGCGCGAAAACTTGTCCTTTAACCGCGATGCCACCAGACCGACCACGCCGGGATGCCAGCCTTCGGACGCGGTGACGATGACAGCCCCCTTATCCTCGAGACCGAGCGAGGCGAGTGCTTCGGCTTCCGCCTGCGCTTCGGCCGCCTGCTCGATTACGCGGCGCTCGGCGTTAAGGCGATCGAGTTCGGCGGCGATCCGCGCAGCTTCCGAGACATCGCCCTCAAGCAGAAGGCGTACGCCAAGGTCGGCACGCCCGATCCGGCCGCCGGCATTGATGCGCGGCCCCAGCATGAATCCGAGATGCCACGCTTCCGGCGGCCCATTCAGCCGCGCGACATCCATCAGAGCGGTGTGACCGATGTGATCGCGGCGGCGTAGCGCGATCAAGCCTTTCGCCACGAACGCGCGATTGAGGCCCGTCAGCGGCGCGACATCAGCAACGGTGCCGAGCGCGACATGATGCAGCATGCCAAGCAGATCGGGCTCGGGCATTTCCGCGGTCCAGAACCCGCGGTTGCGCAGCTCGCGGTTCAACGCGACCAGTGTCACCAGCACGAGACCGACCGCGGCGAGATGACCGAGCCCCGAGAGATCGTCGGGCCGGTTCGGGTTCACCAGCGCCTCGACATCGGGCAATTCATCGCCGCACTGATGATGGTCGATCACCACCACTGACATGCCCTGTTGTTTGGCAACGGCCAGCGGTTCAAGACTCGTCGTGCCGCAATCGACGGTGACCAGCAGCGTTGCGCCTTTGGCCGCAAGCGCGTTGATCGCATCGACGTTCGGGCCATAGCCCTCAAAAATGCGGTCGGGAATGTGAATCAGCGGATCCAAACCGCAATGGCGCAGATGCCAGGTCAACAGCGCCGCCGAGGTCGCGCCATCGACATCGTAGTCGCCGAAGATCGCGACCTGCTCGCGCCGCATGGCGGCATCCGCCAGCCGTTTGGCCGCCGCCTCCATCTGCGTCACAGTGGAGGGATCGGGCATCAACCGGCGAACGGTCGGGTCTAGAAAATCATCGACCGCATCGATTTCGATGCCGCGCCCGGCGATCAGCCGCGCCAGCATCTCCGGCAGTTGGTAGCGCTGCGAGATCGCCAATGCCCGCGCCGCGCCGCGCTGATCCAGCCGATCGCGCCAGAGGCGGCCGGTCGCAGAATTCGCGACGCCGAGAAAGGCGACGGGTGTTTCGGTGGGGATCGCGGTCGTGGGGAGCGTCATGATGCCTTCAATAGATAAGCACGAAACGCGAAACCGGCTAGTGGAGTGAATTTGACATTCGCGCCCTACCTAGCCGCGCGTCTCGGATGCGAATGTCAAATTCAAAACTCCACTAGCAATCTATATTTCCCAGTGGTCCTTCGATTCTAACATTTGCAAGTAGGCTCGCCGAAACGGGATGCAAATGTTAGAATCGGACCACTAGCCGTTGGTCGGTCAAGGTGTGACCGGCGCGCCCGGCGGCAGCGGCAGGCCT